>JADGEA010000089.1 GCA_016744615.1 Flavobacteriaceae bacterium
ATTAAGGCTAAAATTGTTAAATTTGACATCAAACCTGAAGATGTTGGATTTTTTAATGAACTGAAAATCAGTACGTAAATTTGACGTTAGTTGGAACCATAAATCCAGCAACATGTAAGTTTTCAATTCCATCTTCTGCTATAGTTCCAGAGTAGACAAAAATTTGGCTTGAAGTTTTTCCTTTATATATCGTAATAATTTCACTAAAAATTGAAAAGCTACTGAATTTGCCAACTATAAAACTTCCAATTCCTTTTCCGGTCGAATTACCATTTAAATAATCTATTTTTATGGTAAGTAAATTGTTATCTTGATTGTGTAATTTTAGATATAAGTCTGGAAATTTATAACCAATAATATCTTTTGAAATATTGCTTCCTTTTAAAATAAGTGGAGTTGCTAAATATGAATTATCAAGATTTTTTGGAGGGCTGTCACCAGTATAAATAGGCATGCCCAAACTTTTCATTTCCTCAATAATATATTCTGGCACCAAATTGTTAATACTTTCTGTAAGACCATTTGCTTCTACAGTTACTTGATTTACATTAATTTCTTCTTCATCTTCAGTACATCCAATAAAAAGAATCAGCAAAGCAAACAAAGCTATTTTAAATAGGTGTTTATTCATAATTTTTAGAGTTTAAATTGAATTAATCTAAGTAAAAATTGTATTAATTCATTCTACACATTAAGAAGTTAATTGCAAGAAAAACCCATTTGAGAACAATTTTCAGTAGGATTATTTAACCATTTAGTATGAACTGCTGTAACTTTTGCAGATCCTTTGCTACCACATGCTTTTTTCACCTTGTCGACAGCAGCTTGAGCCTGATCTAGCCTGCCATTTGTTCTGCCTAACGCATCGCATAAATGTATTTGTGCAGAAACACATTCACTGCAATCAATTTCTTCATCTTCAAACCAATCACATTCTTCAGCTGAACTTAATGTTCCTACTGCAAATAATAAAATTGCTGTTCTTTTAAAAAAATTTAAATAAGTTTTCATAGTATTAATATTTAAGATTAAACTACTCTAAAAGTAAGACGAAGTCATAGTTTAAAAAATACCTAATGCTAGGTATATGTAAAAGATTGGGTATTTGAATATTTATTTTGAATTGAGAGGTATCAAAAAAAATGACATTAGTTAAATAAGTAATTAGGGTTACCCATTTAGATTGCATTTAATTTGATTGCTGCATATGTTATTGGTTGATGTTCGGTACATCTAAGAATAATTTTATCTAAAATTGATCCACGATGATTTCTTCTGTTAAATCTAAAGAAATATTCGTCAATATAATTTTGAAGATATTCTTTATTACAGTAGGAATGAACCCCTCTAAGCCAGTTTTTAAAATTTCTAATTTAAATATGTAGCATCTTAAAATTCTTTCCTTGATCAGATAAAGTCTGCTTCAAATTGGGGTAATCTTCTTTAAGAGGTTTATATCCTGACCATCCATCTGCCAATACTTCTGCATCTTTTTTGATATGATGATCAAAAATAGACTGTAAGGATTTTGCACTATAGTCTTGAATAACTCTAGCAACCCCTTCCAGACTTACCTTTTCTATGCTCAAAGGCAATAACTACCCTTACTTTCTTGTCACTTTTGCTTCTCCCTTGCTCTCCCTTTTGGGGAGTGCCTATTTCAAATTCATCAACATGAACCTCATCTTCCAATGGAAACTGTTCACTACTTTTCATTGCAATCTGTACTTTCTGACGAAATAACCAAGCTGTTTTTTGATTTACTCCAAAGTGTTCTGCAAGCCAAATACTATTTGCTCCTTTTTTACTTGTAACAATCTCATAGAGCATCTCAAAAGCTTTGTCGATACCAAACTTCAATTTATGAAATAATGTTCCTGTAGTGGTAGACTCATCATAACCGCATTTACTACATCTACGACTTGCTGGTTGCTTCCCTTTAATATGCATCCCAGATTCACATCTTTTGCAACTATAACCTTCATGCCATTTAAGTTCTGCCAAAAAAAAATAGCAATCTTCTTTAGTTGTAAAACGATCTTTAAAGGTCTGTCTATCAATATCTTTTAATATTCTCATTCTTCTCGGATTTGAATACAATTTACAAAATAATACTCTCATAAACAACTATTTGTGAACTAAATGGGTGACCCTATAAGTAATTGTTAGCGGTTAATCATTTTTGTTTTTTATTTCAGCAAGATGAATAAGCTTTATTGGAGGTGATTTGGTAATAAACATATTTTGAGCCCAGTTAGGTATAGTTCCGCCCATATCAATATACCCCGTTATGATGCATTCAGTTTGATTTTTATTAATTTTTTTAAGGATAAATTTTTCGGAAAAATCAGATATTCTAATACATTCTCCCATTGCAATAGCCTTATGTTTATTAATAGATTCTGATGAAACTATTATGATGTCTTTGGCTCTGTATGTTGTGATCTTTGTGATCAATTCTCTTTCTTTAATGGGCCAAGGCATTTCAAATAAGGAATAAGTAATACATACAGTATCATTTTTACTTAAAAGCTTAAAGTCAGAAATTTCTTTAAACATTTTTGTATAATTATTATAGTCTGTTAATAAATAGTAAACTTTGTTGATAGGAGCATTTGAAAGAGCTATAATCTTATACTTTTTTAAAGCACTATTTTGTATATCAGCAGTGTAAACTTTTACATTCTCGATTTCTTTTTTTAATTCCCAATTTTGAGAATGAACAATATGACATATAGCCAACGAAATAAAAAATAGCAGAAACTTCATATCGATTTTTACTGATTTTTGTTGTATAACTTGATTTGTTTAAAAATACCAAACAAAAGCAATAAAGAAAATACCTAAAGCTAGGTATTTAAAGTACTGTTGAATAGCCATAAGAAATAGCTCTTTTTTTACATTATTAGCTGTTTATTGATTTTAAGGTAAACCAATTTTTCCCTTTATACTTTTGCCTTTTCTCTTTCTACCAATTATCTTTGCCAAATGCAAGCAGAAATAATAACTATTGGAGATGAAATCCTTATCGGACAGATTGTAGATACCAATTCGGTATTTATAAGTAAAGAACTCAATAAAATGGGAGTATCAGTTTATCAGATAACTTCCGTTCAGGATGATAAAGAACATATTTTAAAAGCTTTGGCTGAAGCCGAAGAAAATGCAGATATTATTATTGTGACAGGTGGTTTGGGCCCAACAAAAGACGATATTACTAAACATACTTTTTGTGAATATTTTGAAGATTCATTGATTCAGAATGATGAGGTATTGAGACATGTTGAGTTTTTATTTGCAAAATATTTTAACATGCCAATTTCAGATGTAAACAGATTGCAGGCTTTGGTTCCTTCACGAGCAAAAGTGTTGTATAATAAATATGGTACTGCTCCCGGAATGTGGATGGAGAAGAATAATAAAGTATTTATTTCCCTTCCCGGAGTTCCTTTTGAAATGAAAGCTTTGATCAAGGATGAGGTTTTGCCTCTTTTGCAAAAGCAATTTCATTTTCCTTATATATTACATAAAACTATACTGACTTATGGCTTGGGTGAAAGTATCATTGCTGCTCGGCTGGAAGATTTTGAAAATGATCTGCCTAAAGGTTTTAAACTGGCATATCTACCTAATATGGGTAAGGTGAGATTACGTATATCAGCAAAAGGGGCTGATAAGCTAGTGATTGAATCTATAATGAAAAAACTTGTGCAAATCTTGATCGGGTTGGTGGAAGATATTTTTATCGGTTTTGAAGAAGATGGTGCTATTGAGGCTCTTATCCAAAGTTTGCTGGTTGATCAAAATAGAACTTTAAGTACTGCCGAGAGTTGTACAGGAGGTAATATTGCAAAAATGATCACCTCAGTTGCAGGTGCTTCCCGAGTTTTTAGTGGTTCAGTAGTAACATATTCCGCGAAAGCGAAACAAGATATATTAAAAGTATCATTAAAAACAATAGATAAATATTCAGTAGTTAGTAAGCAGGTTGCACAGGAAATGGTTGTAAATTGTAAAAAATTATTTGATACAGATTATGCTATTGCTACAACAGGAAATGCAGGTCCAACTACTGATAAAACAGACAAAACAGTTGGAGTGGTTTTTATTGCTTTGGCTACACCGGATAAGGTTTTGGTGGAAGAATTTAATTTTGGACAGCCTCGTGAAAAAGTGATTCAAAGAGCTTCATTAAAAAGCTTGGAAATACTCAGAAAAGAAATTTTAAAAAACACAATAAATAGTTTGTGAGATTAGTAAAGAATTTATACTTTTGCACCTCGTTTTGAAAGAACAATTAAAACACTAAAGAAATGTCAAGAGTTTGTGAGTTAACAGGAAAAAGAGCAATGGTTGGAAACAACGTTTCTCACGCATTAAATAGAACCAAAAGAAAATTTAAAGTAAATTTAGTAAAAAAACGTTTTTACTTACCTGAAGAGGATAAATGGATTACTTTAAAAGTTTCTACAAGAGCTTTAAAAAACATCAATAAAAAAGGTGTTGAAGCTGTTGTTAAAGAAGCAAGAGCTAACGGTTACTTAAAAAAATAAGAAAAGATGGCAAAAAGTAAAGGAAATAGAATTCAGGTTATTTTAGAATGTACAGAGCATAAAACTTCAGGTAAGGCTGGGACTTCTCGTTATATTACAACTAAAAATAAAAAGAATACTCCAGACAGATTGCAGGTTAAGAAATTTAACCCGATCTTAAAGAAAATGACAGTTCATAAAGAAATTAAATAATTTAGATATTTTATCCGATATTTCGGAAATAGAAAATATCAAACAATACATATTAGTCATGGCAAAAAAATCAGTAGCATCATTACAAACAGGATCAAATAGATTGACAAAAGCTATTAAAATGGTAAAGTCAGAAAAAACAGGTGCTTATGTATTTGTTGAAAGTATCATGGATCCTTCAAAAGTAAGTGACTTTTTAAATAAAAAATAATTTTTTATTTAATTCAAAAAACAGAAAGCTACTTTCATTTAGAGAGTAGCTTTTTTTAGTTTTATAAAGTTGATAATTTGGTTAACTTTGTCATTCTTAAAATTTAAAGATTAATTTACTCAAAACTATGAGCTTATTTAAAAAATTATTTTCCAAAGAAAAAAAGGAAACATTAGATAAAGGTTTAGAAAAAACGAGCACATCTTTTTTTAATAAATTAACCAAAGCAGTTGCGGGTAAATCGGTTGTTGATGATGAAGTACTAGATAATTTAGAAGAAGTATTGGTTTCTTCGGATGTAGGTGTAGATACTACCTTAAAAATAATTGATCGAATTGAAGAGCGTGTAGCAAAAGATAAATACTTTGGAACTGATGAGCTTAATAAGATATTAAGGGAAGAAATTGCGGCATTACTGGCTTTAACCAATGTTGGTAATGAAACAGAATTTAATATCCCAGAAGGGGAAAGACCTTATGTAATTATGGTTGTTGGTGTAAATGGTGTTGGAAAAACAACAACTATTGGTAAGTTGGCAGCTCAGTTTAAAAAACAGGGACTAAAAGTTGTTCTTGGTGCGGCTGATACTTTCAGGGCTGCGGCCATTGATCAATTACAGGTTTGGGCGGATAGAGTAGATGTGCCAATGGTAAGACAGGAGATGGGCAGTGATCCAGCATCGGTTGCTTTTGATACATTAGAATCTGCAATAAAACAAGAAGCTGATGTGGTTATTATTGATACAGCTGGCCGATTGCATAATAAAGTTAATTTAATGAATGAATTGACTAAAATTAAGCGTGTTATGCGAAAAATTGTGGGTGATAAACCTGATGAAGTTCTTCTTATATTAGATGGCTCAACAGGTCAGAATGCATTTGAACAAGCTAAACAGTTTACAAAAGCCACGGAAGTAACTTCGCTTGCTGTTACAAAATTAGATGGTACAGCAAAGGGTGGAGTTGTGATTGGTATTTCTGACCAGTTCCAGATTCCAGTTAAATATATTGGCGTAGGAGAAGGGATTGATGATCTGCAGGTATTCAATAAAGTGGAATTTGTAGATTCATTTTTTAAGTAAAGAATTATTGCCATACCCGCGAAGGCGGAAAACTCATCATGTTTACCTTTTAAACCGTAAGATTCCCATTTGCATGGGAATGATAAAAAAATGAGAACAAAATCAACCAAAAAAAATAAGATCAATGTAGTAACCTTAGGTTGCTCTAAAAATGTTTACGATAGTGAAGTTTTAATGGGGCAACTCAAAGCTAATGGTAAAAAAGTGGTGCATGAAGATGCTAATGACGATGGGAATATTGTAGTGATCAATACCTGTGGCTTTATTGGTGATGCCAAAGAAGAATCTATTAATACTATTTTGCATTTTGTAAATAAAAAGGAAAATGGAGAGGTAGACAAGGTATTTGTAACGGGGTGTTTAAGTGAGCGTTATAAGCCTGATCTAGAAAAAGAAATTACCAATGTAGATCAATATTTTGGAACGCATGATCTGCCAAATTTGTTAAAAGCTTTAGAAGCCGATTATAAACATGAATTGGTGGGTGAACGTTTAACTACTACCCCTAAACACTATGCCTATTTAAAAATTGCTGAAGGTTGTGATCGCCCTTGTTCCTTTTGTGCAATTCCGTTAATGCGAGGAGGTCACATGTCCACACCTATTGAAGAAATTGTAATTGAAGCAGAAAAACTGGCTAAAAAGGGGGTAAAAGAATTGATATTGATTGCTCAGGATCTTACTTATTATGGACTCGATATCTATAAAAAAAGAGCTTTGGCTAACCTACTAAAAGAACTGGTTAAAGTAGATGGAATTGAATGGATCAGGTTACATTATGCTTTTCCTTCAGGTTTTCCATTGGATGTATTAGATGTAATGAAGAATGAATCAAAGGTTTGTAATTACCTTGATATTCCTTTACAGCACATCAATACGGACTTGTTAAGATCTATGAAACGTGGAACAACTTCTGAAAAGACAAGAAAATTATTAGATCAGTTTAGAAATAAAGTGCCTAATATGGCTGTGCGTACAACTTTGATCGTGGGATATCCAGGCGAAACCGAAAAGCAGTTTGAAGAATTGAAACAGTTTGTAAAAGATTCTAGGTTTGAGCGTATGGGTTGTTTTGCCTATTCTCATGAAGAAAATACTTCTGCTTTTGATCTAGTAGATGATGTGCCCGAAGAAGTGAAGCAAAAGCGAGTTGCCGATCTGATGGAGATTCAGGCTCAGGTTTCTTTTGAATTGAATCAAGAGAAAGTAGGGGGAACTTACCAATGCATTTTCGATAGAAAGGAAGGAAATCACTTTATTGGACGAACTGAATTTGATAGCCCAGATGTGGATAACGATGTTCTTGTAGATGCAACCAAGCATTATATCCAAATAGGTCAGTTTATTGATATAAAAATCACAGAAGCTACTGATTTTGATCTTTATGGTGAACCTGTTTTGTAGTTGACAGTATCAGTTTGTAGTTTTATTTGATATAGTTTCTGCTTAAGCGGAAATGACTTCAATTTTAATTTTGAATTTTAAATCTATGATTTAAAATTTTCTGTACTTTTACGAAAAACTAAATTATTTGGATAATCATTCAACTATACCATTTCAAAAAACAGGACGATTTACAGCAATAACTTGTGATTATTTGGATAATAACAAGAGTCTTGAAGGATTCTATGGCAATTTACCAGATTTAAAAGGGTTTGAAAATCAGATTGCTAAAAAAAAAACAAGTTTTTCATTAACTTCAAGAAAGCTGTTGGTAGATGTTCTTCAAAAGCAATATGTAAACTTAAAAACTACGGATAAAACAAAGCAAAATATTCAATTGTTGTTAAATGAAAATACTTTTACAGTAACTACCGGACATCAGTTAAATCTATTTAGTGGGCCACTTTATTTTTTGTATAAAATTGTTTCTGCCATTAACCTGGCAGCGAAGTTAAAATCAGAATTCCCTGAGCATAATTTTGTACCAATTTATTGGATGGCAACAGAAGATCATGATTTTGAAGAAATCAAATTCTTTAACTATAAAAGCAATCAAATAAGCTGGGAGAGAGATGCTACAGGAGCTGTTGGTAGATTGGCTACTAAAAGTTTAGATGGTGTTTTAGAGCAGTTCTTATCACAACTTGGTATGGGTGAGAATGCTAAATATTTGATAGAGCTGTTTAAAAGATCTTATATAGATCATCAAAATTTAACAGATGCAACAAGATATTTAGCAAATGAGCTTTTTGTAGATTATGGTTTAGTGATTTTAGATGGAGATGATAAAGAATTGAAACGAGAATTTATTCCTTATGTAAAGGATGAGCTTGTGAACCAAAATTGTTTTAAAGAAGTTTCTAAAACAAATAAAGAACTTGGTAAGAATTATAAGATTCAAGTAAATCCACGTGAGATCAATCTGTTTTATTTGGATAATCAATTAAGAGAAAGGATTGTTTTTGAGGATGGTGAGTATAAGGTTTTAAATACAGACATTGTTTTTTCCGAAAAAGAAATATTAGAAGAAGTGGATAATCATCCTGAAAAATTCAGTCCAAATGTGATAATACGACCTTTATATGAGGAGGTTGTTTTACCTAACCTTTGTTATATTGGAGGAGGGGGGGAGCTTGCTTACTGGTTTGAGTTAAAGAGTTATTTTGAAAATCAACAAATACCTTTTCCTATTTTGCTTTTGAGAAATTCAGTTTTGCTGGTGAAAGAAAAACAAATAAAAAAATTGCAAAAATTAAAAATTTCAATTGAAGATATATTTTTGAATAAAAATGATTTGGTCAACAAAAAAATAAAGGAGTTGTCTGATATTCCTATTGATTTTACCCGGCAAAGAAATGCCATCAAAAATATTTTTAAAGACTTAAAAGATATTTCTAATTGTACTGATATGTCTTTTTTAGGTGCTGTAGAGGCACAACAAAAAAAACAATTGAATGGACTGGCAAACTTGGAAAAAAGATTGCTTATTGCTCAAAAAAGGAAAATGAAGGATGTTGTTGAAAGAATCGAAACACTTCATAATGAATTATTTCTCAATGATGCTTTACAAGAGCGAAACACCAATTTTTCAGAATTTTATGAAGATGCAGGTGATGAACTTATTCCTAAATTAGTTTCTGGATTAGATCCTTTAAAGCTGGAATTTGATGTGATTGTACTCGAAAATTAGGTTAAACCAACTTACAAATTTCTAATGCTTTGTAATAGGCTTCTGCTCTGTATACTGAATCATATTTATGGATATCTTTTGGAGTGATCCAGAAAATTTTAGAGAATTCGTCATCCTGAGGTTCCATTTTTGATCTAGGATCATGTTTGATTTTCACTATGCTAAGTTCTTGTCCCATAAAAATCGGGTGTACATCAGGGGGGGAAAGGATATCTTATTTTTTTATTGTAGATTTCCATGATATATTTACTCTCAAGGTTGTAATCTAATTCTTCTAAAAGCTCCCTTTTTATTCCGGTTATGATATCTTCATTTTCTTCCAGTCCGCCCTGAGGAAATTTATAGCTAACATCTCGTGGTGAATATCCAAACAATACTTTGTCTTCGTTATTGATAATAATAGCCATAACTGCCTGCCTGTATATTTTCATAAAACCAAGGGTTAAAAAAAAGAAAAGATAAAAAAAATGACTGATTTTTTCAGTCATTTGTTAATATTATTTATCTGATAATTTTATCTAAGGAATAATAATGGAATGAACATTACCACTTTACTGAAAAAATTAGTGTTTAAATTGAAGAAATTCTTTCTTCTTTTAATTTTTACTTCAGTTTTATTAGTTGCTATGGAAACCAATTCAGAAACCTCACCAATAAGTTGATAGCAAGCATTGGTTAATTTTTCTTCTCTTGGCAAATATTCACTTTGTGGGTATAGTATTAATAAGAAATCGTTATTGTTATTTGTAGAAGTCAAACTGTCTTCAATAGTCTCGGCGTTTTTATTCAATAAAAACTCATTTCTAATTTCTCTGAATACAGATAATTTACTTTTATCAATGATGGAAAGTCTTTCAGAATCAAGTATTAATTCTACTTTTTGATCAAAACTCAATTTGTATTCTGAACTGTTAGAATTTTCTGAATCAATTTTAAGTTTATCTGTGATATAATCACTTATATTGCTTTCAACAAATAAAGCTGATATAAAAAATTCATTTCTAATTTTAACCTCTGATGTATCCATTTCTCCTATTTGTTTTGGTTAAATAAAAAATAATTTGCAAGTAAATGCTAACCATTTAATAGTAACGTAATATGAGGGGAGTTATTATAAGGGGATAAATCAATAATTCATGCAAAGCAATCCTAATTGTTTGAGACAAAGTTATAAAAAAATATTGTTTTTACCATGAAATCATATTAAAATACCTATCTATAGGGATAAAAATCATGGTTTTCCACTAAAAAAAGTCCTTTTAAATTGCTTTAAAAGGACTTTTTAGTATTTTAAATCGTAATTACGAATAAATTATTTTTTAAATTTAGCGTATTTAGATTTGAATTTATCTATTCGACCAGCTGTATCAACCAATTTCATTTTACCAGTATAGTAAGGGTGAGAAGTTCTAGAGATTTCTAATTTGATTAATGGATATTCAACACCATCAACATCTAATTTTTCTCTTGAATTTGCAGTTGACCTTGTTAAAAACACATCACCATTTGACATATCTTTAAAAGCTACCATTCTATAATTTTCTGGATGTATTCCTTTTCTCATCGTAAACTCATTTAAATTTTATACTTTCGCTTCTTTAAAAGACAATTCAGCACCTGCTGATTTTGAGAGTGCAAATTTAAGCAATATTTTTAAATCTCAAACATTTATTTCGTTATTTTGCAAAAAAAATAGAATATGAACAGATTATTTTCATTAGTTGCCATTTTCGGGATATTTTTATTTAATTCTTGTGGTAATAAATACAAATTAGAGCTTCATAGTCCGAAGACGATTCAAGTAAATAAATCTTTAAAAATTTCAGTAATAGAAAAAAATGGAAAACCGATTGATTCTATTCAGTATTTTATCAACGGAAAGATAATTTTAGATAATGAATCGGTTGATATTTCTGATTTTAAATTAGGGAAACAGGCTCTATCCGCAACAGTATTTTATCAGGGACAACAAAGAAAAATTAATAATACTATTTACTTTATGGCATCTGAGCCACCTGTAGTATATAATTACGAAATTGTGAATGAATTTCCTCATGATAAAAAAGCCTTTACGCAGGGATTTGAATTTCATAATGGATTTTTTTATGAAAGTACTGGTAATTATGGAAAATCATCTTTAAGAAAAGTAGAATTGGAAACAGGTAAAGTAGTTCAAAAAATTGATATCGATAAGCAATATTTTGCTGAAGGAATGACCATTTTTAATAATAAGATCTATCAGCTAACCTGGAAAAAAAATAAAGGTTTTGTTTATGATCTGGAAACATTTAAATTAGAAAAAACATTTAATTATCAGCAAAGTAAAGAAGGATGGGGGCTTACACATAATAACAAAAAGCTGATCAAAACGGATGGCACAGAAAGAATGTGGTTTTTGGATCCAGAGACTTTAAAAGAAGAATCCTATATTGAAACTTATACCAATAATCGTAAAGCAGAAAATCTAAATGAACTGGAATTTGTAAAAGGTAAAATATATGCAAATCTTTGGCAAAAGAATTCTATCCTTATCGTAGATCCAAAAAGTGGTGCTATTGAGGGAATTGTTGACTTAAAAGGATTACAAAGTAAGGCAGCTCAAAAAGGAGACGATAATGTTTTAAACGGAATAGCTTATGATGAAGAAAATGATCGTTTGTTTGTTACCGGTAAAAAATGGGATAAAGTTTTTGAGATCAAACTGGTAAATAAGTAAAAAGTGCTAAAAAATTTATTTTATATATTTCCTGTTATTTTTCTACTACTTTATGCATGTAATGATGATGCATTTGAAACGATTAAAAGTTCAGGAGAATTAAGGTTCTCAAGAGATACTATTTTTTTAGATACTGTTTTTACCAATATTAGTAGCAGTACACGTACCCTAAAGATTTACAATAAAAGCAAGCAAAATATAACGATTCCAACTATTCAGTTAGGCAGGGGAGAGCAATCTTTTTACAGGTTGAATGTGGATGGTATTTCCGGTAAATCCTTTGAGAATATTGATATTTTATCAAAGGATAGTATTTTTGTTTTTGTAGAAGCAACCATTGATTTTAGTAAAGTTATCAATCCTATTTATACGGATTCCATTGTTTTTGATAGTGGAAGTAATATACAGGATGTGAAACTGGTAACTTTAGTACAGGATGCACATTTTTTGTTTCCAAAAAAAGATGCAGAGGGAATTAAAGAAAAAATAGTATTAGGAATAAATGCTGAAGGCGAAGAGATTTCTGTCGATGGTTTTTATTTAGATAAAAATACAGTTTGGAACAACGATAAGCCTTATGTAGTGTATGGTTATGTTGGAGTTCCTCACAATGGATCTTTAACCATAAATAAGGGAGTTAAAGTTCATTTTCATAAAAATTCAGGTCTTTTGGTTGAAAAAGGAGCTTCACTAAAAATGAATGGAGCTAAGGGAGAAGAGGTCGTTTTTGAAGGAGATCGGTTAGAACCCGGTTTTAGTGAAATTCCAGGGCAGTGGGGCGCAATTTGGTTAAGAGCTGGTAGTAAAGATCATGAGATAGATTATGCAATTATTAAAAATAATACGATTGGTATTTTGATGGATTCTATTGGTAGTTTAACTGAGCCAACTTTGAAAATAAAAAATACACAGATCTACAATAGTTCAACTTATGGTATTTTAGGTAGAACAGCCAATATAAAAGGAGAAAATTTAGTGATTGCAAATAGTGGTCAATCTGTTTTAGGGTGTACAATTGGAGGAACGTATAATTTTATACACTCTACATTTGCAAACCACTGGAGTAGTAGTGTTCGTTATACACCAGCTGTAATTATAAATAATTATTTAAAATATCAGCAGACCGATGGATCGGAATCTGTTTTGGTTCGTGATTTAAAAGCTGCTAATTTCACCAATTGTATTATTGAAGGAACTCAGAATATTGAATTTTTTCTAGATCAGGCCGAAGGCTCAGTTTATAATTATAACTTTAAGAATAACTTGTTAAAATTTAATGATCTTGGAGGTAAGTATGATGGTATCTCTTTATTTGACTTTGAAGATACGGATCATTATCAAAATAATATTTTTAATGGGGATCCTGACTTTAAAGATATAGATAATAACGATTATATTATTGGAGAAGAATCCGGTGCTGTTGATAAGGCGGATTTAAATGCAGCCTTACAAATTCCTTTGGATATTCTAGGAGTTAACAGAACTGTAAAACCAGATGTTGGTGCTTACCAACATATTATAATTGAAGAGGAGAAGTAAATATTTAGAGTATGAAAAAAAACATCATAGTTACCGGAGCAAGCAGAGGTATTGGTTTTGAATTGGTAAAATATTTTAGCGAGCAAAATCACAATATTTTGGTTTTAACTCGTAATCCAGAAAAGATTGATCTTTTGCAAAAAACTAATAGCAATATTACTGTTTTAGAGGTTGATATTACAAAGAAGAGAGACTTAAAAATCATTGAAAATTTTATTCAAAGTAGATGGGAGATGGTGGATATTATCATTCACAATGCAGGGATGCTAATTCATAAACCATTCTCAAAGACAACTATAGATGATTTTATCAATCTTTATAAAGTAAATGTTTTTGCTGTAGCAGAATTGACTCAGATAGTATTACCATTTCTTCACAAAGGAAGTCATGTAGTTGCAATTAGCAGTATGGGAGGTATTCAAGGGAGTACGAAATTTACAGGCTTGTCTGCATATAGCTCATCAAAAGGAGCTCTGATAACCTTGATGGAATTATTGGCTGAAGAATATAAAGACAGTGGTATTGCATTCAATACTCTTGCATTGGGAGCTGTACAAACCGAAATGCTCGCACAGGCTTTTCCTGGTTTTAAAGCACCGGTTACTGCTGCTGAAATGGCTCAATATATTGCAGATTTTTCCCTTACGGGGAATAAAATATACAATGGTAAAACCTTGCAGGTTTCAAGTACAACACCATAATAGAATTGAGAATTGTTGTTTATAACGAAATCCTTACAGGAATTGATTTTTATAGTTGTTCTAATGTAATTTAGGATTCTTTTGGAGAAAGCATATTTTTCAATTTTGATAGAACAAATGAACAAACGAATAATAAATAATGAAATTAATAGAAATATTAAAAAACAGATGGGGAGTAACTAACGGATGGGTCGTTATTATTATCCTTACGGTATTTGCTTTATCTGGATTTTCAACACTTTATACGCATAGGTTTATTGATGAGCTTTTGGGTATTGGAAAAGAAGATTCTTTTTGGATAAAGTTGTTAGTATTCATCATCATTATTTTACCCGTTTTTAATATGTTTCTATATATTTGGGGGTTTATTCTTGGACAACGATATTTTTTTACACTATTTATAAAAACAAAGATAAAATTAATTTCAGGAGGAAAATTATTTAAGAATATTTAATTTTATTCGTGAGACTCTAAAAAAATAATTTCAATTTTTTAGTTAGTCGTCCCGAAAGTTTTCGGGATAATCTCGTTTCCGATAACTATCGGGATCAGTAGGATCTAGGTTTAATACCTTGATCCTTGGGTGGATTTCTATTAAAGAGTTCAGAGCTAGCCCTGAGGTTTAATACCTTTTATTTAAAATATCAGCAGTCCGATGGATTGGAATCTGTTTTGGTTTAGGATTTAAAACACCGATTATTGT
Organism: Flavobacteriaceae bacterium; assembly: GCA_016744615.1. Classification (GTDB taxonomy): domain Bacteria; phylum Bacteroidota; class Bacteroidia; order Flavobacteriales; family Flavobacteriaceae; genus Lutimonas. The sequence continues at coordinate 14,830 of JADGEA010000089.1, forward strand.
TGCTGAAATGGCTCAATATATTGCAGACTTTCCCCTTACGGGGAATAAAATAAAGGTAAGATATTGTAGGTTTTTAATTTTATACCGTAAAAGAATCTTTTTCTTACTTTTGCATTTACAATCAAAGTAATTTTTAATTTTAATAAAGTATGTTTTATAACAATAAAAATATTTATACATCTTCTAAAATGGTCAATATTGTTTTGGACAATCATTTTATGATTTTAGTTTTAGAAAGATTTGGAATGCAATTAGGATTTCATGATAAAACTGTTGGAGAGTTTTGCTATGATTTTAGGATTAGTTCAAAAGTATTTTTAATGATTGCAAACCTTCATCATAACAGTCCAATTCAAAAAAATGGTAATTTTAGTAAACCTGAAATAAATTTAATACTTGATTATTTAAAAAAATCACATGATTATTATTCTGAGGTTTTGCTTTTTAAAATTGAAGAGAACATCGATAAAATGATATTTTCAAATAATAAACCAGAGATGTTGATGGTGAAGCAATTTTTTAATAATTATAAAGCAGAAGTATTACATCATTTTGATTATGAGAATAATATTGTGTTTCCCTATGTTAAGAGCCTGTTAAAAGAAGATCGTTTTTTTAATAAATTTTCCATTAATGAATATAAAGAACATCATGATGATATTGAAGAAACACTTTATGAATTAAGAAGATTGTTGATTCAGCATTTACCTGCTAATGATGATATTGATATAAGAAGAAAAATACTTCATGATTTGTCAGATTTGGAAAGTGATTTGATAATACATACTAAAATAGAAAATGAGATCATAATACCTTTGGTTAACGATTTAGAAAATAAGAAAGCACTTGAAAAGTAAATACAATATTTTGGTCCTTGAGTCTTCAGAAATCATTTTTGAAGGGCTGTCTCATATATTAAAGGAGATTAAATTAGAAATTGATTTTAAATTGGTTAATTGCCTTAAAGATGCTTCTGAATTGTTGAAAACAGAATCTTTTCAAATGGTCATTATTAATTCTGCATATTTTCATAATAGTAATTCTACAAAAATTAAAATTTCATCAGTTTTTAATAATATCAATGTTATTGGTTTACTGTACACAAGCATGGATAGAGACATTTGTAGCTATTTTAAAGATTGTATTTATATTAATGATGAAAGGAGTACAATTCATTCGGTAATAAAAAAACAATTGCAAGAATCCGATAGTACAATTGAATTAAATGACAATGTATTAAGTAATAGAGAAATAGATGTTTTAAAACTTCTCGTTCGGGGCTATGCGAATAAAGAAATTGCCGAAGAATTATTTATTAGTGCGCATACAGTAGTTTCGCATCGTAAAAATATTAGTAAAAAAATTGGTATGAAGTCTTCAGCAGCAATGGCTATTTATGCCGCGGCAAATAATATTATTGATATAAATACTGTTTTAAAAATTTCAAAATAAGTTAATTGAGTTAGTCCGTTAGTTACCGTATAGTTTTAAATTGATAATCAGATAATTACAAGTAGTTTTCTTGTAGAAATAAATATATTGATTGACTCTATAAATAACCATAGTGAATTAATGTAACTATCTTAATATCAGATAAAAACAAAACTTAATTATATTCCTTAAGCGTATAACTCAATAAGTTAATAATTGTAGCGGTTAATTTCAAGCGAAAATTCATATCCCTCAGGGCAAACTCACACTTTAATATTTAAGACTTTTAATAGATACGCTTGATTCCAACCTGCTTTAAGTCTTTTACCGACAATACCTTGTTTCTCTGTTT
>JADGEA010000090.1 GCA_016744615.1 Flavobacteriaceae bacterium
TTGGGAACAAACAAACAGTGCATTTAAAACGCAAAAAGGATTTGAAGATATGTTGGTAAATGAAGCTAATAAATTGGATAACCCTATAATAATAGAATAGAAATGAATCCAAAAATTATAACATTTGGCGAGATCATGTTGCGATTGGCAACACCAGATTATTTACGTTTTCATCAAGCAAAGGAGTTTGAAGCCACATTTGGTGGTGGTGAATCTAACGTGGCTGTATCATTAGCAAATTATGGTTTAGATGTTGATTTTGTAACAAGGCTGCCTAAAAATGATATTGGTGATGCTGCAATTAAAACACTTCGCTCTTATAATGTTGGGGTTGATAAAATAGTTTATGGAGGAGATAGAGTTGGTATTTATTTTTTAGAAAGTGGCGCAGTAAGTCGTGGTTCAAAAGTGATTTATGATAGAGCTCATTCCGCTATAGCGGAAATAAAAAAAGGAATGGTTGACTGGGACAAAGTTTTTGAAGGAGCAACTTGGTTTCATTGGACAGGAATTACCCCTGCAATCTCTCAAGGAACATGCGATGTGTTAGAAGAAGCTATCACTATTGCAAATGAAAAAGGAATTACTGTTTCAACCGATTTAAACTATCGTGCTAAACTTTGGAAATACGGAAAACATGTGCAAGAAGTAATGCCAAAATTAGTGGCAGGTTGCGATGTCGTTTTAGGAAACGAAGAAGATGCCGAAAAGGCTTTGGGTATAAAACCCGAAGGTGTTGATATAACTGGAGGCCATGTAGAAGGCAAAGCTTATTTGTCAGTCTCTAAGCAAATCATGAAAAAATTCCAACGAGTTAAAAAAGTAATAACTACTTTGCGCGGATCAATTTCTGCTTCACACAATACATGGGCAGGAGTTTTATATGATGGGTCAACTTTATTTGAATCACCTCAATATCAAATCACGCATATTGTTGATAGAGTTGGTGGCGGAGATTCATTTATGGGAGGTTTGATTTATGGATTAAATGCCTATAAAGAAGATGATCAAATGGCATTGAATTTTGCTGTTGCAGCATCTTGTTTAAAACATACCATTAAAGGTGATTTTAATTTAGTTACCATTGATGAAGTTGAAAAATTAATGGGTGGTGATGCATCTGGAAGAGTAGCACGTTAAAACTCAAATAACAAAATAAACCAACAAAAACCAACAGTTTGGAATTTGAATTTTTAGAGTTGGGATTTAAAAATATTATGGCACAATATTCAAGAATTGAAGTAGCATTAAAAGCAAATGAAATAGGGGTTATTCCTGTTTTTTATCATGCAGATTTAGAAACTACCAAACAAGTATTAAAAGCTTGTTATGATGGTGGAGCAAGAATTTTCGAATTTGTTAATAGAGGTGATTTTGCCCATGAAATTTTTGGTGAATTGGTAAAATATACCAATAAAGAGTTGCATGGAATGATTTTAGGAGTTGGATCTGTAGTTGAAGAAGCTACAACTGCTTTATATATGCAATTGGGGGCAAATTTTATTGTTTCTCCCATTTTGAATAAAAAAATGGCAAAGATATGTAACCGAAGAAAAATTTCTTGGATGCCAGGTTGTGGGTCTTTATCTGAAATTAATTTTGCAGAAGAGTTAGGAGCTGAAATTGTAAAGATATTTCCTGCAACACAAGTTGGAGGACCAGACTTTATCAAAGCGGTAAAAGGACCAATGAAATTCACTAATATTATGCCAACAGGTGGTGTTAAACCAACCGAAGAAAATTTAAAAAAGTGGTTTGAAGCTGGTGCTTATTGTGTGGGTATGGGATCACAATTGATGGTAAAAAAAGACAATGGTAATTTTGATTTAGTAGCTATTAGTAACTTAATGAGAACATCTATTGCTATTGCTAAGAAGTATAAAAAATAAAATTTGAAGACTACCACTAAATATATTTACTTCATTTTTCTTGTAATTATTACATTAGCCTCTTGTAATAATAAATCCAAAGAAATAAAGCTAGCACATGGTTTAGATACTAATCACCCTGTGCATAAGGCACTGGTTTTTATGGCAGACAGATTGACTAAAAATTCTAATGGAGAGCTAACCATTCGAGTTTATCCAAGTAACCAATTAGGTTCTGAACGTGAATGTGTAGAATTATTACAAATAGGAAGTTTAGGAATGACCAAAGTTTCTGCAGCAGTAATATCTAGTTTTTCACCCGATTTTCAAGTGTTGAGTTTCCCTTATATTTTTAGAGATAAAGAACATTTTTTTAAAGTTCAGGATAGTAAATTAGGGAAAGATCTCTTATTAGATGCAGAAAAATATTGGTTACGAGGTATGTGTTATTATGATGCGGGAAGCCGTAGTTTTTACACCTCTAAAAAACAAATAAAAACACCAGAAGATCTAAAAGGATTAAAAATAAGGGTCATGCAAAGTCCGATTGCTATTGAAATGGTAAAAGCAATGGGAGGTTCGCCTACACCAATGGCATCGGGTGAAATTTATACCGCAATACAACAAGGAGTTGTTGATGGAGCCGAAAATAACCTACCGAGTTATTATTTTTCTCGCCATTATGAAGTGGCAAAATATTACACTATTGATGAGCATGCATCTATACCAGATGTACTTTTAATTGGTACCCATATTTGGAATAAATTAAACGAGCAAGAACAAAAATGGTTGCAAAATGCAGTTGATGCATCTGTAACTTACCAAAGAAAATTATGGGCAGAATCTGAACGATTTTCTATGGAAAAAGCAAAAGAAGAAGGCGCAATTATTTTTTACCCAGATAAAGCGCCATTCGTAAAATCGGTGCAGCCTCTTTATGATGAGTTGACAAAAGATAAACGAATTAATGAATTGGTTAACCAAATTAAATCCATTAAATAATAATGGAAAAAGTAAAACAATTTATCGATAATATACTTAAAAAAGTTGTTATTTTTTTAATGGCAGCAATAGTTCTTACTATTGTTTGGCAGGTAGTATCTCGATATATATTTAATTCACCAAGTGAATTTACAGATGAATTATCCCGTTATTTATTGATTTGGGTTGGTATTTTAGGTGCTGCTTATGTTACAGGAGCTAGAGGTCATATTGCTATTGATTTTTTTGTACAGAAATTTTTCCCTAAAAGGGTAAAACAGAATGAGTATTTTATTCAAAGTTCCATTTTGTTATTTGCGATTTCAGTATTGATTATTGGTGGTGCTCGATTGGTTTATATTACACTTTCACTAGGGCAAATATCCTCATCATTACAAATTCCCTTAGGCTTTGTTTATCTGGTTTTGCCTCTTGGCGGAATTATTATTGCTTTTTACAGTATTTATCACATGAGTCAACTAAATAAAAAAGCAATTTAATGGAAACGATTAGTATCATTATTTTAGTAGTTAGTTTTATTTTTCTTTTATTAAGAGGAGTACCTGTTGCTTATAGTATAGGTGTTTCGGCAATATTAACTTTATTAACTACAGTTGATCCAATTGCTGCATTTACAACCATTGCCCAAAGAATGGCAACAGGTTTAGATAGTTTTTCTTTATTGGCAATTCCTATGTTTGTACTAGCAGGACAAATTATGAATAAAGGAGGAATTGCATTTAGATTGATTGAATTTGCAAAATTATTAGTGGGCTGGGTTCCTGGAGGGTTATTTTTCGTAAATATATTTTCTAATATGTTGTTTGGTTCTATTTCAGGCTCTGCAATAGCATCGGTTTCTGCCATTGGCGGTTTTATGGGACCATTGATGAAAAAAGAAGGTTATGATGAAAAGCTAAGTGCGTCTACCAACATTACTTCATCAGTTACAGGTTTGTTAATTCCACCTAGTAATGTTTTAATTGTTTATTCGCTTGCCAGCGGAGGCGTTTCTATTGGAGCATTATTTATGGCAGGCTATATTCCGGGTATTTTACTAGGACTTGGTTTGATGTTGGTATCTACATATTATTCAAAAAAACTCAATTATCCAGTAATAAAAGGGACTACGTTTAAAAACGCATTAAGTACTACAGTCAAAGCAGTTCCGAGCTTATCATTATTAGTAGTTATTATAGGCGGTATTGTTTCAGGTATTTTCACGGCAACTGAAGCTTCAGGAATTGCAGTTGTTTACGCATTAATTTTAACCTTAATTTATAAGGAACTAAAAGTTAATGAAATACCCCAAATTTTATTAGACGCAACTAAAACTACAGCTATTGTAGTTTTATTAGTTGGTGCTTCCATGGGGATGTCATGGGTAATGTCTTACTTAGATATTCCGCAAACTGTAGCCGAAAGTTTATTGTCTTTTAGCGACAGTAAAGTTGTGATTTTATTATTAATTACTTTCATTTTATTATTTGTAGGTACTTTTATGGATATCACACCTGCAGTATTAATTTTTACACCAATTTTTTTACCCGTTGTAACTGCATTGGGAGTTGACCCAATTCACTTTGGGATTATCTTAATTCTAAACTTAAGTATTGGATTAGTAACTCCACCTGTAGGAACTGTTCTCTTTGTTGGAGCTAGTATTGCTGAAATTAAAATTGAGAATTTATTCAAATCTATGTTGCCATATTACCTAGCAATGATCATTGTTTTATTGATCATAACCTTTAGTGAAAAATTAGTTTTGTTTATTCCAAAATTTTTTGGGATGTAAGCTATTTTTTCTTAAATGAAACCTTATCGGTAATTTTTTAGAATTCATTTTTATTTAACATATTTTAACGACAAATTAAGAAATGCGCATTTTATAGTGGTTTTTTAGAAGAGTTCATATCAAAAAAAGTATTTTTCAATCATTTTATAGAATTTTTAATTAAACTAATATTTAGTTAAGTGCAGAGTATCAAATAAATAGGCATTGTGTTTTCTGTAAAATAATTTAAATGTTAATATTTTAGAATGTGAATAATATTTTTGTATTTTTGACTCATATTGCTAACAACAATCGATTGCATTCTTAAATAAGAAAATAAATACATTTTTTTTAAAAATTTATCCAATCGATTGTATTAATTAAATAATTATTAATTCAAATTAATTTAATGTAAAATCATGAAAAAAAAGAAAAATGATTTAATTCATTTAAGTATAATTCGAATTTCGAAATTTACGAGATTGGGAGTTATACTTTTTATTTTGGGACTTTTTAGTATGGCTACTTATGCTCAAAATCGACAAGTAACCGGTACAGTATCCGATAATTTGGGAGCTTTACCAGGTGTAAATGTAATGGTGAAAGGTACTACGAATGGAACTGTAACTGACTTTGATGGAAATTATTCTATTAATGATGTATCTACAGATGATGTTCTTGTCTTTTCATCAGTAGGTTTGATAACTAAGGAAGTTGCTACAAGCGGTCAATTAGTATTAAACGTTGTTTTAGATGAGGATGTTGAGCATCTTGACGAAGTTGTTGTTGTTGGATATACATCTACTACACGTAAAAATCTTTCCAGTTCAGTTTCGCAATTAGATAACGAAGAAATTACTGGTTTGGTTGTTACCGATGTTAGAGAATCTGTTCAAGGTAAAGTTGCCGGTGTTCAGGTGGTAAGTAACAATGGTGATCCAGGATCTGGTTCTCGAATTGTTATACGTGGTATGGGGTCTTTTACGAATTCTGAACCATTATATGTAATTGATGGCATACAAGGAGGAGATATTAATTCTATTCCACAAAGTGAAATTGCAAGTATTACTATACTTAAAGATGCTGCTACTACAGCAATCTACGGTTCTGCCGGCGCAAATGGGGTAGTTGTTATCACAACAAAAAATGGTAAAATAGGTAAAGTAAAAGTTGAGTATAACGGATCTGTTGGTATAGCATCCGTTAGAGAACGTTATGATATGCTTAATGCTGCAGATTATATTGATCTTGTTAGAGATATTCAGCAAACTAATGGTCTTGAGCTTACAGATAAATTAAATTCAGCAGATGTTTTAATTGATAGAACAGATTGGCAGGATGAGATATTTAGAAATGGCACAGTTACAGACCATACTTTAAATGTAAGTGGAGGTACTAAAGATGTTAATTATGTTTTCTCAACAGGTTATCAATATTTGGAAGGAACTGTTGTTGATCGTGATTTTGAAAGATTAAATCTTAGTCTAAAATTAAATGAGAAATTATTTAATGATAAGGTTAGATTAGGGCAAAGTATTCGTTTTAAAAATGATAATCAAAGAGGTGTACAGGCAAGATTTGATGAAGCATTGAGAATGCCTTCTTATTTTGAAGTTTATGATGAAAATAATTTAGGTGGTTACTCACGTACAGATAAACCAACCGATCTTATAGATATTAGAAATCCATTGAATTCCGTTTATAATTCAATTTATGGAAGCCTTATTAATGGTATTAATATTGAATTGTTTGGTGAAGTAGATATTATTGAAGGTTTGATGTTTAAAACACAGGCGCGTATATCTTCTAGTAATGGACACAGTAGTATATGGAATTATGCGTCACAAACTGGTAACGGACCTGTGGATACTACTTTGAATGAAACTTATTATAACTGGAGCAGTTTCTTTTGGGAGAATTTCTTGACCTATTCAAATACATTCGGTGATCATACCATAAACGGTACCTTAGGTATGAGTTATGCTCCTGCCAGAAAATACAATTCAGTTAGTGTAGCAGGTTCTGACTTTACAAGTGATGCTGTTAGAAATATATCATTAGCAAATACAAAGAATGTTACAAATGCAGCTGTTAATAGCGGAAAATCTCGTTTGTCTTATTTTGCCAGTGCAGGTTATATTTTTAAGAATAAATATATCTTTAATGCTACTTTTCGAAGAGATGCTTCCAGTGTTTTTGGTGATAGTAACCAATGGGGTAATTTTTATGGTTTAGGTGGTGCATGGACTATTTCTCAGGAAGATTTTATGAGTGATAATTCAACTATTTCTTATTTAAAACTTCGTGCAAGTTACGGTAAAACAGGAAATGATAATATTCCTGGTGGATTAACCGATTCTACCGTATGGAAAGGTTTATCAAATAATATTGTATATTCTTTTGGTGATGGATTAGTGCTTCACCCAGGATCTACCATTAATAGTGTTCCTAATCCAAATTTAAAATGGGAAGAAACCACGCAATTTGATGTAGGTATTGACATAGGATTTATAGATAATCGATTAAACTTTGTTTTAGATTATTACAAACGTAATAACGATGATTTATTGATTCAAACTGCACTTCCATTAACTGCCGGTTTAGGTCTTCCTGGACAAAACGGAACACAATGGATCAATGCTGCAAGTATGGTGAATACTGGATTTGAATTTACTGCAACTTATAAAAATGATCGTGCAAATGATTTTATATGGGATATTTCAGTTAATACAACCTATAATAAAAATGAAGTGACTGATTTGGGTACAATTGGAGATGCTCCTATTGCTGCAGGTCAATTTATGGATGGTGTTGGAAATGCCACACTTACAGATATCGGACATCCTCTTGGTTCTTTCTATGGTTATAAAGTGAGTCATGTTGCTGTTGATCAGGCGGAAGTTGATAGATTAAATCAACAAGCTCAAGATGCTAAAGGTGATCCTAGTGCCGAATATAGCTCAGCGTTAAAACCGGGTGATTTTGTTTTTGTAGATGTAGATGGAAATGGTTATGTAGATAATGAAGACAGAACATTTATAGGTAATCCATCTCCAAAATGGCAATATGGTGCTACATTCAATGCTGAATATAAAGGGTTTGATTTTCAATTATTTTTACAAGGTGTTGCTGGTGTTGAAGTGGTTAATGGTGGCCGTTACTGGATAGAAGGAATGGTAAAACCAGCAAATCACACTACAGCTACATTAGGAAGATGGAGAAATGAAGGAGATGTTGCAAGTCTTCCAAGAGCAGGTCAAAACTCAGGAGCAAACATGGCATTTTCTGATTGGTATGTAGAAAGTGGTGATTATTTAAGAGTAAAGAATTTAACTTTTGGTTATACTTTTTCTGAAAATTTATTCAATAATGTTTTTAACAAAGCAAGAATTTATTTTGCTATTCAAAATGCATTGACATTTACCAATTACTCAGGTTATGACCCTGAGATCTCAACAATTAATCCTCATGATAATTCTTATCAAACATTTGCCAGAGGAATTGATTATTTTAACAGACCTAACCCTACTATTTATAGATTGGGAGTACAATTAAATTTCTAAATGATAAAAACATGAAAACAAAAATAATATATAGTTTATTGATCGTTCTTTTTACTATGTCATGTAGTGATGACATGTTAGATGTACAGAATGAAAATGCTTATAACGGAGAGACGTTTTTTACAACACCGGCTGCTTATGAAGAAGCATCTACAGCAATGTACACACCTTTATTACATAATGGTATGTATGCCAGAGAGTTTTATTTTATTTTCGATCTTTTAGGTAATGATGCAGATAAGAATTTTCCATTACAAGGAGGTTTACTGGATTTCCCACTTTATACGCATACGCCTAACAATGGAGAAATAACAGCGTTGTTTAATGCTTCGTATAAAATAATATTTCGTACCAATTTTGTGATCGACCTTATGGGAAAATGGGAAACTACCATAGATACTGAAATTGCGCAAAGACAGCGTATTCATGGTGAAGCACTTTTCTTAAAATCATTTGCAAATTTTTTATTGGTTAATTTATTTGGTGATGTGCCTCTAAAAAGAACTGTTGAAGATCATGAAGTACTTCATGATGAAAGAACTCCAAAAGCTGAAATTTGGGCTGCTATTGAGACCGATCTAACGGAAGCTATAAGTAAATTACCTGTATCTTATGATGATAGCGGTTACGGTCGTGCAACAAAAGGAGCTGCAATTGCATTATTAGGTAAATCTTATCTTTATCAAAAGAAATATGCACAAGCAGTTATTGAGTTTAGTAAACTTACAGGGGGGGCTTTTGGTTACGGACTTGCACCTAGCTTAGATGATCTGTTTGTTAATGATGTTAAAACCAATGAAACTGTTTTTGCTGTAATGCATGGCGAATGGCAAGGTTGGGGTGTTGGTAATGCCTATTATTTATTTGGTGGCCAAGAATTATGGGGTGGTAAAGCTACCCATGGTGATCGTGCAATGGAATATGGTTTTAAAGACTGGTGGAATGTATTATTATCTGATGTTTTGGTAGATGCATTTAACTATAAAGATGAATCAGGTGCTGATTATATTGACCCTCGTGGTGCATTAACTTATTACAGTAAAGATGGTGTAAGAGGTGGTGATTCTGATTGGTTTTCAGGCGCTTATGAATTAGATGTGATCTCTTGGCGTAAGTATCAAAGATATGAAAACATTGAATCTGAAGGTCTTCCACAAAGCCCTATCAATAGTCATGTTATTCGTTATGCAGATGTACTGTTAATGTTAGCTGAGTCTTATATTGAAGGTGGTTCTGTAGCTGATGCACTCCCATTAATAAATCAAGTACGTGCACGTTCTGGAGCCTTTGAATATACAAGTCTTGGAGGACAGGATGAAGCAAGAACAATTTTACGTCATGAGCGTAGAATTGAATTGGCAGGTGAGCAATCAAGATTTTTTGATCTAGTTCGTTGGGGTATATTGGTACAAACAATCAATTCAGAAAAAGCTGAGCAACCAGCGAAAGATTATCATGTACTTTTACCTATACCACAGGCAGAAAGAGATGCTAATCCTGTTCTTGATGCACAAGTAAATAATAATTGGAATTAATAATTTTGAGTTAATATTTTTCGAGTTTTATTTTAAGCGAATCCCTTAATGGGATTCGCTTTTTTTCAGAGCTTCATAATAGAGCACTTTAGTTGAAAAATTAAATAATTTAGCTATCATTTTTTGTTGCTCATCAGTAGTAAGATTACCCTCTAAAAAAAGAATATAATATCGAACAGAAGTTTAGTCATAATGAAAGGAACTTTAAAGAGTTACATATTGTAATTATGCAACTGAAGTCTTGGTTAAGAGCAATACCACTACATGTTAGCATGTGGCATATACAGGCTTATTTTGATGAATTTTGGTTTAGAATTAATAGATCTCAATTCAAACAATCAATTTTCCATAAAACTATTGAAAGAATGGTGGATAGTAAACCAATATGTCAAACTCAAATAAAACAGATACTAAGGAATTATTACGGAATAACTTACCATTTTGACTCGTTCTTTTTTCCTTTTTCGTCGTTAAAATATTAAGACATAGCTTAGGCTATGCTTGAATATTTTGCCTTGATAATGAAAAAAATAAATTCGCCATATCCGTTAACTTATTTCATAACGATTCCTAAGTGTATAACTCAATAATTTTTAATTTAGCAAAAATACACTTAAACTCAAAGCTCCTTGTGCTCCAATAACCAAAGCCTGTTCAATATCTGCAGTTTTGGAAGGACCAGATAAAAACAAACCAAAATTGTAATCTTTTCCTTTTAATCTGTCATATGCCTGATGCATATATGGCATTATTTCAGTTTTATCTATAATCAAAATCAAGTGTTTTGTGATAAAAGGTAATACCCTTATGGGAAATTTATCATCGGTAATCCAGATTGCTCCATTTTCAGCAACTCCAAATTCTCCTTGTAGTACAAGAAGATCCAGATTGTCTAATTCCTGTGGATTATTTATGTCTTCAATATTTATTGTATTAAAAGCTTTTGAATTTGATAGAGCAGAATAATTTGACTTGGTGTCAGGGAATAGAATCTTTACTTTTTCTAAAATTTCAACAGTTGAATTTGCAGAATAAACTTTTCCACCTACACCTATAACTTTTTTTTTAAATTCTTCAAGAAGATCCAAATCTTCATTAAAAACATTCAGATCAATTTCTAAAAGATCTTGATAATTAGGTTTACTAGTTTTGATCTTTGATAAAATATGGTCTCTACTACTCATCTTTATTTCTATTTTTATACCATTGTTCAAAACTATCTTTTGGCCCTTTTGGCAAATCTCTGTCTTTACCCCAAACATTGGGTTTTGAGTTGACTACTGGTTTAGGCAGTGTTCTCAATGCCCATCTGGCTGCTTTTCCTACATGTTCGAATTTCTTGGGACTGCCCAAAACATTTCCCATGATCTTCATGGATGTTTTCTTTACAAAGGAACCTGATGTTTCTTTTAAAATAATCTGTCTCCATTTATACAATTGCTCATGGATATTTATTTTTACCGGACAAACATCTGAACAGGATCCACATAAGGTAGAAGCAAAAGGCATGTCACTGTATTTTTGTAGATCTTTTCCAGGAGCCAAAATAGATCCAATTGGTCCGGGGATTGTGTAATTATAACTATGCCCTCCGCTACGACGGTAAATAGGGCAGGTATTCATACAAGCGCCACATCGAATACAGTTTAAAGAGGATCTAAAATCTTCTCTTGCCAGTTGTTCTGATCTGCCATTGTCTACAATAACAATATGCATTTCAGTGCCTTTTCTAGGTTTTTTAAAATGAGAGGAATAAGTGGTAATTGGCTGACCGGTTGCACTACGGGCTAATAATCTTAAAAAAACAGCTAAATGTTTTTGCTTTGGAATTAATTTTTCAACTCCCATACATGCAATATGTACCGGTGCCAAATGTGCTCCCATATCTGCGTTTCCTTCATTTGTGCAAACTACAAAACCACCAGTATCAGCCAAAGCAAAATTTACTCCAGTAATGGCAACATCGGCATGCATAAATTTTTGGCGTAAATGCTTTCTGGCTTCATTGGTTAAATACTGCGGGTCACCATTGCAGGGTTTAGTTCCTAAATGTTCTTGAAAAAGAACATCAACCTCTTCTTTTGTTTTGTGAATGGCTGGCAATACAATATGGCTTGGCCTTTCTTTAGCTAGTTGCACTATACGCTCACCTAAATCTGTATCAACAATCTCATAACCTTTTTCTTCCAGATAAGGGTTTAAATGACACTCTTCTGTAAGCATGGACTTGCTTTTTACGATCTTTTGAGCTTTATGAGACCTTAAAATGTCATGAACAATATTATTATGTTCTTTTGCATCTGTAGCCCAATGTACCTGTATTCCGTTTTTTAAAGCATTTTCTTCAAATTGGATCAAATAGTTATCTAAGTTAGATAATGCATTTGATTTAATGTTATTTGCTAAATGTCTTAGTTCTTCCCAACCTTTAGTACCATTGGCGGCAATATCTCTTTTGTTTCTAACAAACCACAGTGCTTTATCATGCCAATCTACTTTTTTTTCATCCTTATTAAATAGTGCTGCGGCCGTAGAATGATCCATGATTATTTGATTGAACTATTTAATATTTCTGCAATATGCATTACCTTAATAGGTTGCTTGTTTCTGTTGATCAAACCTTCGAGATGCATCAAACAAGAAGTGTCTGTAGCTGTAATTATTTCTACACAGCTGTCTAAATGATCCTTGATTTTATCTTTACCCATCTTAACGGAAATTGCTTCTTCCACAACAGAAAAAGTTCCTCCAAAGCCACAACATTCATCAGGTCTTTTTATTTGCATTAATTCCACTCCATCTACTTCTTTTAACAGATCTTCTATGATAGAATAAGGTTCTTCTACAAGTTCAGAGCTTGATCCTAATCTCAACCCTCTCAATCCGGCACAACTCTTATGAACTCCTACTTTATAAGGAAATTTAGCCCCAACATTTTTAATTTTCAATACATTGAAAATAAAATCACAAAGCTCATAAATATTTTGTCTTACATGTTTAACGTCTTCTGTTTGTGGTATCACATCGTAATGGTCTATTACATGATGTGTACAACTTCCAGAAGGAGCAACGATATACTCAAATTCACTAAAATTGTTGACGAAATTATGACAGGCTGCCTCTGAATCTTGTTCAGCTCCTGAGTTTGACATGGGTTGACCACAACATGTTTGACCCAAGGGATAAACTACATTTACATTGAGTTTTTTAAGTAGTTCCAAAGTGGCAATCCCTACCTGAGGATATAGTTGATTGATATAACAAGGAATAAACAGCCCTACAGTAATCATTTGATTATTTCTTTTTTATACTATGTTTTGCATAATTTAATCCCATGACATCATACCTTTTTACAATATTTTGCAATCGAGTATCAAAATCTTCCCAGTTTTTGTCATCTTTCGGTGTCCATACAATTTCAGATAATGCTGTCATTCTTGGCAGAATCATATATTCCACATAATCCGTAGTTTTCATATATTCTGTCCAAACATTTGCCTGAGAGCCTAAAACAAATTTTTGCTCTTCAGCAGATAACCCTATTGGTGAAGGTTCGTAACGATAAACATCTTTAACAGTAGTCAACCCACCAATAGCCAAGGGCTCATTGTCTTTGTTCTTATTTTGATAATGGTCAAAATAAACCGAATGGCCTGGAGTCATGATTACATCATGGTATTGTTTTGCTGCTTCAACTCCTCCTTTGGTTCCTCTCCATGACATCACGGTTGCATTTGGAGCCAGACCTCCTTCGAGTATCTCATCCCAACCTATAATTTTTTTACCTTTTTTATTTAAATATTTTTCGATTCTCTGGATAAAATAACTTTGTAACTCATGTTCGTCTTTTAGACCTTCTTTTTTTATTCTGGCCTGACAACTTGGGCATCTCTCCCAATTGGCTTTTGGACATTCATCTCCACCAATATGGATATATTGAGAAGGAAATAAGGTGATAACTTCATCTAAAACATCTTGTAAAAATGTAAAAGTTTCCTCATTACCAGCGCAAAATACGTCATCAAATATACCCCATGTTTCCTGAACGATTTTAGGAGTTCCGTTTGCTTGGATCTCTTTTCCTTTTTTAGATCCCATATCATTAAATACTATAGATTTTTCTTTAGGAAAACAGCTTAAAAAAGGATACCCGGCAATAGCTGCTCCACCGTGTCCAGGTAATTCAATTTCAGGAATCACAGTAACATGCTTGCTAGTTGCATATTTAACAATATCTTTAATCTCTTCCTGTGTATAAAAACCACCGTATTTTTTTTCGTCATTTCCTGTTCCTGGATAGAGACCAACGACCGTCCCATTTCTCCAAGCACCAATTTCCGTTAGTTTTGGATATTTTTTAATTTCAATTCTCCATCCCTGATCTTCTGTAAGATGCCAGTGAAAAGTATTCATCTTATGCATGGCAATAAGATCAATATATTTTTTAATAAAATCTACCGGGAAAAAGTGCCGTGCAACATCCAGATGCATCCCTCGGTAAACAAACCTAGGGTTATCTGTTATTATTACAGCAGGAATAGATATTTCTGTAACTGAGTTTTTTTCGGTTTCAATTCCCGCAGGCATCAATTGTCTGAGCGTTTGAATTCCATAAAAAACTCCTTTTGCAGTTTTTCCGGAAATGATAATTTTATCATATGTAACAGATAAAGTGTATCCTTCTTCATTATCAATGGAATTATCCAATTTAAGAATAATATTTCCATTACTTTTAGTATCAAATTTGACATCTGTATTTGATACTGTACTTAACATTTCTGCAAGGAAATTCCCTTCATTTTCAAGAGATTTATCTCCTGTAATCTTTGTTTTAGAATCCACCACAAACCTTCCATTGATGATTTCAAGTTTTACAGGTTTAGGAATGATTTGATAATCCTTTTCTGAATTTACAATATCCTTATTCGGATTTGTACAAGATGTTGCAATAATTGCAATGAAAAGTGTTAATAATATTCTCATTTTTAATGGTTTAAATTTGTGTTATTTTATTTTTTTTGATTGAAATTCATTCTTTTAAAAGGAGGGAAAAGTAAAACTAGCCCTCAGATATTAAAAAAAACCATTTTATCTTCCGATATAGATTAGAAGATAAAATAGTTAATTAATTTAAGGTTATTAGCTGTATTGTGCATAAATAACCTTTGTTTGTAAATATTCTTCCATTCCGTGTTTACCATCGGCTCCTCCAATTCCTGATTTTTTCCATCCTGCATGGAAACCTTGAATTGCTTCAAAATGTTCGCGATTGATATAGGTTTCACCAAATTGTAATTCATTGGATACGTGCATTACTTTATTGAAATTTTCAGAGAATACAGATGAAGTCAAACCGTATTGACTATCATTGGCCATGGCAATAGCTTCATCTAAACTACCAAATTTAACTACAGGTAAAACTGGTCCGAAAACTTCTTCCTGAATGATTTGCATATCTTGACGGCAATTGGTTAATAAGGTTGGTTGGTAATAAAATCCTTTGTCAAATTGATCTATACGTTTTCCACCCACAACAACTTCAGCTCCTTCTTTTTTAGCAAATTCAACCATTTCTTCTACTTTGTCTACCTGGTCTTTGGATACCATACTGCTCATATCAGGATTGTCATCTGAAAAAGCATCTTGAACATTAACTTCCGACATTTTTTTGGTGATCTTTTCCATAAACTCATCATATGCACTATCTTCTACATAAACTCTTTCTGCGCAATTACAAACCTGACCGCTAAAGATAACTCTTGAAGTTACTACGGCATTTACTGCAAGATCCATATTGGCATCTGCACAAACAATTGCTGGTGCTTTACCTCCTAATTCTAAAGATACTTTTGTGATATTCTCGGCAGTAGCGCTAATAATTCTTTGTCCAGCTTGTACGCTACCGGTTAAACTAATAATTCCTGGAATAGGGCTTTTTGAAAGAGCGTTTCCAACTATACTTCCACTACCACAAACAAAATTGACAACACCTTCAGGAAGATCTAATTTTTCAACAAGTTTTGCAAATTCCATGATGGTCATTGGCGCTTCACTACTTGGTTTTATAATGCAAGTATTTCCGGTAACGATAGATGGAGCTATTTTTCGTGCCATTACAAAAAACGGAAAATTCCATGGGCAAATTCCAACGGCAACACCAATTGGTGCTTTATGTAAATAAATATGTTCTTTTGGTCGGTCACTTTGAATAATTTCTCCTTCAATTCTTCTTGCCCATCCTGCATTATAATCAAAATATTCAGCGGTAACATCTATTTCAACTTGTGCGAGTCCAATTACTTTTGCCTGCTCCTTTGCAAGTGTTTGAGCCAAAGAAATTCTGTTTTCTCTTATAACATCTGCCATTTTATGTAAATAGGAGGCTCTTTCAATAGCAGTTAAAGCCTTCCATTTTGATTGGGCAATATTTGCAGCTTCTAAAGCATCATTTGCATCTTTTACAGAACCTTTTGGAATAGTTGCTATAACTTCTTCGGTGCAAGGGTTGATAATTTTTATAACATCTGTTGAAGTGGATCTAACAAATCTCCCATTGATAAATTGATCATATTCTATCATAATACGTATATTTTTAAAATATTAATAAGTAATTATTTTAATTGGATAAGAATTCCCCCCCCCCCCCCAAATTTAACAACACTTTTCGAAAAGTGTAATATATTGAGCAAATATATTCAATAACAAACCCAAATTTTTATCTATTCTAAACTATTAGATGAAGTATTTAAACATGAAATACTCATTACTTTTTTTATATGAATAACTCAAGTTTCGCATGTCTGAGAGGCTTATAAATACTTCATTTGATTTATAAAAAAAGTAGCATTTTATTAAACTAATAAACTAAATATGAGTAT
>JADGEA010000300.1 GCA_016744615.1 Flavobacteriaceae bacterium
GTAATTAAATATATAGTGAAATAACTTATTGATTGATACCATTTTGTGTAATTAATTTATAAAATTTATAAATACTTTTTTAAAGAAATAAATGTTAAACAAATGCTAAACTATAAAATATTAATTATTAAATTTGCCATCGAATAATAAACATTTAATTTTTCTAAAATTTATAGTATTTATAGCATTAGAAAATTGAATTTAATTAGAGCAAATTATGTCTACAGACATTCGAATTAAAAATGGCTTAAGTATTAAGCTAAAAGGTAAGGCAGAAGAAAACTTATCTTCAGTTAGTCGCTCCAAAATATTTGCTATTTATCCAACAGATTTTTACGGAACCTTACCAAAAATGGTAGTAAAGATTGGTGATAAAGTAAAGGTTGGTGAAACTGTATTTTTTGCAAAACACGATGACAGAATTAAATTTACTTCACCCGTTAGTGGTGAGATAAAAGAAATTGTCAGAGGTGCAAAGCGAAAAATATTATCAGTAAAAATAGCAGCAGATAAAAGCGATATTTATAAGGATTTTAGTGTAAAATCATCTGGTAATTTAAGTAGTGAAGAGGTAAAAGAGTTATTATTGAAAAGTGGTTGTTGGGCTTATTTCAAGCAGCGCCCTTACGATGTGATTGCTAATCCTGATGATAGTCCGAAATCTATTTTTATTTCAGCAAATGCAACAGCTCCCCTTGCGGCATCATTTGAATTCACTTTATCTGGTAAAGAAAAAGAATTTCAAACCGGTATTGACGCCATTTCAAAATTAACAAAGGGAAAAGTACATTTATCTGTAGATGGAAAAGGATCTTCATTTTTTAATGAGACCAAAGGAGTTCTTTTACATAAGGTAACAGGTAAACATCCTGCAGGAAATGTAGGGGTTCAAATCTCAAAGATTGACCCTGTAAATTCTGGTGAAAGAGTTTGGGTTATCAACCCACAGGATGTGGCTGCAATTGGGAGTTTGATCTTGACAGGGAAATATGATCCATCAAGAATAATTGCACTGGCAGGATCTATGGTGGAACATCCTCAATATTATAAAGTTATAGAAGGTACTCAAATAAGTGATATTGTCAGTGGTAATTTAAAAACCGGTAAAGCAAGAATTATAAATGGCAATCCTTTAACAGGAACTGCTGTTGGAGAGAATGGTGCTATTGGGTTTTATGATGATCTTATTTCTGTTATTCCTGAAGGAGATCATTATGATTTTTTTGGTTGGATGCCTTTTGTAGGTAATCACAAATTAAGTATGTCAAGAACTTTCTTTTCCTGGTTAACACCAAATAAAGAATATGATTTGGATACTAATTTTAATGGTGAAGACAGAGCCTTTGTGATCACTGGAGAAATGGAAAAAGTTATGCCAATTGATATCTACCCGATGCAGTTGTTAAAAGCAGCAATGATTGGAGATATTGAAAAAATGGAAAATTTAGGGATTTATGAAGTGGCACCGGAGGATTTTGCATTGATTGATTTTGTAAGTACTTCAAAAATTGAAGCTCAGGATATTATCCGTCAAGGATTAGATTTAATGATTAAAGAAGTAGGTTAATGGATTTTTTAAGAAAACAAATAGATAAGATAAAACCTCACTTTGAAAAAGGAGGTAAGTATGAAAAATTTGGTCCTGCTTTTGGCGGAATTGAAACTTTTTTATATGTCCCAAATCACACAACTAAAGTTGGTTCCCATATTCGTGATGGTATAGATTTGAAAAGAGTAATGATGGTTGTTGTGATCGCATTATTACCGGCACTTTTTTTTGGAATGTGGAATGTAGGTTATCAAAATATGGGTGATGGTCACAGTTTTTGGGAGTATTTTAGTTTTGGAGGTGTTAGAATGCTGCCAATGATTATTATATCCTATGGAGTTGGTTTGGGAATTGAATTTGCTTACGCAATTTTTAGAGGACATTCTGTAAATGAAGGTTATTTGGTGACAGGCTTATTAATACCAATGATCATGCCTATTGATCTACCTTTATGGATGTTGACAATATCTGTAATTTTTGCTGTTATAATTGGTAAAGAAGCATTTGGAGGTACAGGAATGAATATATTAAATCCGGCTTTAATTGCCAGAGCATTTGCATTATTTTCTTATGCTCCATTTATGTCGGGTAATACAGTATGGGTTGCCGATTCAGTTGCTGATGGTGTTTCAGGTGAAACATTATTAGGTGTTTTGGCTGGGAATAAAATGCCAGACACAAGTGTTTTTGATATGTTTATGGGATATATGCCTGGCTCTGTTGGAGAAACATCTGTTTTGATGATCTTGATAGGTGCTGCAATATTACTTTTTACAGGAATTGCAAGTTGGAGAATTATGGTAGCTTCGGTGATTGGAGCATCTTTAACAGGTTTGTTATTTAATGCAATAGGTAGTGATACCAATGCTTTATTTAACTTTCCTTGGTGGCAACACATGTTAGTTGGAGGTTTTGCTTTTGGTATGGTGTTTATGGCAACCGACCCGGTTACTGCAGCACAAACCACAAAAGGAAAATGGATTTATGGGTTCTTAGTTGGTGTTTTTGCAATTTTGATCAGAATAGTAAATCCAACTTTGCCAGAAGGTGTTATGATGGCAATTCTATTAATGAATGTATTTGCACCAACCATTGATCATTACGTTATTGAAAGTAATGTGAAAAGAAGAAAAAAGAGATTACAAAAAGTTAAAGCGTAATTATTATGGATAGAAATAGTAATATATATACTTTTATTTTCGCCATTGTTATGGTTGTTGTAGTAGCTGCTATTTTAGCTTTTACAGCAACAACACTAAAACCATTGCAGGCTGAGAATGTTAGAAAAGAGAAGATGCAAAATATTTTGTCAACGATTGGTGTTGAGGTTGATAGAGAGCAAGCAGGAGCAAAGTTTGAAGAATTTATCAAAAAGCAGTTAGCATTAAAACCTGATGGTTCAGTTAATAGTGAAGTTGATGCATTTAAAATGGATTTGCATAAAGAAACAAAAAAGCCTCATGAAAATCAAAATTATCCAATTTATTTAGCTGAAAAAGATGGTAAAAAGTATTATATAGTTCCTTTATATGGTGCTGGTCTTTGGGATGCAATCTGGGGCTATATCGCTTTAGAAAGTGATAAAAATACAATTTTTGGAGCTTCTTTTGATCACGCAGGTGAAACTCCGGGGCTTGGAGCTGATATCAACCAATCTTGGTTTGAAGATGAATATATAGGAAAAACTATTTTTGATGAAGAAGGAAATTTTGTTTCAGTTAAAGCAATCAAAGGAGGGGCAAAAGTTGGAGATATGCATGGAGTAGATGCAATTTCAGGAGGAACCATAACATCTGATGGTGTAACTGATATGGTTGAGGAAAGACTTAATAATTATATACCATATCTTAAAAAGGATTAATTATGGCAAAGGAAAAAGAAGCGATGTTCTCGCAAAAAAATAGAAGATTATTATTAGATCCGCTGAATGATGATAATCCAATTACAGTTCAGGTA
>JADGEA010000301.1 GCA_016744615.1 Flavobacteriaceae bacterium
GATTTTTCTTCTGAAGAATTTCAAGCCCAAACAGATGGGGAATTGTTCTACAAAACTACTTTTGGTAGAGATGACATGCCAGAGTATACAAAGAAAATGCCCGATGATGAAGATCGATGGCTTATTGTTAACTATATGAGGACTTTGGCGGAATAATTGTTGTGTTATAATTATTAAAGAGGAGCTTTTTTAGCTCCTCTTTTTTTTACAAACTATACGTTTTAAATAGTATCAAAGTAACTTCAAATTAATAACATCCATTAATTCTTTTTTTCGGCTTTTACTAATTGGTAACTGATATTGACCTAAACTAATGATATTATTTTGAATAAAATTGATTTTTTCAATATTGATGATATAAGATCTGTGGATTTGAATAAATTTATTATCTGGTAATAATTCAATAATTTTTGATAAGGCCAGCAAGGCCACTACCTTTTTATCATCCAAATAAAAACGAATATAATCACCCATACTCTCCACATAAATGATTTCATTTATCAGTATCTTTTGGATCTTATAGCCTGATTTTACAAAAAAGTAGTTATCCATAATTTAGCTTATAGATTATATTAGACACTTCAAACGATAATTCGTTTAATTCGTCAAATAAATTTTTTCAAGTAAATTTAGTGAATTACTTTTATATCATAATTATAAGTATTTTGATTATGAAATTAAAGAAAAACATTGCAATTAGTGAAAGTGGTTTTATATTTAATCCTGAAATAGGCACTTCATTTACAACAAATTCACTTGGTGTTGCTATATTAAAACAGCTAAAAGAAAAAACTTCCCTAGATCAAATTAAAGATTCAATAGTTAAAAACTATGATATTGATGCCATTACCTGTGAAAAAGATCTCGATGATTTTTTAAGAATTGTGAATCAATACAATTTATTAGAAGAAGAATCATGAAAGATAAAAAAACTATAACTGTAGCCGTTACAGGTCTTAATGCCATTGACAGTCCCGGACCTGGTATTGCTGTTATCAGAGGTCTAAAGGAAAGTGATTTTTTTAATGTTAGAATCATTGGTTTGGTCTATGAAATTTTGGAACCTGGCATTTACATGGATGAATTGGTTGATAAAGTTTATCAGATCCCAGTGCCTTCCAGTGGTTTTGATGTAATGTTAGAGCGATTGAAATACATTCAGGAAAAGGAAAACATAGATATTTTAATTCCGAATTTTGATGCAGAATTAATGACCTTTATCAAATTAAAGCCAATTCTAAATAAAATGGGAATTAAAATGCTAATTCCAACAAAAGAACAATTTGAAGAAAGATTAAAAGGTGAATTAAATAAATTTGGTGAAAAGCTTGGTATTAAAGTTCCAAAAAGCAAAACTGTATTTACCATAAATGAATTAGAAGAAACGTTGGATGATTTTGATTACCCTGTTGTTATCAAAGGTAAATTTTATGATGCCTATATAGCAACAAATACAGAACAAGCTAAAAACTTTTTTTACAAAATATCAGCTAAATGGGGTGCTCCTATTATTATTCAAAAATTTATAAATGGTAATGAATTTAATATCACTGCTTTGGGTGATGGCAAAGGGGGTTTATTGGGAGCCGTGTCCATGCGAAAAACATTTTTAACCGATAAAGGAAAAGCTTGGGCCGGAATTTCAATTGATGATCCGAAATTGATAAAAATGGCAAATAATGTGATTTCCAAAACCAAATGGGCAGGAGGCATGGAAATAGAATTGATAAAAGAAGAGAAAACAAATGAATTATATCTTTTAGAAATTAATCCACGATTTCCTGCATGGATCTATTTGGCAAATGGCTGTGGTCAAAATCATCCTGAAATGCTAGTAAAATTTTTAATGGGTGAAAAAGTTGATCCAATAGAGGAATACGCCATAGGTAAAATGTTTATCCGCTATTCCTATGACATGATATGTGATTTGGATAAATATGAAAAAATGTCAATTCATGGCGAAGTTTAAATTAAAAATTTAAAATAATGAGCAAACTAAAATATGAAAGTCCGGTAATCAAACAAATCAATGCAGGTATTACCAGTAAGTTTGGTGAATTAAATTCGTTAAAACCTGTTACTCATATTGCAAATGTTTCTGTAAAGAGTTTGATAGAGCAATATGGTTCACCTTTATTTGTGATCAATGAACAAACGATAAGAAATACATATCAGGATGCATATCATGCATTTTCTACAAGATATCCAAATGTGCAATTTGCCTGGTCATATAAAACCAATTATATAGAAGCTGTTTGTAAAGTTTTTCATCAGGAAGGATCCTGGGCTGAAGTTGTTTCGGGTTTTGAATATCAAAAAGCTTTAGACAATGGTGTTCCTGGTGATAAGATCATTTTTAATGGTCCGGATAAATCTGATGAGGATCTGACCATAGCTGTTAAAAATAATTCCCCAATTCATATTGATCATTTTGATGAATTATACAGTTTGATAACGATTACAGAACAATTGAATAAAAGAGCCAAAGTTGCCATCAGAGTAAATATGGATACTGGTATCAAACCTCTTTGGGATAGGTTTGGTTTTAATTATGAAAATGGTCAGGCCTGGGAAGCTATCAATAAGATCATTTACTCTAAAAATTTAGATTTGACAGGACTTCATACACATATTGGCACATTTATATTAGAGCCAAATGCCTATAGAGTTGCAGCTTCAAAACTTGCTGATCTGGCCATAAATGTGAAGAATAAATTTAAACATGATATCCAGTATATTGATATGGGCGGTGGTTTTGCTTCAAAAAACACATTAAAAGGTTCTTATTTAAGCGGAACTGATCTGGCACCATCTTTTAGTGATTATGCCGATAATATAACACAGGCTTTATTAAACGCAGGCTTCAGTACAGAAGATTTGCCTTTATTGATTTTGGAAACGGGAAGAGCTTTAATTGATGATGCAGGAATTTTATTAGGAACAGTTTTGGCAAATAAACGATCTGCAGATGGCAGAAGATCAATAATTATGGATTTTGGCGTAAATACTTTATTTACCGCATTTTGGTACAACCATATTATTTCACCTGCTCAGGAATGTAGTTTATATACGGAAGATACCGTAATGTACGGCCCTCTATGTATGAATATTGATGTTATTAGAGAAAGTATCAACTTACCACCTTTAAATAAAGGAGACCATGTAGTTGTACACAGAATAGGCGCTTATAATATGACACAATGGATGCAATTTATTACACTAAGACCAAAAGTTGTTATGATTGATACAAATGGGAAAACCCATATCATCAGAGAAAGTGAAAGTAAGGAATATGTTTCTGAACTTGAAATAACTCCTGACTATTTGAATAATATTGACCTGTAATACCAATTTGTTGTCAAAATTGCTGATATAAATTTTAAATATTTTTTTGGTAACTAATCAGTTTAGGAAAGTGACTGCGTTATGAACAAATATTTTGGTTTGTTAACAGGGTTTTTTGGTTATTTTGAAAAAGGGGTTCTATTTTTA
>JADGEA010000091.1 GCA_016744615.1 Flavobacteriaceae bacterium
GAACTACACTTAATAATCCCGTTGCAGCCCAATAAATAATCTTATTTATTTTCATTTTATAGTTTTAAATTCTTGACAAAGGTAGCAATTATATTATTATTTACCTAGGTATTTATTATCTAGGTATTTTGTTTTATTTATTTAAACAGCATTTTGTACTTTAGCGCTAAATATTTAATACTTTTTAATGGACATCAAGTACAATATAAACGAAGATTACAACAAACTTTTACTATCTGATTTACATAAAAAATTCCTTCAAGTAGCAGTTGGCGGTGGTGAAGGCCGTATCGCCAAATTACACCAAAAAGGAAAAATGACTGCTCGTGAGCGTATTGACTTTTTACTAGATGCTAAATCCAATGTAATTGAAATAGCTGCTTTTGCTGGTGATGAAATGTATCAAGAACATGGAGGTTGCCCATCGGGAGGTGTTGTCGTTAAAATAGGTTATGTCTCGGGTAAACAATGTATTGTAGTTGCCAATGATGCCACCGTAAAAGCTGGTGCTTGGTTTCCAATTACAGGAAAAAAGAATTTAAGAGCACAAGAAATTTCTATTGAAAATAATTTACCTATCATTTATTTGGTAGATAGTGCTGGTGTTTATTTACCGATGCAAGACGAAATTTTTCCTGACAAAGAACACTTTGGGCGAATTTTTAGAAACAATGCCATCATGAGCAGTAAAAGTATTACACAAATTGCTGCTGTTATGGGAAGCTGTGTTGCAGGTGGTGCTTATTTGCCAATTATGAGTGATGAATCTATCATTGTTGATAAAACAGGTAGTATTTTCCTTGCGGGAAGTTATTTGGTAAAAGCAGCCATTGGCGAAGTCATAGATAACGAATCATTAGGCGGAGCAACATCAACAACGGAGGTTTCGGGTGTTTGCGATTATAAAGCAAAAGACGATAAAGATGCGCTAAACATTATTAAAAATATGGTGGCTAAAATTGGCGACTTCAATAAAGCTGGTTTTAATCGAATTGAAAGTACAAAACCGGCTAAAAACCCGGAAGATATTTACGGAATTTTACCGAAATCGAGAAACGAACAATACGACATGAAAGAAATTATCAAACGCTTGGTTGATAATTCTGAAATGCAAGAATATAAAGAAAGTTACGGTAAAACTTTGATTTGTGCTTATGCACGTATTGACGGTTGGGCCGTTGGCATTGTTGCCAATCAACGAAAAATTGTTAAAAATGCTAAAAAAGAAATGCAATTTGGCGGTGTAATTTATTCTGATAGTGCAGATAAAGCGACACGTTTTATAGCCAATTGTAATCAAAAAAAGATTCCGTTAGTATTTTTACAAGATGTTAATGGTTTTATGGTAGGTAGCAAATCTGAACATGGTGGTATTATTAAAGATGGTGCTAAAATGGTAAATGCAGTAAGTAATTCGGTAGTACCAAAATTTACCGTTATTGTAGGTAATTCTTATGGTGCGGGCAATTACGCTATGTGCGGAAAAGCTTACGATCCTCGACTAATTTTTGCATGGCCATCTGCCGAATTGGCTGTAATGGGTGGTACACAAGCCGCTAAAGTTTTACTACAAATAGAAACGGCTTCGCTAAAAAAACAAGGCATAAAAATTACTGCAAAAAAAGAACAAGAAATATTAGAAACCATCACTAATAGATATAAAAAGCAAACTTCTCCCTACTATGCTGCAGCTCGAATTTGGACCGATGCAATTATTAACCCACTAGATACACGCAAATGGATCTCGATGGGTATTGAAGCTGCAAACCACGCTCCTATCGAAAAAGATTTTAATATGGGTGTGATACAGGTTTAGTTAGTGGTTAGTGGAAATTCATTATTCTAATTAATCTTTCAAGAAGTTACTCATTATAAAAATAGTTTATAGAAATGGCACTTTTTCAAAATTCAGTTCTCAATAAATACCTTAAACTACATGATAAAACAGTAGTTGAAAAAGCCTATAAAAAATACTCCAAATACTTTCATAACTCAGAAAGACAACAAAACATACGAGAAAGTAAAGAAGAGCAATATCAAGAAGGGTTTTTAAGAGAATTATTTGTTAATGTTTTAGGTTACACGTTAAATCCAGAACCTAACTTTAACTTGACTACTGAGTTAAAAAACGAAAAAAACGCCAAGAAAACCGATGGTGCTATATTAGACACAAGGGGTTTAAAGCCCTTTGCACTAGCAGTAATTGAACTTAAAAGCACCAAAACAAAAGACTTAGAAAGTATTCGCCAACAGGCGTTTGATTACAAAGCTAATCAAACAGGCTGTGTGTATGTAATTACTTCTAATTTTGAGAAAATTCGATTTTACATAAATAATGCTGTTGATTTTGAAGAGTTTAACTTATTCACATTAAACCTAGAGCGGTTTACCTTAATGTATTTATGTTTACATCAAAGTAATTTATTAAACAATATTCCATTAAAAATTAAAAACGCTTCGGTTGTTGAAGAAGAAAAAATTACCAAAACTTTTTACAACGATTACTCGCTTTTTAAACGAGAATTATTTCGTGATTTGGTAAAACAGAATATGAAAAACGAAGTTTTTCGTAGCGAAATACAAAAGGAAGATACCGAACAAGCCAACAAAAAAATTAAACTCGCTTTATTTAAAACTTCTCAAAAACTAATTGATCGTTTTCTATTTATTTTCTTTGCCGAAGACAGAGGTTTACTCCCTCCAAACTCCACTCTACAAATTTTAAAGAAATGGAAAGCTGATGTAGATTTTGGAGATGAAAGACCTTTGTACAACTTATTTAAAACCTACTTTCATTTTTTAGATGCTGGAAGAAAAGGAACAAACTCTAGAGCCGAAATTTTTGCTTACAATGGCGGTTTGTTTAAGCCTGACCCTATTTTAGATAGTTTACGCATTGATGATGAACTACTCTACAAACACACCAAAAAACTTTCTGATTACGATTTTGAAAGCCAAGTAGATGTTAATATTCTGGGGCATATTTTTGAAAATTCGCTAAACGAAATTGAAAGTATAAATGCTGAAATTGAAGGAACAGATTTTGATAAACAAAAAACAAAACGCAAAAAAGACGGCGTTTTTTACACCCCAAAATACATTACCAAATACATTGTTGACAATACCATTGGTAAACTTTGTACCGAAAAGAAAGCCGAACTAAACATTGTAGAAGAAGACTTTAACCCCAAACGGCAAAAGGAAACCAAAAAAAAATTACTGGCAAGTATAGAAACTTACCGAGAATGGTTGTTGCAACTTACCATTTGCGATCCAGCTTGTGGCTCTGGTGCCTTTTTAAACCAGGCCTTAGACTTTTTAATAAAAGAACACCAAGACATTGACGAATTACAAACCAATTTATTGGGTGGTGGTTTTGTTTTTCCGAACATAGAAAATACGGTATTAGAAAACAATATTTTTGGGGTTGACCTCAACGAAGAAAGTGTAGAAATTGCCAAACTCTCGCTTTGGTTACGTACTGCACAACCTCGCAGAAAACTAAACACACTTAACAACAACATTAAATGTGGTAACTCGCTTATTGATAGCAAAACCATTGCAGGAAACAAAGCCTTTAATTGGGGTGAGGAATTCCCACAAGTTTTTAAAGAAAAGGATAAAAAAGCATATCACATAACTACAGCAATTCACGATAGCAGAACCTCTGCAAGAATGGAAAAGTATAAAGTTAGAGAAAAAAGAGAAATGGGAACAAACCCATATCCAAATATTATTTATTTTACAAAAAAAGATGATTTATTGATTACAGAAACCATTGCTGATATTGTAAAAGAAGATAACCTAAATATGCTTGCCTATAATATTTGTGCAGATCATATTCATTTATTAATAGTTTGTGATATTGATGAAGTCTCTAAAATAATGCAAAAAATAAAAGGAAGAACATCTTTTGTGCATAACAATTCCAATGTGCAATACAATGGGCTTAAGCCCATTGCGAAAAAGAAGAAAAAGCCACTATGGCAACAAAAATATAGTGCGCCTAAAGAAATAACAAGTCAAGAGCAACTGCAAAACACCATAAACTATATACAAAAAAACAGAAGTAAACACGAACTACCAGAGCATAGCAAACAAATAAAAGGCATTATACAAAAAATGTGTACAGATTATATCTCTGCTACAAATAAACAAGAATATTTTGGTGGCTTTGATGTAGTGATTGGGAATCCGCCTTATGTGAGAAGCAGAGATTTATTTCCAGAAGATGAAAAAAATTATTACTTAAAGCAATTTGAAACAACTTCTTATCAATTAGATTTATATAAATTATTCATTGAAAAATCGTGTCGCTTAATAAATGAAAATGGAAAACTTTCTTTTATTACACCTTCGGTTTTCCTTACAAATGATTATGACAAACCTCTTCGGAAATTCATTTTAGAAAAATATGCCCTTAAAATTATAGCTACTAGCGATAAAGATATTTTTGAAGATGCAAGTGTTAAAACAGTTGTATTCCTTATTTCAAGAAAAGAAAATAACAACAAAGTTTCTTTCTTTAAAATTGGTGCAAGTGAATTTCATTTTGAAAAGAAAATAAATCAGGAGTCCTTTATTGAACAAGGGTATTTGATTAATGAAAAATTAAATCTCTCAGCAATACCCATAATAAATAAACTAAATCAATTTGAAAAGTTAGGGCAATATTTTGAAGTGAAAAACGGAATCAAAGTTCGTAAGGATTTATTATTTGAGATTAAGAAAGACGATGAACACAAGCCTTTTATCTTAGGTAAAAACATATTTGAATACTTTAATACTTATGATAATTTATACATTGACTATAAACCTGAAAATGAAAAATTATTTACTAATCAAGCCTTTAGAACAAAAGATATATTTGAGCAGGAAAAATTAATTACAAGACAAATATTGGGTAAAAGAATTGTTACGTGTTTTGATGATTCTAATCTTTATTCAGACCAGACGACTTATGTTATTAATAAAACCTCAGAAGGACAAGAGCTTAAATATTTGTTATGTATTCTTAATTCAAAATTGATTTATTATTATTTTACAAACACTTTTTCTGACAATAAAATCACCTTTCCTAAAGTGAAAAGGTCTCAACTTTTAGAATTTCCTTATTCTCCAGTTTTAAAACAAGATTTATTTATTGCTTGTGCAAATAGGAAAATTGAATTTGTAATTAATTTTAAAACTAGTTCAAACAAATTCACTACCTACTTTCAATCACAATTTTTAGGTATTGTATTATCTAAAAAACTCCAAAACTGGCACAAATTAGATTTTGGAGAATTTATAAAAGAGATAAACAAAGCCATTAAAAAGCACAAGGGGCTTAAGCCCCTTGGGAAACTAGACGAAATGGATTGGATGGATGTTTTTGAAACAAAAAAAGCAGAAGCCCAAACTCTAAAAGCAAAAATTGATAAAACAGATGCTGAAATTGATACTATGGTTTATGAGCTGTATGGGCTAAGTGAAGAGGAAATTAAAATTGTAGAAGGTTCTAACTAATTCAGTTTATATATTACAAATGCTCCCTAGCGAATTCTCCACAATCATCAAACAAGTTACTTCTCCCCTAAAGGGAAGTTTACCCACCATTAAAACTTACAAACTTTCTGTAAAAAAACGTTTTGATGGTATGAGTTTTCTTGATTTTTATACCCAAGCCATGCCAAGTATTTCTAGTGAAATTTGGAAAGAAAAAATTATTTCAGGCAATTTAACCCTTGAAGGAAAATCCGTAAAAACAAATCACCTTGTACTGGCTGGGCAAATGACCAAACATACAAACCAACCAATTATTGAGCCATCAATAAATACTAATATTGAACTACTTGAATGGAATAATGATTTTATTATAATCAACAAACCTGCTCCTTTGCCTATACATCCTAGTGGTAGATTTGAACATAATACTTTGTCAGAAATTCTAAAAAATGCCTTTCCAAAAGAAGATTTTAAATTAACACATCGTATTGATGCAAATACAACTGGTATTGTTGTGATTGCTAGAAATAAAGAAGCTGCAAATAGTATTATTACACAATTTAAAAAACAAACTATTCAAAAAGAATATCTTGCCTTGGTTGAGGGAATTGTACAAACAGAAATTTTTACTTTAAATAAAAATATTGGTAACGAAATTACTGCTGGTGGAGGAAGAAAAATAAATAAAACAGGTGAAGCGGCCTCTACAACATTTAAAATATTAAAAAAATACCCAAAAGAAAAACAAACCTTATTATCTGTTATTCCACATAGTGGGCGGACCAATCAAATTCGCATCCATTTAGCTAATATTGGCTTTCCAATTGTTGGGGATATTGGTTATAAAGACAAAACCTATTTTGAAAACAACCCGTTAACTTATAATGAAGATTGCCTGTTTTTACATGCTTGGAAAATTTCTTTTTCACATAAAAACACTACGCAAAGTTTTATTGCGGATATACCCGATAAATTTAGAATCTGAGTTAGAGCTAAGCACCTAAGAGTTCTTTTGATTAAGTCTTTAAGATTTGTTCAATTTTACTTAAAGTCTCTTTTGAAAACTCTTTATTATTTATCGCTTTGATACTATCTAATAATTGACCACTACTACTTGCTCCAACTAAAACAGATGAGATACGTTCATCTTTAAGCAACCAAGCGATTGCCATTTGTGCCAAACTTTGATCTCTTGAACTTGCTATATCATTTAACTTTTTTACTTTAAAAAGCACCTCTTCGTTAATTTGATCTGTTTTTAAATACCTACCATCTTTTACGGCTCTTGAATCTTTAGGAAAACCATTTAAATATTTATTGGTTAAAACACCTTGTTTTAATGGCGAAAATGCAATAGCTCCTACTCCTTCATTTTCTAAAGTATCTAACAATCCATTTTCAACCCATCGATCCATCATATTATATCTTGGCTGATGAATAAGGCATGGTGTGCCCAAACTCTTTAATATTTTGGTAGCTTTTATAGTTTCTTCTGCAGAATATTGTGAAATACCCACATATAATGCTTTTCCTTGTCTAACAATATGATCGAGAGCTCCCATGGTTTCTTCTAAAGGAGTTTCGTTATCAGGTCTATGGTGATAAAAAATATCTACATATTCCAAACCCATTCTTTGTAAACTTTGATCTAAACTTGCAATCAAATATTTTCTCGACCCAAAATTCCCGTAAGGGCCTGGCCACATATCCCAACCTGCTTTGGTTGAAATAATAAGTTCATCTCTAAAAGGTTTAAAATCATGCTTAAAAATAGAGCCAAAAGTACTTTCGGCAGATCCATAAGGTGGACCATAATTATTTGCCAAATCAAAATGAGTAATCCCATGATCAAAAGCTGTTTTTAATATATCAGTAGCATTTTCAAAATTATTCTCAAAACCAAAATTATGCCATAACCCAATCGAAATTTCTGGTAAAAGCAAACCGCTTTTACCAGTTCTTCTATATTTCATATTTGTATACCTCGCTTCATTAGGTATATAATTTATTTGATTTGAAATATTAAAATCTGTACTCATAATTATCTCTTTTGAATTTTCAAAAATGTACTTTCTTTCGATTTAGCACTTAGTCAAATTTACAGTTTTTAGTTTAAAAAATAATTCGAAAAATTGTAAATTATGTAGATTTTATAAAAGGCACTTCACTTTGGATTAAGCACTAAACCTTAATTATTTTACACATTTTAGCCTATGGCTTTATTTAGTTTTTATAGTTCCATTTCTATATAAATCTAATGCGTCATTTAATAACAGTTCTATAAAATCAATAGGCAGGTCTTTATTTGGGTTTATTCTAAAAATTTTCATTCGAGAACGACTTCCTTCCTCTAATTCGGGATGATTTAAGTGTTTTCCTTCAACCATTAAGAGATAAGGTTCATCTGTTTTTTTATCAGTCCAAAGGTAGCAGAACATTTTTTTCTTGTAACAAAAACAAGGCATCCCCCATTTTTTTGTTTCTGTAATATTATCATCTTGTTTGAGAATGACCTTTCTTAAAGCAAGCAAACAACTCTTGTTCGGTTCTTCCTTATTTAAATAATAATTATCAGTTTCTCGAATCATTTTTGTTAGATATTATTTTACAGCAATTAAAATATCAATTTCGGCATCATTCGGGTTTTGTGCTTTTTCTCCATACACTTCAAAATCTGCCGAATAAACTCGGTCTAAATCCATTTTCCATATTTTTGTCCATTCATCAATGACTAATCCTTTTGTTAAATCTCCTTTAGCAAAGAAGTTAATATATTTCCCTCCTTCAAATGATTTTCCAACCATTCCGCTGGGTATTTCATTGAGATTTTCAACTTTGCAACCCAAAACTGTTGTGTATGGCTTTGTATAATCACTTTCATATTCTGTATAGATTGAATAAACTGTGTTATCCACTTTATTAGGAATTTTTTCAATAATTCCTTCCGACATAAATTTATTCCACAATTCTCCAATGTCTTTTGCTGCTTGTCCGTTTTCGTTGGTAGTTCTTATTGAAATACCGATTACTTTAAATGCTTTAACAGTTACTTTGTTCATGTTTTAATATTTTTTATGATTTATAATATTGTAAAAGTAAATGTAGGTTATGACAAGGGTATGTCAGGGGTTGTTGAATATTTTTCTCTACAAATTTCAAAATATTCTTGAAGTGTTATTTTTTGAGGTTCAAAGTGCTGGTTTTGAACAATTAATTTCTGAATATGGTCAAGCCGAAAAGCTCTAAAATCATTTCTTAATTGACAAATGGCAATTAACAGCCAGTTTTCTTGGGTATTGTATATCGCAAAAGGTTCAATTGTTCGCTTTGTGAATTCTCCTTGCAAGGATTTATATTCAATTTTTATGAGATTGGCATTTGTAATTGCTGATTGAATAGTCATCAAATAATCACTTGTTTTCTGGTTTTCCAAATTATTTCTAAAAAAGATTCTTTCAGATAATAATTCGATTTTTTCTTTTTGGGAATAACGCAAAATCGATTTTATTTTAGAAACCGCATTTTGGTATTCCTCTATAAAAGACTGGTCTTTGTTTTTTAAAATGAGTTGTTCTGCAGTGATCAAGGCATTTGCTTCTTTTTCTGTAAACATTACAGGTGGAAGGTTGAACCCTTCCATTAAGGAATAGCCTTTACCTTCTTCTACAACTATTGGAATCCCTGAATTTTCAAGTGTTCTTATATCTCTATATACTGTTCTAATGCTTACATTATGTTTTTTAGCAATTTCTCGTGCTGTTAAAATCCGTTTTGATTGCAATTGAGTTAAAATAGCAGTCAATCTCGAAAGCCTTGGTTTTTCTTCCATTTTGGTTAGTTTTTCTGCTGCTCGTTAATACATAGTTTACAAGATTAAAGAGACAAGAGCCCGTAATTTGCTGTATTTTAGCTAAGCAT
Organism: Flavobacteriaceae bacterium; assembly: GCA_016744615.1. Taxonomy (GTDB): domain Bacteria; phylum Bacteroidota; class Bacteroidia; order Flavobacteriales; family Flavobacteriaceae; genus Lutimonas. Next base: position 9,406 of record JADGEA010000091.1, read on the forward strand.
CGTATAATACTTAAATTTTAATTGAATAATTTTTTAAAAATAAGTAATTTATATTTAAAATATTCACAATATTTTATTGCTGAAATTTAAATATCTCTTCAGTAATATTTACATTTGCTTTTATCAATTTATGAAACAGTTTTTAGAATAATAATTTTACTATGGGTAGAGCATTCGAATTTAGAAAAGCAAGAAAAATGAAACGTTGGGGAGCCATGTCAAAACTTTTTACCAAAATAGGTAAAGAAATTTCTATGGCAGTAAAAGAAAATGGTCCGAATCCAGATTCTAATGCAAGGCTAAGAGCGGTTATACAAAATGCCAAAGCTGCCAACATGCCAAAAGACAATGTTGAAAAGGCTATAAAAAAAGCATCAGAAAAAGATACTGCTGCCTATAAAGAAGTTTTATTTGAAGGTTATGCACCACACGGTATTGCAATTTTGGTAGAGACAGCAACTGATAATAACAACCGTACAGTAGCCAATGTTAGAGCTGTTTTTAATAAGTGTGATGGTACTTTTGGAACCTCAGGTTCTGTAATCTTTATGTTTGACCACACTTGTAACTTTAGAGTGAAAACCGAAGATTTAAAAATGGATTTGGAAGAGTTTGAACTAGAATTGATTGATTTTGAAGTAGAAGAAGTTTTTGAAGATGAAGATGGTATTTTAATCTATGCTCCTTTTGAACAATTTGGTGCTATTCAAAAGTATTTGGAAGAGAATAATCTAGAAATTCTTTCATCAGGGTTTGAAAGGATTCCAACAAGTACAAAAAAACTCAACAAAGAAGATGATATTGCTGAAGTAGAAAAATTACTGGAAAAACTGGAAGAAGATGATGATGTTTTGAATGTTTATCATTCCATGGAAATGTAGCCATTCAAATGTAAAGGGAAAAGTTAAAAATGAATAGAAATTATTTTTTAGAAGACATTTCAGTAATTGCAAAAGAAATTATTTCTTCTGTAAGATCTAAAACCTTACTATTTTACGGAGAAATGGGAACCGGCAAAACCACCCTGATCAAAGAAATTGTAAAGCAATTGGGGGTTGAAGATGTTGTTCATTCACCCACCTTTTCGTTGGTTAACGAATACCTTTCCCGAAAGGGAGAAACCATTTATCATTTTGATTTTTACCGAATTGAGCAGGAAGAAGAAGCATATGACATTGGTATTGAAGAGTATTTTTACGAAAATAACTGGTGTTTGATTGAATGGCCGGAAAAAGTAGAAAATTTACTACCTTTAGAGTCGGTTGTAATCAGGTTAAAAATGAATCCTGATAATTCACGCACAATTCAAATAAAATAATATGGCCAAAAAACTTTCACCTTTTACTAAAGAAGAGCTTATACCTAAACCGGAAATGCTCGAAATCTTAAAGAAAAAAGATGAATTAGATATTGGTATTCCGAAAGAAACACACTTTCAGGAAAAGAGGATTTGCTTAACTCCGAAAGCTGTAGAAACCTTGACCGAAAACGGACATCGAATTGTTGTGGAATCCGGTGCTGGTGCCGGTACAAATTACACAGACAATCAATACTCTGAGGCAGGAGCAAAAATTTCTTATGATCAGGATGAAGTTTTTGCATGTAATATCATTTTAAAGATCGAACCACCATCATTAGGTGAAATTAAAATGATGAACCCTCAAAGTGTTCTTTTCTCTGCAATGCAAATCAAAACTCAGACAAAAGCATATTTCCAGGCACTGGCAAAAAAACGTATCACTGCTATTGCATTTGACTATATACAAGACTCTCATGGTATATTTCCGCTGGTAAAATCTTTAAGTGAGATCGCAGGAATTGCATCTGTGTTAATTGCTTCAGAATTAATGACTAATGCTAATAAAGGTAATGGTTTACTTTTAGGGAATATAGGAGGAGTTCCGCCAAGTAAAGTGGTGATCATTGGAGCAGGAACCGTTGGTGAATTTGCTGCTAGATCGGCAATTGGCTTAGGAGCCACAGTAGAAGTGTTTGACAATTCATTAACAAAATTAAGAAGTATCCAAAATAAACTAAATCACCCTATTTTCACTTCAACCATACAACCAAAAAATCTTGCAAAATCACTTATGGAGTGTGATGTTGCTATTGGTGCTTTGAGAGGTGAAATAAGAACTCCTGTAGTTGTGAATGAGGCAATGGTTCAGCAAATGAAAAACGGAGCAGTTATTATTGATGTAAGTATTGATAATGGTGGCTGTTTTGAAACGTCAGAAATAACCAATCATACAAATCCTACAAAAATAAAATATGGTGTAATTCATTACTGTGTTCCAAATATTCCTTCAAGATACTCAAGAACTGCATCAGTTTCCATAAGCAATATTTTTACACCTTATTTGTTAAATATTGGTGAAATGGGTGGTATTGAAAATGCTGCCAGATTTGATAAAAGCTTACAAAATGGCATGTATTTTTACCATGGTATTTTAACCAACAAAACGATAGCAAATTGGTTTCAATTACCACTAACCGACATTAATTTATTGATTTTTTAATTTTTTTATATGGAAGATATGAGAAAGCGCTTTGCGCTTTACGGTTTTGGTTTTCTTATGGGCATTGGTCTTGTTTTTTTCTTCCTTGGCGGAAAAAATGCTTCTTGCAATTGGTTTCCCAATGACCGTATGCTAAAAATTATAAGAAGTAAACATATACAATATTCTGATAATTTAGATGATGCCATCAATACAAAAAAAATTGATAGTGCTGATATAAATAATATCTTAATATATGGTGATATTGATTTTTCTAAAAGTCAGACGAAAAATAATCCTTGTCGCAAATATTTGATTCATGGTGAAAAAGATAAGAAAGATATCAGTATTACTGTAAAGATTTGTGATTCAATTGCTACAATCGAAAATTTGGTTTTGAAATAAATATTCATTTTCTATTACCTTTTCAACAATACATAAAGTTATCTTTCAGTCAGATAACCTATTTGTTTCTTTCTATTCATATCCCATTTCATACCAATAAAAAATTCTCTGCCATGATTTGGTGCGTATGCATATGAAGTGTCAAAATAAGGACTAAATCCTGGTGCATAATTTGGATCGTTATAACCTACCAAAGGAGATTCTGTTTGAATAAAATTCAATACATTTTCAATGCCCGCATATAAAGTAAAATTATTTTTAAACCCTTTTGTAATCTGCAATTGATGCAGGGAAAATGGAATACTCTTTGTTGGCCTTGCATAAGGTAAAGGTGTCCCTGTTTCATCCAGATCATAAACTTCTGGCAAGGCCATAATACCCGTATATTGGATGGTGTAAGCAAAAGTGATATTCTGTTTTTTTAATCTATAATTTGTAGAGAAGACCCCACTCCATTTAGGTGAAAAAAGGATATCGGATATTTCTACAATACCATCATCCAGTTTTTCTGTTTCTGTTGTGTTCAAATAATTCACACCAATATTTAAACTTAGGGGAAATGTAAAATTATGATTTATATTTACTGCAAATCCAAGTGATTTAGCATGACCGGTACTATTTTCATAAATTATTTTACCAGGGGCATCGTAATCAGGTAAAATCTTATTTGTGAAATAAGTATAAAACCCTTCAATATCAAGGCTACCACTACCACCAAAACCAGTATAAACATGATTAAAGTTAAGTGATACATTATATGACTCTTCAGGTTTAAGATCATCAGCTATTACAACTTCTCTTTGTCCACTAAGAAAAGCGTGATCTTCGGTAAAAAGATTCACTACTTTAAATCCTGTACCAAAATTACTCCTCAAGGTTGTCCATTCAGAAGGTTTGTATTTAAAATTCAATCTGGGTGCGAATATAAATCCATGATTTGCATGATGATCCAGCCTTACACCTCCCAAAGCAGTAAATTTTTCAGAAAATCTATATTCATCCTGAGCAAAAATACCAGGAACAAATTGATTGTTTGGACTGTTTACAATAATATCATCCTCATCTTCAATTTCCGTTGCAATGGTATTATCATCGTAAGCATCATACCGCAAAGTAGATCCAACTAGCATATCATGCTTACTCAAATTAAAACTCCAGATTAAATTAGTAAAGGCAATTTGTTGGGATGCTTCATAATGATCACTACCGTAATAACTATCTTGTAAATGGTTTGAGAACGAATAATCAATTTTTAAATTTGCTTTTGTATTCAAAACATAGGTACCAAATAATTCAACTCTATTGGTATAAATACTCTCTCCATAAATTTCATCACTTCCTCTTAATTCTCTGTATGCACGATCTTTTAAAAACGCTTCTACTCCATTTCTTCTGTCTTCATAATAATACTTACCTGCAATAGAGAAAAGCTTATCGCTTTTGCGGAATATATTCACCTTAGTAAAAAAGGAAAGTCTATCCATATTGATCCCATCTCCAAAACCATCATTATTAACATCTGAATAATGATTTCCATAATTATAATTGACTCCAAAATACATGGTTGATTTACCTGTTTTTGGAGCAAATGCCAAACTTCCTGAAGATTCTTCATGAGAACTGGTCATGATATCAACAGATAAAATTGGTTGTTTTTCAGGCTTTTTAGTGATGATATTGATCACTCCTGCTACAGCCTCAGACCCGTATAATGTACTATTTGGTCCTTTTATAACTTCCACCCTATCAATAATCATATTTGGAATACCATTCAATCCATAAACAGATGCAAGACTGCCATAAATAGGAGTGCCATCCATTAAAATGGCAGAATAAGAACCTTTTAAACCATTGATACTTATACTATTTGTATAGCAAATTCCACAAGCAATAACTTCTTGCACACCATTGATTAATTGAACACTCTCAATAATGGATGAAGCTGCTGCCGGCAAATAGGTATTGATCTCTTTTGATGTAATGACTTCAATTTTAATTGGCGATGCAGAAACATAAGTAGGCTTCATTGTACCGGTAATAACAACTTCATCTAGCGTAGAAGATGATCCTAATGAAAATTTGACTGTAATTACCTGATCTTTATTTAAGTAAACTTCTTTTTTTTGAGAAATATGACCAACAAAGGAGGCAATAATAGTGTATTTACCCGGTTTTAAATTTTTAAGCTTGTAATTTCCATTAATATCACTTGTTGTTCCTTTATTGTTTTCTTTTATTTGAATTGTAGCAAATGGTAGTGTTTCATTTTCACTATAAATTGTACCTTTGATCATTGAATTTTGACTGAATATAAAATTCAGTGAGAATAACAATATAATAAAAAATAAATTTCGCATTTCGTAATGTTAAAAATTGAATACAAAGGTAATAAAGTTAGTTTAGACTAACTAATAATATTATATGGAAATAACAATAAATATTGAACATTATTTAAAAGCTTTATTTCAATTAAAGAATAAATCAGTTGACGGCAAAGTTGGTATGAATCAACTAGCTGATTATCTGAGTATTTCACCTGCTTCTACTAGTAATATGGTTCGGAAATTAAGAGAGATGGAATTTGTCCATTTTAAAAAGTACGGAAAAATAGAACTAACAAATAAAGGAGAAAAAATAGCCATAAAAGTAATTCGAAAACATCGATTATGGGAAACATTTTTATACGAACAAATGAAGTTTACTTGGGATGAAGTTCATGAAGTTGCCCATCAATTAGAGCATATAAAATCAGAGAAACTGATAAATGAATTAGACAGATTACTAGCGTATCCTACAGTTGATCCCCATGGTGATATCATTCCTGATAAGAATGGTAATTTTATCAAACAATCAAAAACACCTCTATCTCAATTTAAAGAAGGCGATATTTGTAAATTTGTTGCTGTAAATCATCATTCAAATCAGCTCTTAAAATATATTAGTCAGATTGGTTTAAATTTAGGCTGCCATATAAAAATATTAGAAATAAGACAATTTGACGGTTCTATGCTTATTTCCTTTAAAAAAACAAAAGAAAATATTTCTCAAAAAATTGCTGAGAATATTTTTGCCGAATTGATTTAATATTTGTTACATGATCTGAAAAGGCGTTTTGCCTCATATAGGTTTGGCTTTGCTATAAGAATTGGAATGGTATTTTTTTCCCTTGACGGAAAAAATGCTTCTTGCAATTGGATGCCAAATGTCAGAATGTTAAACATTATTAGAGGTAAGTAAATTAATTACTCTAATGAACTTATGGATACAATCACCACTAAGAGCATTGACAGCCTAGATATCAATACTATTTTATTAAATGGAGATATTGATTTTTACCATTAAATTTTATGCTATTATCAGAAGGAAAAATTGTTTCTGTATTTAAAATTTGAGGTGCATCTAAATTATAAAGAGGCAGAATCTTTTTAACAGCTTTATTATCATTCATTGAAATATGAGATTTAACAGTTATCGGCTCACTAATTATTGAGCTTAAAACTTCTTTCCAAGCTTTGTCTTGTCCTCCTCTGTTCCCTTTAGTATCTATAATGATTTTACAATGTCAGTGTTGTAATTACTTGCTATTTGCTTTGCAAACCATTGTCCATTAAACATTACAGGCATTCGAATATACAATATGCTATCAAAAGCAGCAATCAACGGTGATGTGGAAAATTGTTTCATTTCTTGTATAAAATTAACCTTTTCGGTGCAATTTAATATAATGTCTTTATTCCCAATTGTAAGGACGAATGTTCCATTGTCAATTATGTTCTTATTTAACCAAAAAAAATCAGAATACCATTGCTGATTGTTTTCATCCCAAGTTAAATTAAAGAGTTCAAATTTATTTTGATTTACATACTCTGATATGGAAATGTGGTTAATTGCTGTAATTTCTTCTCCCAAATCAATATAAATACCTTGATAGCTAAATGCTCTTGTATTATAATAATAACCATTTATGTATCAATGTCGTTTAGTTAAGAAAACGATTTAAAGTATTAATTGTTAATAACTTACTATAATATATTTTTTAATATTTTATTTTTTTACAGATAGGATA
>JADGEA010000092.1 GCA_016744615.1 Flavobacteriaceae bacterium
TATTGAATTTTAACGGCATTATTTCCCACAAGGTCAACTATACTTTGATAACTTTGATCAAAATTTGCTTGTGGATGATCAATTTGATTGATTACAAATAAGGTTGGTCGATTGAATCTATTGATGTATTCCCAAATAATCTCAGTTCCAACTTCAACTCCTTGTTGAGCATTGATTACCGTAACAAGTGAATCGGCAACACGCATAGTAGAAGCAATTTCACCAATGAAATCATCTAAGCCAGGAGTGTCAATAATATTGATTTTGTAATTACGCCATTCAGTATGTAATGGCGTTGCAAAAATGGAGGTTTCTCTTTCTTGTTCAATTTCATGATAGTCGGCTACCGTGTTTTTGTCTTCAATACTTCCACGACGGTTAAGTAATCCGGCTTCAAAAAGCATGGTTTCGGCAAGTGTGGTCTTGCCGCTGTTATGAGCTCCAACTAATGCAATGTTTTTAATGTGTTTTTCGTCGTATATTTTCATAATATATTGATTTAGATTTACTCCATAAAGTTATGAAATTAAATGGAAACCATTATATGATAAATGTTAGAAAAAAAATAAAATTAAAAATAGAATAATTTTAATACATTAAGTTGTAAAAAAAGGGAGTCTTTATTAAAAAAAAGGATCAAATGATATTAACTTCTATCTCCAAATCAATTTTAAACTGATTACTTACGGTTTGTAGTATGTTTTTAGCAAGGTTTAAAATTTCATTTCCGGTAGCATTTCCATAATTAACCAAAACCAGTGCCTGATCTCTATGTACACCGGCATCACCAAAACGTTTTCCTTTAAATCCACATTGTTCAACCAACCAGCCTGCAGGAATTTTTATGGCTTTATCTGAAACTTTATAATATGGCATGTTTGGGTATTCTTTTTCCAGATCTTTAAATTGATCTATTGAGACAACAGGATTTTTGAAGAAACTACCACTGTTTCCGATTTTTTTTGGATTGGGCAATTTGCTTTCACGAATTGCGATGATCGCATTTGAAATATCTTTGATGGAAGGGTTTTTAATATTCTTTTTTTTTAATTCAGTTTGAATTGCACCGTAAGATGTATTTAGTTTGTGCTTATTTTTAGTAAGTTGAAAAGTAACACTTATAATAATGTATTTACCTTTTAGAATATTTTTAAAAACAGATTCCCGATAGCCAAAATTACAATCATTATTATAAAATGTTTTGAGTTTTCCACTTTCAATTTCTAATGCTTCGAGTTTGTAAAACACATCTTTGATCTCTACTCCATAAGCGCCAATATTTTGCATGGGCGAAGTACCTACATTCCCTGGAATCAGGGATAAATTTTCAAGTCCTCCAAAATTATTCTCTAAAGTCCATAATACAAATTCATGCCAGTTTTCTCCTGCCATGGCTTTTACAAATACTATGTTTTCTTCTTTGTTTTTTTGGATGTCTTTGCCTTGTATATTCAAATGGAGTACAGGTTGACGTATATTTTTGGTAATTAAAACATTACTCCCTCCGCTAAGGATAAAAAGATGTTTATGTTTTGCTACGATATTTTGGAGAAGATCTATGGAAGTAACTGAAACAAAACTTTCGGCATATGCTTCTATACCGAAAGTGTTGTATGGTTTTAATGAGATATTTTTTTGAAACATTAACCTTTATATTGCTCTAATGCAAGTTTAAGCAATTCAACCGAGCGAATCAAACTTTCTTTGTTTAAAACATAAGCAATTCGGATCTGATTTTTACCAGAACCCGGTGTAGAATAAAATCCACTTGCTGGTGCCACCATAACAGTTTCTTTATTATCATGAAAACTCTCTAACATCCATTGTGCAAAATTATCAGCATCTTTAATCGGTAATTCGGCAATACAATAAAAGGCTCCTTTAGGTTCTGAAACCTTCAAATTTGGAATTTTATTCAATTCTTCTATCAAAACATTTCTTCTGTCCACATATTCTTCTATAACCTCATCAAAATAATTTTGAGGAGTTTCTAAAGCAGCTTCACTTGCAAGTAAGGCGTAAGTTGGAGAACTCAATCTTGCCTGAGCAAATTTTAAAATAGTTTGGGTAAATATTTTATTTTTAGAAACAACACATCCAATTCTTGCACCACACATGCTGTAACGTTTTGAAACAGAGTCGATCATAATGGCATTCTGATCTAAACCGTTTAAGCTCATTACAGAATTATGTTCGTTGCCATCATAAACAAATTCGCGATAAACCTCATCTGCAACTAAAAATAGGTCATGTTTTAAAACCAGAGCCTTTAATTTGTTAATTTCATCTTTAGAATATAGATATCCGGTTGGATTCCCCGGATTACAAATTAGAATGGCTTTTGTTTTTGGGCTAATCAATTTTTCAAATTCTTCAATAGCAGGTAAAGCAAATCCATCATTAATAGATGAAATAATAGGAACCACTTTGATGTTATTAGCTGTTGAAAAACCATTGTAATTAGCATAAAAAGGTTCGGGTATAATAATTTCATCACCAGCATCAGAAATACTGCCTAAAGTAAAAAGCAAAGCCTCAGACCCACCGGTGGTGATAATGATATTATCAGCAGTTACATTTATATTGTGTTTTTTATAATAAGCTGCAAGTTTTTCACGGTATTCTTCAGATCCTTCACTTCTGGCATAAGATAAAACTTCAATAGTATTATTCTTAACAGCATCTAAAGCAACTTGTGGCGTTTTTATATCGGGTTGACCAATGTTTAAATGAAAAACCTTATTTCCTCTTTTTTTTGCAGCTTCAGCAAAAGGGACTAATTTTCTAATTGGTGATTCAGGCATAGCCTGACCTTTTTGTGATATTTTAGGCATAATTTTTCAATTGATATTGTATGATACAAAATTGCGAAATAATTTTCGTATTTGGGCTTGAAATAGCTCAAATTTTCAATGATTTTTTTATTTTCAAACAAAAATAGATTATCTTTACGTTAAAATAGTTATAAACCTAAAAACATAAATAAAATGTCAAACGAATCGAATTTTTTTGCAGGATTGATAATAGGAGCAGTTGCAGGAGCAGTTGCTGGAATTTTAGCAGCACCAGCATCAGGAGAAGAAACAAGAAGTAAAATTGCAGGACAGGCTTCTGATTTTAAAGATGATATGGGAGTTAGATTTAATGATATTTCTGAACGCATAAGTAACTTGGAAAGTGAATCGTTAAATGATTTTAGAGAAAAATTTTATGATGTAAAAGGAGGAATTAAAGAGCAATATGCTGAAGTAGTTTCGAAAGTAAAAGATCTGGAAAAAGATTTAAAGGCCAAATATAAAGATTTGGAAAAAGAAGCTAAAAATATGGAAGCTGATATTAAAAACGCCTAATTATTACTGAATTTTAGTTATGGTAGATTTGTTAAAAAAGTATATTGAAAACAAAATACAACTAACAAAATTTGAGCTTATTAGCGTATCGGCAAATTTGGCGGCTAAACTTATTAGTTTATTTGTTGTAGCGTTGTTTGTGATGGTAGTTGTAATTTCAGTTAATTTTGCAATAGCTTATTTTATAGGTCAGTATTATAATAATACAGCTTTAGGATTTGCGATAATTGGAGGCGTATATTTGTTCTTCTTCGTTATATATTATGTTTTTGCAAAAGACAAAATAGGTGCTAAAGTAAAAGATTATGTTGTTAGAATTGCAATGGGAGCTCAGGAAGATTTAACTAACGATTGATAAATATTGGAATTTATGGCAAAAAATGAATTTAATATTGAATCTTTTGATGATTTGAAATTTGCTCAGAAACAATTGAGATTAGATAATGAGAATATTGAATTATCTATTAAAGAGAGTCCTATTGTTAAAATCACATCTTCTTTGTTAGGTGGAAATTCTATTAAAGACACTTTTGTAAATAATTTGTCAGGTGGTAACAGGCAATCAGGTGGAAAAATGATAAAAGCATTATTGCTTGCCAACAAAGTAACACGTAAATATTTTATTAGTTATACTATTGCGAAGGAAATGGTTCCGTATACACTCAACAAAGTAAATGATCTATTGAAAAAACGTTAGACTATTTCTTTATTAAAGACTAAAAACCTTTCTGTTTTTTACAGAGAGGTTTTTTTTATTCTAACCTTTATAGAAGATAAAAATATATTTTCTGTTAAAAGATTGGAGTAATTGAAAATACAATCCAATCCTCATTTCAAAAGCTAAAGTTTTCTTAAAAATTATTTTTATTCCGGTAATTGTAGTAATTTGATATTTAGTTGTTTAAATCTATATGAATTTTCGAATATTTTTAGTTTTACTTTTTATTTTTTATACCCTTTCGGGAATTGCTCAGGGTAGATTTCATATTATGGATCAAAAAGAAAGTGTAAGTCTTCCGTTCATTTTGATTCATAATTTGATTGTTATTCAGATAGAAGTTAACGGAACTGAGTTGTCATTTTTATTTGATACGGGTATTGATAAAACCATTTTGTTCAATTTAAAAGTTGATATGTCTGAAAGGATGAAAGATGTAGAAGAAATTGAATTGAAAGGACTAGGAGAAGGAGAGGCATTAAAAGCAATGATTTCCAGAAATAATTTATTTGTCATGGACGGTCTGATAAATCCAAATCAGATGACATATATTATTTATGATAGTATGTTCGATCTTTCTGGAAAAATGGGAATTGATATAAATGGAATTATAGGAGGAGACCTTTTTAGAGATTTTGTTGTCAAGGTGAATTACTCCTCTAAAAAATTGATATTTTATAATCCGAAATCATATACCTATAAAAAATGCAGAAACTGCGAGACATTTCCTCTTGATTTTTATAGTGAAAAACCATTTATAGATGTAGTGGTTCAAAATTATTTAGGAGAAGAATTTGATGTAAAATTATTGATCGATTCAGGTGGGGGAGATGCACTTTGGCTTTTTGAAAATTCACATCCAAAAATTATAGTTTCTGATAAATATTTTAATGATTATCTGGGAAAAGGATTAAACGGAGATATCTATGGCAAAAGGAGTAAGATCGATAAATTAAAAATTGGAAGTTTTGTATTTGAAGATGCATCTGTGTCCTATCCTGATTCTTTGTATATAGTTGCTGCATATAAAAACAAAGATAGAAATGGTACACTTGGTGCGAATGTGCTAAGAAGATTTCATGTTATTTATGATTACCCAGGCAGAAAAATTACACTAAGAAAAAACAGTCATTATAAAAACCCCTTTTTGTACAATAAAAGTGGGTTAGAGTTGACTTATGGTGGTGATATGGTCGTAAAAGAAACCCAGTCAAGATTTGCTGAGGGAGTATCATCTGAAGGGAAATCTATAACTCAAATAATTTCCAGTTATGCTTTGGCTTATAAACCCAGCTATGTTATTTCTCACTTACGTGATGATTCACCAGCTAAAAATGCAGGTTTGATGACTGGAGATATAATATTAGAAATCAATGGGTCAGTTGCATATAATAAAGAAATGCAGGAAATTATTCATATTTTATCTCAAAAAGAGAATAAAAAAATAAAACTCTTGATCAGTAGGAATGGGCAGCATTTAAAATATGAGTTCAATTTGAAAAGTATGTTTGAATAAAAAAGCTCCGATATCGGAGCTTTTTTATTATTTAAATAGAGTTTAATTCTTTTCAGAAACCATACTTTTTTGTTTTTGTAAATCGTTTGGTACGCTTTCTAAAACTCTTCCTTTTATTCTTATTATTTTTTGTGTTTCAAAAGCATTTGAAGTAATAGTAATTGTTTTTGCAAAAGGCCCAACACGATTCGTAGCATATTTCACTTTTATCTCACCGGTTTCGCCCGGCATGATTGGTTCTTCGGGTTTGGTTGGAACAGTACAGCCACAGCTACTTCTAATGTTTTTTATGATCAAAGGACCTTGTCCAATATTTTTAAATTTAAAAATCCGGTTACCATCAGAATTCTCAGCAATTTCACCATAATCAATCACTTCGTTTTCAAATTCAAATAGAGGACCTTTAAAATCTTTTTTTATTTCTTCTTTGGTTTGTGCATTTATGGATAGAGAAAAGAATCCAACAAATAAAATTAAAACAACTTTTTTCATAATTTGGATATATTTTTGGTAAAATTAATACTTTTTAGATAAAACACTAACTACAATCATATAAATATATTGTTGAAGAAGTGTACTTTTTTGTTTTTTTGAAAATGTTCTATAATTTTGATGAAATTCAATTTTCAGAACCCATCTTAATATTGTAATTTTGTAAACGTTTTTCAAAACCAGAATATATGAATATTGCAACAAAATATGATCCAGCAAAAGTAGAAGATAAATGGTATAAGTATTGGATGGAAAATGGATATTTCCATTCGGTTCCTGATGAGCGAGAATCTTATTCAATTGTAATTCCGCCTCCAAATGTTACGGGTGTTTTACATATGGGTCATATGCTGAATAATACAATTCAGGATGTATTAATTCGTCGTGCAAGAATGAAAGGTTATAATGCCTGTTGGGTGCCGGGAACTGATCATGCTTCTATTGCTACTGAAGCAAAAGTGGTTGCAAAACTAAAAGAAGAAGGTATTGCCAAAGCTGATCTTTCACGTGATGAATTTTTAAAACACGCATGGGATTGGACACATAAACACGGAGGTATTATTTTAGAACAACTAAAAAAATTGGGAGCTTCGTGTGACTGGGATCGCACCAAATTTACCATGGATGATGACATGTCAGAGTCTGTAACTAAGGTTTTTATTGATCTTTACAACAAGGGGTTGATCTATCGTGGTTATCGAATGGTAAACTGGGATCCAGAAGCAAAAACAACGGTTTCAGATGAAGAAGTAATTCATATTGAGAAGAATGGAAAATTATACTATTTACGCTATCAAATTGAGGGTTCAGATGAATATGTTACCATTGCAACTACTCGTCCGGAAACTATTCTTGGAGATACCGCAATTTGTATCAATCCAAATGATGATAGATTCTCCCACTTAAAAGGGAAAAAAGTGATTGTTCCTATTGTAAATCGTGCTATTTCTGTTATTGAAGATGAGTATGTAGATATGGAATTTGGTACGGGATGTTTGAAAATTACTCCTGCTCACGACCCAAATGACAAAGAAATTGGAGAGAAGCACCAGTTAGAAGTAATTGATATTTTTAATGATGATGCTACTTTGAACTCTTATGGATTACATTTTGAAGGAAAGGATAGATTTGTTGTTAGGAAAGAAATCGTAAAGGAATTAGAAGCATTAGGAAACCTTGTAAAGGTAGAAGATTATCAGAATAAGGTTGGGACATCTGAAAGAACAGGTGCAATTATTGAACCAAAAGTTTCGATTCAATGGTTCTTAAAGATGAAAGATCTTGCTGAACCAGCTTTAAAATCGGTGATGGAAGATGATGTAAAACTGGTTCCTCAGAAATTTAAAAATACATACCGTCACTGGATGGAAAATGTTCGTGACTGGAATATTTCTCGTCAGTTATGGTGGGGCCATCGTATTCCTGCATTTTATTATGGTGATACCCACAATGATTTTGTTGTTGCAAAAACTATTGAAGAAGCGGTTGTGTTAGCCAGTGATAAATTAGGCAAGAAATTAACTATAGATGATCTTAAACAAGATGAAGATGCTTTAGATACATGGTTCTCTTCATGGTTATGGCCAATTTCTGTTTTTGACGGCATTCGAAATCCGGAAAACGAAGAGATCAATTATTATTATCCAACCCGAGATTTAGTTACCGCTCCTGAGATCTTATTCTTTTGGGTAGCTCGAATGATCATTGCTGGTTATGAATACAGAGGAGAAAAGCCTTTTGAGAATGTTTACCTTACCGGAATTGTTCGTGATAAACAAGGAAGGAAAATGAGTAAATCATTGGGTAATTCACCTGATCCTATTGGTTTGATAAAAAAATATGGCGCAGATGGAGTTAGAGTAGGAATGCTATTGACTTCTCCTGCAGGCAATGATCTGCCTTTTGATGAAGGTCTTTGCGAACAAGGACGTAATTTTTCAAATAAGATCTGGAATGCATTTCGATTGGTAAAAGGATGGGGAGTTTCTGATAAAATAGAACAGCCAGAGTCTGCAAAACAGGCTATAAAATGGTTTGATGCAAAATTAGATAAAGTATTACACGATCTGGAAAGATCCTATAAAGGATATAGAATTTCAGAAGCATTGATGACTACTTATAAATTTATATGGGATGATTTTTCTTCTTGGTATTTAGAAATGGTAAAACCAGCTTATCAAAGTCCGATAGATGCTAAAACCTATAATCAAACTATTGTAAATTTTGAGAAAATCGTAAAAGTTCTTCATCCTTTTATGCCATTTATTTCAGAAGAAATATGGCAGTTAATAGGTAAAAGAAGTACAGAAGAAGCATTGATTATTTCACCATGGCCTTCTGTTGAAAATGAGAATGAAGAATTGGTAAAAGAATTTGAATTTGCTGCAGGAGTTATTTCAGGAATCAGAAATATCCGTAAAGAAAAGAATATTGCATTTAAAGATACTGTTGAACTTTTTGTATTGAATAATGAAAAAGAGAATACCGATTTTGATGTGGTCATTTCCAAACTTGGAAATATTTCTAAATTGGAATATGTAAATGAAAAGAAAGAAGGAGCACTTTCTTTTAGAGTAAAATCAAACGAATATTTTATCCCAATGGGCGAAAACATCAATGTAGAAGAGGAAATTAAAAAACTGGAAGAAGAATTGAAATATGCAGAAGGTTTCTTGACTTCAGTACATAAGAAATTGAGCAATGAACGTTTTGTAAATAATGCACCAGAACAGGTAATTGTAAATGAGCGTAAAAAAGAAGCAGATGCCTTGGCTAAAATAGCAATGCTTAAAGAGAGTTTGGGGAGTTTGAAGTAAATTAGAAATACTTATTCGTTTTCACGAGAAGAGAAGCATGAACGACGTGGTGATCTGAGATTGCCACGCTTCGTTAAAACTACATTTGCAAAGTCATTGAAATAATATTTTAAAACCCAATTTAGATATTTTTAATTAAATTCTTCCGGATTTTCAGCTACATGATACCTTGGGTCATCAATAGCCTCAATGATTACCTCTCTAAATTTCGGACTGTTTTTATGCAATAGTAATTTACACTCTTCACTTAAGTGTTTTAAGTGAATAGTTTTACCAGCAGTTTCATATTTTTCTACAATGCTGCTCACAGCTTCAATTGCTGAGTGATCACTAACACGAGATTCCATAAAGTCAATTTCAACCTGATCAGGATCATTTTTCGCATCAAATTTAGAATTAAATGTTGCTATAGATCCGAAGAAAAGAGGACCCCAGATTTCGTATACTTTGGTGCCATCTTCCTTAAAATGTTTTCTTGCTCTAATTCTAACCGCATTTTCCCATGAAAATACCAAGGCACTAATAATTACACCAGCAAAAACTGCAATGGCAAGATCAAATATCACCGTTAAAGCTGATACAAGAATCAAAACAAAAACATCAGTTTTTGGAATTTTATTTAGAATTCTAAAACTACTCCATGCAAATGTGCCAATTACCACCATAAACATAACACCTACTAAAGCTGCTATTGGTACTTGTTCAATCAAACCCGAAGCAAATAAAACAAAACTTAAAAGAGTTAAGGCTGCAACGATACCGGATAATCTTCCTCTACCACCTGACTTAATATTGATAATAGATTGCCCAATCATGGCACAACCTCCCATGCCACCAAACAGACCTGTCACCACATTTGCACTACCCTGTGCTATACATTCTTTATTTGCATTACCTCGAGTTTCTGTAAGGTCATCAATTAAATTTAAGGTCATAAGTGACTCAATCAAACCAATAGCTGCCAAAATAACCGCATATGGCAAAATAAACTTGATCGTTTCCCATGTAAATGGGATTTTTTGAAAGGTTTCTAAATGTAATGTTGGTAAGCCTCCTTTTAACCCTTCACCACCACCATCTCTAATAAAAGAACCAACAGTAGCAACATCTAAATTAAAAAAGATAACAATAGAAGACACTACCAGTATGGCAATCAGAGCTTCAGGTAATTTCTTTAAATACTTTATTTTTGGCATTCCTAACATCATGAACATGGTTAAGGCGACCAATCCAACCATAAGGTAAAGTTCGGTTCCCTGCAGCCAAATTTCTTCTTCTCCTACTTTTTCCTTAAACATACCCAATTGAGATAAAAAGATAACGATAGCTAAACCATTAACAAACCCCAGCATTACAGAATGCGGTATGAGTCTAACAAATTTACCAAGTTTTAAAACACCTGCCATGACTTGAATAAAACCCATTAAAATAACGGTTGCAAAAAGATAATAAAGTCCCAAATTTTCACCGGGTGTTCCCATTTCATTACCTCTAGCGACTAGTGTAACCATTACAACTGCAAGTGCTCCTGTTGCTCCTGAGATCATTCCAGGTCTGCCACCAAAAATGGAGGTGATCAAGCCAACCATAAATGCAGCATAAAGTCCCACCAATGGATCAACACCAGCTACAAAAGCAAAGGCAACAGCTTCTGGAACCAAAGCTAATGCTACGGTTATTCCGGATAAAACATCATTTTTTACATTGGGAAGTCTCTTTGAAATAAATTCAGTCATGCTAATAAATTATTGATTTTTTAGAAGTCGGCGAAAATACAATTAAAATCCTAACTAATTACGCTTTTAATCAATAACTTAATGTTTGGATATGTATTTGTTAGGGTATTTTGAACTCCAATCTGATCTTTCCATTCTACCTTTGTAATATCCTCTTCCAGTTGAGGAATAAACTCTTTTTCATCACTGTTCATTTTAAACCAATGTGATATTTTAAGAATTTGATTGTTCTTCTCATTGTAAATATGATAGGTTTCCATAATGAATTCTTCAAGATTTAAATCAATAATACCACACTCTTCCTGTACTTCTCTTAAGGCAGTTTCTTGTATAGATTCTCCTTCTTCAACTTTCCCTTTGGGAAGATCCCATTTTTCATTTCTAAAAATAAATAGCAACTCTTTTTTTTTGTTAAAAACCACGCCGCCAGCTGCTTCAATAATCTTGAATTTTTTCTGAAATTCTTTCCATAGAAATTCTAAATCAGAGTGATATAAATATATAGTTGGAGGATTACTTGTAATGCAATTTTGAAGATTTAAATTTACATTAAAATCCTTCCAATAAAAAAAGTTAAAATCATCTTTAATTTTAAGTGAATCTGTTAAAATAATTGTGCAATCATTTTTAAAAATTGTATACATTTGCAATATGATTTTAAACAAAAATACAGCAAAAAAAACAGCTGAATTGCTTTTATCCATAAAAGCAATAAAATTGAAGCCAAAAGAGCCTTTTACATGGGCTTCAGGTTGGTTTTCACCAATTTATTGCGATAACAGAGTGACTTTATCCTATGTTCCTATTCGAAATTATATCAGAGAAAATCTGGTTAAAATTATTGAAGAAAAACATGGAAAACCTGATGTGATTGCCGGTGTTGCCACAGGAGCAATTGCTATTGGAGTTTTGGTCGCGCAAGAATTAGGTGTTCCTTTTGTTTATGTAAGACCTGAACCTAAAAAACACGGCAGACAAAATCAAATTGAGGGATTTTTGGACAATGGTCAGAATGTAGTGGTTGTTGAAGATCTGATCAGTACAGGCAAAAGTAGTTTGAATGCGGTAAAAGCATTAAGAGATGCTGGTGCCAATATTAAAGGAATGGTTGCTATTTTTGACTATGGATTTAAACATGCGGTTAAAAAGTTTAAAAAGGCAAATGTAGAACTCACTACTTTAGGTGACTATGAAAATTTGATAGAACAGGCATTAGAAACTAATTATGTTTCTGAAAAAGAATTTGAAACACTTATTGAATGGAGAGTAGATCCATCAGAATGGAATAAATAAAAAATAATGAATTTAGAAAGCCCAAAAGTAACAGTACAAAAAACAAGTCAGGAGATATTTGATTTTCTTTCAAAAGTGGAGAATTTTGAAGATATCATGCCTGAGAATATAGATAAATTTGAAGTAAGAGATGATTCTTTTAAATTTGCTTTAAAAGGAATGCCGGAGATAAGATTGAAAATGCAGGAGCAGGATGCTCCAAAAAGAATAGTTTTGGGTTCCACCAGTGATAAATTTCCATTTACTTTAACAGCTGATATTGAAGGTAATACTGATACGTCAAGTAATGTGCAATTAAAATTTGATGGTAAATTTAACCCAATGGTAGCGATGATGGTAAAGGGACCACTTCAAAAATTCATCAATACCTTGATAGAAAATATTAAGAAAAAATAAGATTTAAATAACACTTTTAAAAAGCTTTCATTTTATGGAAGCTTTTTTGTTTAAGAGAGAAATGATTTTTGAAATAGGCATCTAAAGATATTTTACTTCCTTAAAGTAAAACTTTCTGATTTGCTCATTTTCATCTTCAATATTAATTTTACCATCTTTAGAAACTCCTGTAATTTTACCTAAAAAAACCTGACCATTACTTTCAAACATGTGTGGTTTGTTTATTTTGAAAAGAACATTTTCGTATGCTGCATGTAAAAAACTAAACTCACGTTTGTTAAGAAGATTTATGTAATGCTTAATAGAGGAAATGATTTTATTTAACAGTTTATCTCTGTCAATAGCTATGTTTAGCATATTCTTCATAGAAATTGCCTGAAATGGATAACCCAAAAAATCTTCTTGATTTACATTTAGTCCGACGCCAACAACAGATTGGTAAATTTTGTCATTTTTTAAAGAATTTTCAATAAGGATTCCTCCTAATTTTTTATTCTCTGCCATTATGTCGTTTGGCCATTTGATCTTTAATTTAGGTAAATTATACTTTAAAAGGGTATGATATATTCCTAGTGAAATAGCACTATTTAAATAAAACTGATCTTGAATTATTAAGGAGTCATAGTTTATTAGCACACTAAATATTAGATTTTTACCTTTATCTGAGACCCATTTTGTGTTTACCTGACCTCGCCCTGTAGTTTGATATTCAGCACTTACAACCGTCCAGTTTTTTGTTTCTTTTTTTTTAGATAATTGCCTTAAATAAGTGTTTGTTGAATTTATGGCATCAAGTTTGAATAATTTCATAGATATTATGCAAATATAGAATATCTAAAGTGATAAAAATGTGATACATTTGCAAAAATTTTTTAATAAAATTAATGGCAACAAAAACAGTAAATACAGATCTTTTAATTACGGAAATAATTAAAGGAATTGAAGATGTAAAAGGAGAGAATATTTCTATCTTAGATTTAAGAGAAATTGAAAATACCGTTTGTGATTACTTTATTATTTGTGATGGAAATTCAAATACACAGGTAAGTGCTATATCCGGTTCAATTCAAAAAGGTGTTAGCAAGGCAATTAAAGACAAACCCTGGCATGTGGAAGGTGAAAGTAATGCCGAATGGATCTTGTTAGATTATGTAAATGTGGTTGTACATGTTTTTCAGAAACCAATCCGTGATTTTTATAACATAGAAGGATTATGGGGAGACGCAAAAATAACCAATATTGAAAATTCTTATCAGTAAGAAGTAATTAAATTACAAAAAAAATAACCTGTGAATAAAGAAACAAAAAACAAAAAAGATAATAAAGACGATAATAATTTAATGAAGCAATTCAATTTTAAATTCAATTTTTATTGGGTTTATGGAATTATATTTGTTTTGCTTATTGGTTATCAATTGCTTAATAGTTCAGATATATCCAGTAACCGATTGAGTCAAAATCAGTTTACGACAATCTTAAATGATAATGATATTGAAGAAATACTTATTGTTAATAATGATATCGCTCAATTAACCATAAAAAAAGAGTCTTTAGAGAAAGAAATCTTTAAACGAAAACAAAGTCCGTCATTTTTAAATCAGGGAGCACCAGTTTATATCTATGATTTTGGAGATCTTTCAAATTTCGAAAATAATTTGAAAGAGGCTAAAAAAGAATTCTCACTTGATTTTGATAAAGATACCACAACAAGAACAAGTTTTTTTGATTCGATTATGGTTTGGCTTCCATTTATTTTTATCATTGGTCTTTGGATCTTCTTTATGAAACGTATGTCTGGTGGAAGTGGAGGTGGACCAGGAGGTCAGATCTTTAATATTGGCAAATCAAAAGCTAAATTATTCGATCAAAATACCAAAGTAAAAACATCGTTTAAAGATGTAGCCGGATTAGAAGGTGCAAAAGAAGAGGTTCAGGAAATTGTTGATTTCTTGAAAAGCCCAGAGAAATATACCTCTTTGGGAGGGAAAATTCCGAAAGGAGCAATATTGGTTGGACCTCCTGGGACAGGAAAAACCTTATTGGCAAAAGCGGTTGCAGGTGAGGCAGAAGTACCTTTCTTCTCTTTGTCAGGATCTGATTTTGTTGAAATGTTCGTTGGAGTAGGAGCATCTAGAGTTCGTGATCTTTTTAAACAGGCAGCAGCTAAATCACCATCTATTATTTTTATTGATGAGATTGATGCTATTGGTAGAGCAAGGGGAAAGAACAATTTTACTGGTGGTAATGATGAAAGAGAAAATACTTTAAATCAGTTGCTTACTGAAATGGATGGTTTTGGTACGGATACCAATGTAATCGTAATTGCGGCTACAAACAGAGCTGATGTTTTGGATAAAGCATTGATGCGTGCAGGAAGGTTTGATCGTCAGATCTATGTGGATCTTCCGGATAAAAATGAAAGAAAAGAGATTTTTGAGGTTCATGTCAAGCCTATAAAAATGGATAAAGATGTTGACCTGGACTTCTTATCAAAGCAAACTCCTGGGTTTTCGGGAGCTGATATCGCAAATGTGTGTAATGAAGCAGCTTTGATTGCGGCAAGAGAGAATAAGAAAAAAGTACATCATGTAGATTTTTTAAGTGCTGTTGACAGAATAGTTGGTGGTTTAGAAAAGAAAAATAAGATCATTACAGCAAAAGAAAGAAAAACAATTGCTTTTCATGAAGCTGGTCATGCAACAGTTAGTTGGATGCTGGAACACGCAGCACCTCTTGTAAAAGTGACCATTGTACCAAGAGGAAAGTCTTTGGGAGCAGCATGGTATTTACCTGAAGAAAGGCAAATTGTAGAGACAGATCAAATGCTTGATGAAATGTGTGCTACTTTAGGTGGCAGAGCAGCCGAAAAGGTAATGTTTGATAGGATATCAACCGGAGCTTTAAATGACCTTGAAAAAGTAACCCGTCAGGCAAGAGCAATTGTTAGTATATATGGCTTAAATGATAAAATAGGAAATATAACCTATTATGATTCTAGCGGACAGACGGATTACAATTTTACAAAACCATATAGTGAGAAAACAGCTCAGATTATTGATGATGAGATTTCTAGAATAATTGAAAATCAGTACGAAAGAGCTATCAAAATTTTGAAGGAACACAAAGATAAGTTGACAGAACTGGCAGAGATTTTAATGGAGAAAGAAGTGATTTTTGAAGATAATTTGGTAAAAATATTTGGTAAAAGACCTTTTGAAAGAGAGTTGCCAATTGAAGAGTTAAAAAAAATAGAGGAAGATAAAAAAGCAAAGAAAGAATTAAGTGAGAAAAAAGAGGCTTCTAAAGATGAAAAAACGGAAGAAGCGACTTAATAACCAACTAGTTTTTTGTAAATTTGAATAATTACATTTTCCCTTATGAATTTTTTTAGTAAATTTTTTAAAAGTAAGATATCGTCGTTAAAGCAGGAAGAAGATATTAAGGTGGATAGGGATGATTCTTCAATTGATGAAAAATTTGTAAAACAATTTATTCATAAAGGCGGTAAGTTTTTATACTGTTCAGATATGGAGGAAGCCTATTTAAATATGATCCAGATCTTAAAAGAGAATCATTGGAATAATGTAGTTTGTTTTGATGAGGATTTGAAAGAGTTTTTAACTAAGATTAATAGTGCAAAAACAGATAAAGCTCTTTCAAATTCACCTTTTTTTGTTAATTGTGAATCTTTAACAGCTTCAGATGGAAGTATCATGTTCTCTTCTAAACAATTGCATGACAAAAAATTAAAAGATCTACCTGTAAACTTTATTGTTTTTGCTAAAACAAGTCAAATAACAAAAGATACTCGTGATGGAATATCAGGTGTTAGAAGTAGGGCAGAAAAAAAATCTCCAACCATTATTAGTTCAGTAAAAGATTATATCCCCAATAAGCCTGAAACAGATTTTATGAATTATGGTAATACTAATTCTAAAACCTTATATTTGCTATTATTAGAA
>JADGEA010000302.1 GCA_016744615.1 Flavobacteriaceae bacterium
CGTATCTCATGAGTTTTTTCATATCGTAACTCCATTGAGTATTCATTCAGAAGATGTTCATTATTTCAATTATTACGAACCTACATTTTCAAAGCATTTGTGGATGTATGAAGGGGTTACCGAATATTTTGCAACCTTATTTCAGATAGATCAAGATTTAGTAACTGAAGAGGAGTTTTTTATTAAGATTATGGATAAAATTCAAATGGCTTCTGTATTAGATGATACAATGAGTTTTACCGAAATGAGCGAGAATGTTTTGGTAAGCCCTTATTCAGATAACTATTATAACGTGTATCAAAAAGGTGCTTTAATTGGTATGTGTTTAGATATTATATTAAGAGAGGAAAGCGATGGTCAAAGAGGTATCTTGTCTCTTATGAAAGAATTATCATTAAAATTTGGAAAAAACCTACCTTTTGAAGATGATTTGCTTTTTGATGAAATTGTAAAAATGACCTACCCTTCAATTGGTGAGTTTTTTGAAACTCATGTAATTGGAACAACACCCATAGATTACAATGTGTATTTTGATAAAGTGGGGCTTGAAATTAGTGAGGGTTTAGTAGAAACTAATTACATTCAAAACAATGGTGTTTTAATTTTTGAGCCTAACAGATTTGGGACTATAAATTTTACAGAATTAGTTGAAGATAACAGTTTCTGGAAGAAACAAGGAGTGTTGCCGGGCGATGTCGTTTCTGAAATTAATGGTACTGTGCTTACTATGCAAAATGCTGAACAGGTTTTTACAGAAGCATATATGTGGGTTCCAGGACCAGAAGTTGAAGTGAAATTATTAAGAGGCGAAGAAGAAATTAACATTAAAACTACATTAACTCAATCATACACTAAAGGGAAAGGACTTAAAGCAAGTGAAAAGGCAAGTGAAGAACAGAAAGTGCTTAAAAATGTTTGGTTAAAAGGATAATAATGGTTTAAAACTATTCATAAGATTTTTTTAAGGAGACCGGACAAGTCTCCTTTTTTATTTTAACAAAAAGTGTTTATTCAGATAAATTATTTCTTATATTAGATATTGAGAATAAATGTCTTAATATTTTAATGTGAAATATTCAATCATCATAATTGCCTTACTCTTGCCTATTCATTCTTTTTCTCAAGAAAAAGAATCAAATAATGATGATATTTATTTTGAATCGATGAGGGAAAAATTTAATTTAAAGTTAGAATTTGATAATGATTTAGAAACCTTCGAATACAACGATTTAAATTCGAGATATTCTGTAAAGCCAAATACAAGTTTAAGAACTGTATTAGGCTTTAATTATAGGTTTCTAGGTTTTAAAATTGGTTATTCTCCAAAATTTTTAGCGCCTGAAGATTTTGATGAAAAAGGTGAAACGAATGTATTTAAAATCAGTACGGATATTTTTATTAAAAAAAAATGGATTCAAACTTTAGAATATTCTTATGTAAAAGGATATTATCAAGAAGAAATTGGGAATGAAGATATAAACAATGCCAATTTCACCATTTTACCAGATTTAAAAACTCAAATTATTAAGGGAAAAACTTCTTTTGTTTTGAATGAAAATCTTTCCATGAAAGCTATTATCAATCAAGTAGAAATACAAAGAAAAAGCGCCGGTAGTTTTGTGCCTAGTCTGACTTATGAATTTTTTAAATTATCTGATGAAAATACATTATCTAAAACACAAAGTTTTAATTTTATTTTTAATGCACATTATATACACACATTTGTCATCAATAAAAAGTGGTATGCAAACCTTGGTGTTGCACCTGGTTTAGGTGTTGGTGTTAATAAATTAACTGAGGGTGAATTTGATGTAACAACTAGAAGTAATGATTTAATAGTTAACGTTAATTCCTTTATTAATTTAGGCTATAATTCAAAGAATTTTTATTCAGGATTATCTTATGAACTTGATGCATCTACTCCTGGAGAAGAATCGGTGGTAAAATATGATAGTGTAAGGAGTGTGTTTAACCTTTCGATTGGTTATCGTTTTAATCCACCAAAATTTCTAAAAAATAGTTTTGATTGGGTAAGCGATCACACACCAATAAAATAAAAACCATTTTAGTACAGTTTAGTTCTTAATAATATCGTTTCAAATATTTATTAAAAAAATCAAATACAATTTTTAATATTTTATTCTAAAAATAATTATTCTTTTGTAAAAATTAACTCTTAAATGGAAGTATTAATATTATCTCTTTTTTCTGGAATTAATATTGCATTCGCATTATTAAGTTTGTTCATTTGGAAAAATAACAAAATTCAAAAGCTTTACATATACTTTGGGATATTTAGCATGTTTTCAGGTTTCTATTTTATTCTTATTGGATTATCTACGGTGTTGGATTTGAATATTATTTATGCTATTTTGTTTTGTGCTGCTGTTTATTATGGTGTATTTCCATGGCTTATTTTTGGATTAATTGATAAAAATAAAAAAAGGTATGCCTATATATTATCGTTAATTTTTGCAATAGCATTTGTGTTTTTAGTACTAGATAAGACAGAAAGAGTATTTCCTCTTTGGCAAATAACTGCCCACATAGGGCTTGTTGGCCTTTTTGTAGTAGTTATATATGCTTCAATTATATATTATAAGAATAAATTAAAAGGCGCTAACGAATTTTTAATTTTGGCAATTATTTTTATTCTTCTAGGTTTAGAAGAATTAATTACCAACTATACTGGGATAGTCTTCCTTAGAAAATACTTGCCTTGGTTGTCTCCCCTAGATATTTACCCTTTATTGTTTACGCTTATGATAAGTTTAAGGCTTTCAAATGATTTTTATTCTAAGAACAAATTAAAAATTAAATTTTTGGAAAGTGATTTGAAAGAGAAGCAAATGCAATTAGTAACATTTGAGAAAAAAAAGTTGGAAGAATCTCTTCAATTTAAAACCATGGATTTGACAAAT
Organism: Flavobacteriaceae bacterium; assembly: GCA_016744615.1. Lineage (GTDB taxonomy): Bacteria > Bacteroidota > Bacteroidia > Flavobacteriales > Flavobacteriaceae > Lutimonas. The sequence continues at coordinate 2,922 of JADGEA010000302.1, forward strand.
TTTGGTATTGAAATCATAAAAAACAGAGATTTCATACAAAAATTATATGTGAAGTTAGATGAAATTAATAAGACAGAGATTAAGGATTCTAAAAATCTGAATGCGGTAATAAAAACACTAAAAACACAATTGTTAATTAATAAGGAGCTCAATTATTTTAATGAAAATATTGAAAAGATCAATCATGAGTTTACTGATAAACTAAAAAAAACATATCCTTCGTTAACTGCTAACGAAATACACTTAGCTTCTCTTTTGCGATTAAATTTAAACACCAAAGAAATCGCTACTATTAAAAACATTGAACCAAATTCTGTCAAAGTTCTTCGACATAGAATCCGTAAAAAAATGAATTTGGAGACTTCAGAAAAACTATCAGATTTTTTAATTAAAATATAACAATCAATCTTTTTTAGTATTTTTCTAATATTAATTATAAAATATATAATTTGCGTTTTCTTAAACTACAATTAGATTATCAGAAAGTGATCAAAAAGTTTTTATGTCATAGGTTTAGTACAACACA
>JADGEA010000303.1 GCA_016744615.1 Flavobacteriaceae bacterium
ATTATTATCGATGCCAATACAAAAGAGCCTCTTCCTTTTGCCACCATTATTGTTAATAAAAAACTAGCTACAATTTCAGAAACTGATGGTAAATTTAATGTTAAAGCAAAATTTAATATTAAGGAAATTGAAGTGAGTTATATTGGTTACCATACAAAAAGTATAGAGTTAAAGGGAGATAAAACTTATTTTAATATTTTATTAGAACCAAGTTCAAATTTGTTAAATGAAGTTGTTCTTGTTGAGGAAAGAGAGAATCCTGCTTTATCCATTATCAGAAAAACAATTGCTAATAAAGATAATAATAATCCTCAAAAAGTACTAGAATCCTATAAGTACCATTCGTACAATAAACTTGTAGTTACTGCCAATCCAGATTCTTTGGTTGGTACTATTGATACTGTTTGGACAAAGACTAATGGAGAATTGGTGTTCAAAAATATTGACTCTTCTAACTATACTCTAAAGAAAGATTTGCTTAGGAGCCATCTTTATCTCTCAGAGAAAATTTCGGCATATAAATTTAAACAAGGTGATGGTACTCAACAAGAAATTTTAGCATCACGGATGGCAGGTTTTAAAGAACCTATCTACGAACTATTTGCCATGAATATACAATCTCTATCTTTTTATGATGAGTTTTATAGCATTATGGGTGATAAATATTTGAACCCTATTGCTAACAAAAATGTGTTCAAAGAGTATGATTATAAGATATTGGATACTCTTAAAAGTGGGAAGAATCAAACTTTTATGATTTATTTCAAACCTAAAAAAGAAAAAGATATAGCTGGTTTAGAAGGAGTACTTTATATAAATGAACATAAATTTGCAGTACAAAAAGCTATAGTGGAGTTGAAAGCAATTGTGAGAATTACTGCAACAATGAATTTCAAATTTTTAGAAGAACAAGATATTTGGTTTCCAAACGAAACAGATGTATTACTCAGAAAAGGAGACAACAAAGAGAGTATGACTTTAATGGGAAATAAAATTCAAGTTCAGTCGGGAGAAAAACCAGATTCATTGAAAAATGAAGTAAGACAAAATCCTGATTATCATGCTAGCGATTATATGTACATGAGTTCTATTAATAAGAATTTAAATTTGGAGATAAATACCGAGACTACAATAAAGAGTGCTTCCATAGCAATAATTGTAGATGATGATGCACATAAAAAGACCGAAGAATTTTGGAATAAGTACAGAACAGAGCCAATTACTAAAAGAGGAACAGAAACCTATGTTGTTGTAGACAGTGTTTTTGAAGCTGAAGGTGTAAATAAAAAAATCAACTTATTAAGGGGTCTGAGTACAGGTTATTACCCATTAGGGTATTTCGATTTGAATTTGAATAGAATTATTAATTACAACAAATACGAAGGTCTTAGAATAGGTTTAGGAGGAAGAACTTCAGCTAAATTATCAACAAAATTTAACGTGGAAGGTTATGGCGCTTATGGTTTTGGAGATTACGCAATTAAAGGGAGTGTTGGAATAAATGTTAGGCTAGATAAAATGACAAATACTTGGATGGGAGCATCATATACCTATGATATTAATCCTTCTTCTCGTACTGTTTTTATTACTGATAATAATTCATTTTTTATGAGTGATTTGAGCAAGATAAATAATAGTTATTTTAACTCAGCAACAACTAGTAGTTTTTATTTAAGATACAATCTACTGCCAAATTTAAAAACAAAATTGGTTTTCGATAAAACTTATTCACGAGCTGAGTATGAATATAGTTTTGAAAACAATGGAATAGAAGATACATATTTCGATTTGTCAATTTTTACTTTTGGAGCAGAGTGGGAGCCATACAGTAAATTTATTCAAACTAGGAAAGGTAGAAAAAGAATGCACAATGGATATCCTAAGTTTGCAGGACAATACACCCAAAGTGTAAAAGGACTTTTGGATGGAGAATACAATTTCAGTAAAATAGATTTAAGAGTAAAAGAGCAGTTTAATACTTATGGTTGGGGAACAACAGAAATGCTTTTAATTGGAGGTGTAGCTTTTGGCGATGCTCCACTGTCTTATTTGTATGGCGGTAATCCAAATTCTTATCTAAACGAACCTTGGATAAATAGAGTTAATATTTCTGGAAGTAATTCTTTTGAAACAATGCTTTATGGCGAATTCTTTTCTGATAAATATATGGAGTTTCATTTAAGACAGAGGTTTAAAGAGTTTAATATTAGTAATAGTTTTAAGCCACAACTTAGCTTAGTAACTAGAGTTGCCTATGGAACATTTAACGACACTTCTAAACATAAAAATATATCCTTTAAGACTTTAGAAAAAGGTTTTTTTGAAAGTGGAATAGAACTAGAACAAATATTTAGAGGATTTGGAATTGGAACTTATTACAGGTATGGAGCAAACCAAAATGTAAAATGGGATGATAATTTATTTGTGAAAATATCTTATAAATTTAGTCTGTTTTAGTAGTGAGAGAATTTAACACTAAGAACACAAAGTTTTGCACAAAGTTGCACAAAGAGGAATTTAACTTTCTTTGATTTTACAACTTTAAAAGGGAATGCTGTTTCGGTTAGAATAAATATATTGGACTCAATAATTTTTATCCCCAACCCTAAAGGGAGAAATCATTGAATATCACGATATTTATCTAGGTCTTTTTGACTCCCTCGGTTACTGAGCTTGCCGAAGTATTAGGGTTGGGGTAGAACAAAAAGCCTTAACTTAATAATATAAACTAAAGGGAGTAAAGAAATCTAAATATATCACCCTTTAGAGCAGTGGAAAAATTCTTTTAAAATTTATATTTTGAGGTTAATCAGTTTTAAATCAGCATTCAATATTTCATCATGGAAATACAATTAATTTTAATATCAATAGTTTCACTTTTAGTAGGCTTACTAATTGGTTTTGTTTTATTCAGAAATAAAAAAGATGGAATAGAAAAAGACTTGCTCAAAAATGAGAATATTGACTTACATAAAAAGTTAGAAGAAACTTTATTTAGTTTACAAGCTTTAAAACCAGAATTAGCAGTTTTAGAAGAGAGAGTAATAAACGAAACTTCCAAAATATCAGAAAAAGAAAAAGAAATTGATGTTATTAAAAAAGAGAAAAAAGAATTAGAACTTTCCAATGGCAAACTTCTAAAAGAAAATATTAAATTATCAGAAAGCATAAAGAGTTTTAAGGAGAAGTTAGATAATCAGAAAAAAGAACTTGAGAATATTGGAGATAAATTTACTAATGAGTTCAAGGTTTTAGCAGATAAAATATTAGAAGAAAAAAGTGAGAAATTCACAAAGCAAAATCAAGATAACTTAAAGCTTATTCTTGACCCTCTTGGCGAGAATATCAAAGAATTCAGAACTAAGGTAGAAGAAACCTACGACAAAGAATCAAAGGAACGTTTCTCGTTAGCAGAGCAAGTAAAGCAAATGGCAGAGCTTAACCAG
>JADGEA010000304.1 GCA_016744615.1 Flavobacteriaceae bacterium
TTTATATTTACAATCTTTCGAATTACCTGAGAAATAAATACAAGGTTCTTCCTCGGAATGATTGCAATAAAATATTAAACCGCATTTATTATATTTTAGTTCTTCGCTCAATTTATTTATCCTCTAAATATTCTTTAATTGTTGGCGTGTTTTTGAACTTCTTTTTAACATCTTTTTTTACTTCGGTGTACCGGCAAAGCTCAGGGACCCATGTTTTTAAAAATAGTTCATCTGGGACAACTTTATGAACGTAAATGCCTTTAAATTTATACATCATTTTCCGGATTATTTGGAACTGTTTATTGTCGTTATATTTTGAAAAACTACCCTTAACATCGATATAATGATGTACTTTTTCAATACTATTTTCACAAAAAGGCGTGAACTCTGGCTCAGATGTTATTAAAAAATCAGGTGTATAGTCAACAGAGGCAAAACAATGCTTCCTCTTACCATTTGAAATATATTTCTGCTTTCCTATTAATTCGAAAGTATCAATTCCTTTTTCAAGCTTTCTAAAGCCGTGGATTAAGCCTGCCTCAAAAGCTTCATCAAGCCAGTGTTTAAAATCAAGTTCTTCCTGGCTGTCATATATAACCCATTCATATTCTACCTTTGCCATTGCTTACGCCTCCGTGAAATACTCCCCAATCAAACACCAATAATCATTCTCTTCGCAGGAATATACATCTACAAAAAGATTGATATATTGTCCTAATTTTAGTCTGTAATGTTCTCTATTCATGGTTTCCTTGTGATACCCCGCTGAGATTCCGAGATTTAACGATTGTTATTTTCTCAGCGGAGTATACTTCTTCAAGTTTAAATTGTGTGTTCCTTCATTGTTTTTTATCACCTCCTTAAAATGGCGGTTCTGGTTCTTGATATCCTTGGCTTCCTTGGCTTCCTTGATTCTGAAACCCTGAATTATTCTGCTGAAAGCCTTGGTTCTGCTGAGGCTGTTGGAAATTGCTTTGCTGTTGCTGTTGTTGGCCCTGTTGATTATCATTCCGTGAGCCACAAAAATCAAAACTACGGGCGATTAAATCACTGGTGTATTTTTTTTCGCCATCTTTTTCATAACTTCCGAAACTCATATTCCCTACAATGATTATCTCAGAGCCTTTTTGAAAAAATTTAGCGATATTCTCAGCGGTGCCTTTAAATGCTGTCACGTTATACCACGTTGTTTTCTCTTCGCCGTTGTACTTTTCTGAAACTGCTACGGAAAATTTAGCCACTGCATTTCCGTTAGCTGAATACCTGCAATCAATATCTTTACCAATCCGGCCATGAATTATTGTTTGATGAAATGCCATTGTCTTATCCTTTGTTTATTTTTTCCCATGTAACCGTGTGGTCTTTATGCTTTACGGTTTTGTATTTTACATCGCCAATTAAACAATCAATTTGCCCTTGTTTGTATCCTTTGTGGTAGTTTACTGTTTTTGGGGAAATTGTTAATATTATAGCTAATAAAATAAAACCAATAAAAAATCCAATAAAGAACGATGGTAAATTTTTCATCTTATTTCCCCTCCGGTTTCTTTTTACGTTTTTCATTAGCGATAAAAAATTCAGTCGCCATAATCAAACAATCTGATTGCGTATAACATGATTGCTTAACGATCTCTAAAATTCTTTCTCTTTCGGATTCCGTAAACTTGGCAGAGAGTTTTAATGTTCTTACTCTGCCAGTTGGTTTACGTCCTCTTGTTTCTTTTTTTTTCATTAAAAATTCCATGGTTTAATGTTCATTTCTTTGGCAATCTTACGGGCTTCTGGTTTTGATTTAACAATTATCTTTTTACCAACAGGCCTGTTTGTTTCGCTTATTATTAAGTGTTTTTCGTTTTTTGTTGCGAAATAATGTGCGTACATGATGTTCTCCCCGTTAAAGTTAATTCCTGAGTACAGTTATAATCTAATTAATTATTAATGTCAACCCCTTTTTTAACATTTAATCAAAATTCTCATCCCACATTCTTTTCGCATCTTTAGCAGACCAAAAACAAGCAGCCGGAGCCTTGCCGACTCGCTCATAATAATCAACAATATCAATAATCAGCTTATTAATTTTCGTGTATCCCCTACCTTCGATAAAAAAAGAGATCGCTGAAACATAACTCAAAATATGTCTTGGCCGTTCTTCCCATTTCACAGAATTATTAAACTTTTCAAGGCATACGCCGATTCTAAGCGTCTCGCTCGGTCTTGCCTGTTCGAAAGTCGTGTTATAAATCCGTTCGGCTTCCTTCGCTATTTCAGATACAAGGTTTCTGAGTCTTCCTGGTTTTGTGATTCCCTTAATTGTTTCCGGCAGAGATATCAAAAGCGCCAGTTCTGCACGTTTCTTATTGTTTTTCATACTATGCCCCTATGTAAGTTGTTGCTCCGGTGTATTGCTCGGTGTCGATTGTTCTTGCTCGTTTGTTATTAACCTCTTGGCATACCCTGCAAAACCAGTGGTTGCCCTCCTTAACCGGTCTCTTTTTGCATCTACGGCACATCTTCACACCTTTTTTAACTGGCTTACTTGTGTTGATGTTATCCATAATCTTGGCTTTAATGTTCCAGATGTTACCGATACTTGGCGGAAACTGAACACCTGCTTGAATAAACTCACCCCTGATTGATTCCGCTGTCCGTTCTTTGTATTCACAAAAAATAAACTGAGCATAGTATTTATACTTCTTACCGTTTTTACCTCTCCGGCTTTTTGCGTATGCTACAAGTTCCTTTTCTCCTCGTTTTAGCTTGCTGTCTATTTCTTTGTATATTTCTTCGTTTTTCATACTCTCCTCCGTTAATTGTGTTTAATGCTCTTCTCCATTTGAATATCTGAAATAATGCCCTTGCCATTTTAAATTTTCAATCTTTCCAACCCTCCCACGCCTTGTTTTCGCTATGTAAATATCAGCTAAATCAAAGCCATCTCCATTGGTGCCTTTAATGTTTTTATCAGGAACATCAGGGAAGAATATAATATCTGCATCTTGTTCAATACTGCCGGCATCCCTCAAGTCTGACATCTTTGGCGCTCTGCCCTCACGTTTTTCAATATTCCGGTTCATCTGCGAAAGAACAATAACAACACAATCAAGCTCTTTAGCCATCATTTTACACATTCTGGTTATTTCTGATTTTGCCTCTTGCCCCGGAGTATTCCACCCGCTAATCAATCCAAGATAATCGATAACAACATATTTAATATTCTTCAGAGCTTTCGCTTTTTTAGCCCTACTATAAATTTTATCAATAGTCATATTTGCTGTGTCATCGAATTGGATAGGCATCTCTGATATTTTTGATGATATCTTTATCAACTTGTTCCAAATTTCAGAACCTTTATCGAATTTTAATTGACCTTGAAAAAGATATTTGCCATCAATCGAGCCTATATCACACATCATCCTGCGCATAATTTGACGATTTGACATTTCAAG
>JADGEA010000093.1 GCA_016744615.1 Flavobacteriaceae bacterium
TAGTGGAATAAATTGTAAAAAATAAAATGAAAATACTAAATCAGATTTTCCTCTGATAAGGATAACATCCTCTGAAAAATCAATTAATAGAGGTTGCCACATATAAATAAATGAGCAAATAAATTTCAATTCTTCATGCAGTTTCACTCTATGATTCTGTGTACTTTGGATCACATAACGATATATATCAGATAGATGCTGTGTATATTGAACTGCTTTTTCTTGGTTGAAATGTATTTCAGACACCAAAACATTTAAGCTATTAAACAAAAAATGCGGATTTAATTGACTTTGAAGAGCTGTTAAGTCTGATTTTAGCTTTTCCTCCTTTAATTTTGTGTTTGCATCTCTTTCTTTGTGAAGGTTTTTATAATAACTTTTGGTTAAAAGTATTAAATCGAACATAATTACATAAATGGCGCCAAATATAATATAAAGTATTGCCGTTTTTTCTTTATGAAGTTCTTTTTGGAAACCAATAATGAAAATTGAAAAAATTAGGATATATGTTGCTATAATAATTATGTATTTATTAATTCTAATTATTCGCTTTTTTGTTTTAATGATAAAAACTACATTTTTGTATTTTTTATCAAAAAATAAAGTAATCTCGCTGGCTAAAATAAAGCCTAAACTAACTATTAAATATTCGATTCCATGCTCTAAGATATAGGTCCATACATTATATGATTCCAAATAGCTCTCAAGAAAAGTAATAGATAAGCACATTACAATTACAGTAAAATTTCTTAGCATTACTTTGAAAAATTTTGACATACTAGCTACTTATTTTTATGCATTATTCTGTTCCATGTTTCGGTGTCGGAAAAGATATTCCACATACCTGTCAGTTCCAAATTATTTTGTTCATTTATTTTAATACTACATTTATATGTTTTTCCATTATCGGAATCATAAACAGTGCCTGAATTCCATTCTCTATTTTCATAGATTAAATCTTTAATTATAACAAGTCCAATAATGGTATTGTTTTTTAAAGATGGATTAGGGTTATTTAGATCTTTTACTGTATTGTTATTTTTGTCAAGTGCTTCCGATAACCAAATTATCTTTCCAAAATATTTATTGCCTAATTGGTATATTTCAATTTGAGCATCTTTCTTTTTGTTTAGCCATACACCTGTTATTTCATCTTATGAAAAAGCTAACAATGATGCTTGCATAAGTACAACTAATAAAATTAATGCTTTTTCATATTTTGTTTATTATAATTTACCGATTGATTTTAAATAAATTGTTTCTGCAATTTTACAATTAGCTTTCGACTTTACAAAGTCGGAAAACGCATTCTGCCATTGTGCTTGGGCTTCTAAATAGTCGGTTAAAAGCTCCATGCCAGCTCCGTAATTTGTTTTACTTATATCCATGTTTTCCTTTGCATAATTTAAATTATTAATAGCTGTAAGATTTCTGTTGTAAGCTTGATTCAACATTAATTTTGTTTGGTTTAATTCAAGAAACATTAGTTTTTTCGATTTTTCAATTTCTGCGTTGGCTATTTCTGTATCTATTTTTGCTTGTTTAATTTTATTTTTTCCTTCACCCCATTGAAAAATTGGAATAGAAATTGTGGCCATAAACGAAGGGTAAGATCCATCAAACAAATATCCATTTCCTAAATCAAACGAGCCCATCGATCCATCAAATTCAATAGTTTTTAAATAATCATAAGAAAATCGCACTCCTATTTTTGGAAGAAAGTCAGAACGTACTAAAGCTTCATTCGCTTTATTTATTTCTATTTGCTTTGTCAGCATTTTGTAATCCATTCGGTTGCTTATAAATGAAGAATCGACAGGATCGAGTACAGGAATATTTATTTCAATTGTTGAATCAATAACGGTTAGGTTACTTAATAAGTCTACTCCTATCATACGACAAAGAGACATTCTAAGTAATTCTTTACCGTTAATTGCTTCGTTATATTGGTCTCTAGCTTCGTTTTGTTTAACTCTCACTTTCAATAATTCATTTCTGTGAGTTAATCCAGCATCTACTCCATTATTAACCATTATAATAAGCGAGTCAAGTAAGGATAGATATTTTTCGACAACTTTTACTTGTTCAATCACACTTAGGTAAGTCCAATATATTTTATCGGTCTCTAAAATAATTGCCTGCCTTTGTTCTGTTGTATTTAAATTATATAAATCAGCTCCAATTTCAGCCATTTTATTGGCTGCTAATATTTTACCTCCCATATAAATCGGTTGCTCTAAAGCAACAGTTGCGTAAATTGAGTTTTTTAAATTGTGGGCTACACTAGTTGCCGGCAGCATCGCGTAAGAGTTAAATACAGGGTTTCCGGAATTGTCAAATATAGGATTGCCATCCTGGTCTATGGCCAAATTCGGTTCCAATTCTCCGGTTTGAGAATTGAAATTTACTGTTGGCAAATAGGTATCTTTTATCGATATGGTTTCTTCGTAATCGGAATACAGATATGTTCCGTTAGCATTAATTTTTGGAAAATAATTACTGCGTTGAACTTTTTTTTCGTGCAAGGCTTTTTCATATTGTTTTTTTGCAATAAAAATTTCCTCGCTTTGCTCTAGGGCCATGTTTCTACAAGTGTCAATATTTATAAACACCTGAGCATTAATTCCAGTTGTAATAAATAGTATGCTTGCAATGATAAATATATTTAGTTTCATGATTCTATTTTTTGTGCATTATTTTGAAAAAACATTGAGTATAGTAAGGGTAGCAAAACCAGAGTTATGATAGAACCAACAAATAATCCTCCCATAATGGTAACTGCCAATCCTCCAAAAAACACATCGCTAACCAATGGTATCATTCCAAGGATTGTTGTTAAGGATGCCATCATAACAGGTTTAACTCTTGATAGTGAAGAATCAATTATGGCATTGGAAAATTCTTTGTCTGAATCTATTTGACGGTCAATCTCTTCAATGAGCACAATCGCATTTTTAATCATCATACCCATTAAGCCGATAAGTCCAATAATTGCCAGAAAGCCAAATTCTTTACCTGATATTAAAAAGGCGGGAACAACACCGATAAATGAGAAAGCCAGACAAATAATGGTAAGTCCCATTTTGCGATAGCTTTTAAATAAAGCCAACAACAGAATTATTATACCTATAAGGGCAACAGGTAAATACATTAAAATATATTTTAAAGCTTTATCCTCATCTCCACTTTCTCCTTTCCACTGCATGATAATTCCTACGGGCAACACCAAGCTTTCTATCTTGGTTTTAATTTTTTCTAAAACCTCTGTTCCTGTGTATCTACTTAATGGATCACACATTACTATAATACTTCGCATTCCGTTAGTACGCCTAATGAGTGGCTCCTCCCAAGCTAAAGATACATCAGCAACCGCACTCAAGGGCGTTGATTGGAATATTTGTTCTTCAACCTGATCAAATGGAATATCGCCGTTTAATATTTCTTTAATTGGCAAATGGATTGAGTTTGCCCCCCAGACAGGAATGTTTTCAAGATTGTTAATATTCTCACCACCCTGATCAGTTACTTTTATATTGATAGGTATTTCATAGTCTTCTTCAAAATAACGTGCAACCGGAATTCCTTGGTTGGCCATTAATAGTGCCATACTTACGTCTCTTCTTTCTGCACCAATCTGTGTTGCTTCCGACTGATTGTATTGTATGTTTACATAAGGCGTTTTTTTCTCCCAGTTATTTCTTATGGTAGCCTTATCAATCATTTTTTCATCAGAAAATATCTTCTGAGCTTGCTCTGCTAACTCTTTTAAATTATTGATGTCATTACCTGAAAACTCCACCTCAATAATACCACTGACATACATTAAACTGTAGTTTTTCAGCTTAACAAATGCATCTGGATAGTTTTTACGAATATATTTCTCTATTATTGGCTTTTGCTCTTTTTCTGTTTCAATATCAATATAGTCAATAATTAATTCTCCGTAAGCAATGCTCATATCTGGAAAAGATCTTACTAAACTGTAACGGGTTGGTGTTCCTCCAAAATTTGATGTTACAGCTTTCACTTCTGGCTTTTGAAGAAGCCAATCGGTAATTTCATTTAAATCATGCTCAAGCCTTTTTATTTGCTTGCCTTCGGGTAATTTATATTGTAAAAAGTTTTGCGAATAAGGCATGTTTGGAAAAAATGATTGCTTTACAAATAGAAAACCTCCAAAAGACAAAAACAATAATAAAGTAGAAGTTATTATAATTGTTTTAGGGTGTTGTATTACCCAATTTAGTGCCGATTTAATTTTTGAATTTAAGTTTAATTTTTGTGCGAATTTTTTCTTTTTTGTCGATATTTTTAACATGTGGTTAGCCAGCAGAGGCACTTGTATAATCGCCATAAACCAACTTAATAAAAGCGAAATAGCCAATACAAGGAATAAATCGGTTGTATAAGTACCAGTTTCGTCAGGAGATAAATAAACTGGAATAAAAGCCAATATGGCAATTAAGGTTGCTACCAACAACGGCCAGGCTGTTTGTTTAGGTGTGTTTAATATGGCCGATTTGCGCTCTTTTTTCTCTTTCAGGTCTTTGTATATTCCATCAATAACTACAATGGCATTATCAACAAGCATTCCCATTGCAACAATAAATGCACCCAATGAAACGCGCTGTATAGTACCACCAGCCATTAATAAAAAGGGAAATGTTCCAACAATGGTTAATAGTAAGCTTACGCCTACAATAATGCCGCTGCGCCAACCCATAGCAATAACTATAATAAAAATTACTATTAGTATGGATTCTATTAGGTTTATAACAAACCCACCTATAGCATCGCTTACCAAGTCTGACTGAAAATATACTTTATGAAAATCAATACCAAGTGGTAATTTCTTTTTTATAGAAGCAATCATTTTTTCTACATTTTCGCCAATTTCTACAATATTCTCACCCGGATTTATAGAAACAGAAATACCAATAGAAGGTAGCTTATTATAAAACATTTTTGATAATGATGTCTCTTCATATTTGCGTTCAATTATTGCAATATCCTTTAATCTATATTGCATATTTTCATTGTCTGAGATATTAATATTTCCAATATCTTCAATTGAATTGCTTATCAACCGCCACCCTGATGCTTCTTTCGCTTGATAAATACTCGCCGGGATAAACTACTGAAAGTTGATTATTTAAGGCATCAATAATATCGGTTGGTGGTATCTCAAGATTGGTTAACTTTTCGATAGGAATTTGAATATCGATAATAGATTGTTGAACACCATTTATGTTAACCTTTTTAACACCTTTAATAGTCAATAGTTTATCTTGAATTTTGTTTGCATAAGTTCTCATCTCTTCATACGAAAAACCTTCTGAGGTCATGGAGTAGAACAAACCAAACATATCGCCATAATCATCAAATATTAAAGGGTCCATTACATCATCAGGTAATTTGGACTTGGCATCGTCAATTTTTTTTCTTAGAACGTCCCAATATTGTTCTACTTCATCCTCTGGCACGGTAGTATGAAGATTAACTGTAATTTCAGACATATTGGCTAAAGAACGTGATGTAACATCGCCTAAACCAGACATGGTACGTATCTGATTTTCCAAAATTTTTGTTGTTGTTTGTTCAACTTCTAATGCTGATAAACCAGGGCAAGGAGTAATAATTAAAGCTGTTTTTACTTTTATTTCAGGATCTTCAAGTTTACTCATCATTAAATATGAACCTATGCCACCTACAACTAATGCAAATATCAAGAAGTATATCAGCCTGTTTTGCTTGAATGCTATTTGAGTTATATTCATTTTTTTAAAACTTTTAACTGTTATATATAGCTTATTTTAAAGCTTTAGCCAATAATTTAACTTTTTGGCCATTACTTATTTGAGAGATTCCAGCGATTATAACAACATCTTTGAGAGTTAAACCTGAGACAATGGTTATTTCATTGTTACGGTTAACCCTTCCAATATTCACTTCAGTTTGAATGGCCTGTTCGTTATGATATTTATAGACATATGTAAGGTTGTCTTTTTCAAAACACGCACTTAAGGGTATCAGAATCTCAGGCTTAGTATCAGTGTCCACAGAAAAGTGAACTTGTATATTCATCCCAGGTGCTAGTATAATTTCTTCGGGAGCTTTTAACATTAGTGACATTTTATATAGATTGTTAATTCCTGATTTCGCATTAATTCCTAAAATCTTTAGTGGAAATTTTTGATTTGGATAATTACGGCTTGTACAGTAAAAATCTTTGAAATGGTTTTTCTTTATGTATAAATTGGCCGGAATGGCTGATTCTACAACCAATACCGATGTGTTAATAATAGATATTACAGGCATTCCTACATTGGTAATTTCACCCTTACTAACAAAAAGGGTTTGTATATATCCGTCGAAAGGAGCCACAAGCCTAGTATCATTTAGCGCATTTTTTGTTGCATTCAATTTTACTACAATTTGTTTTTTGCCTGACATAGCTTTTTCATAATCGTTGTCGGTAATGTTATTTTTTGAATAAAGTTTTTCATACCTTTCAACCTCGTTAATTACTTGGTCATATTCAGCTTTTGTGGCATTATACTGTAACTGATAATCTCTGGGGTCTATCAGTGCTATTAATTCTCCTTTTTTCACAAATTGTCCCTCTTTAACTGGTATCCGGTCAATTGGTCCGGCAATACGAAACGACATTTTTACTTCACTGTTTTCTTTTAATATGCCGGAAAATATTTCACTTAATTAACTTTCTTTTTTTTCAATTGTGTAAGTTTTAACATAGCTTGATTCAGCCTTTGCTACATGAGTATTATCGGTGCATCCGATAATAATAGAAATGCTTAAAATCAAACCGAATAAAGGAAAAATACCATATATACTTGTTTCTATTTTCATTTTAATAATTTTTAATATTCTACTACAAAGATTATCTGATTTTATGGCATAGTAAAGATGAACTACTGGGAAATGTTAAAATTTCAAAGGGAAGTGTATTATTACGGCAGTTAAATGAATATTTGACTTTTCATAAGCAAAGAATATTGAAAAATTTTAAAGTAAATATTTTAGAAGCACTTTGGGTTGTTAGAATATTTCAGGTAGTTAACTAATAAAAGCTCCAATTGTGTACTTTATCTGACTTTCATTGTGTCGCTGTGGGTCAGCAAAGGTTTGTCTCTTTTGCGAGCTGAAGCTTATGCTTGCGTTTCGGAGCTTGCAAATGTGTCAAATGTGGGTTGGCAATCATTCTTTTTTAGTGGGTAGGCAAAACAAAAAACCTCTCAAATTAGCCTAGGTTATTTTATCGTACCCCCCTGAGGGTTATACTTGGGGATTGACACCTTCAGAACTGGCAAAGAATTTTGCCGTGGTTATTTTGGTCATTTTTTCCACACAGGTATTAAGTGTTTTTGATACGATATTAGTAGCTATTGAAGCCCAATACCGAGACACGGCTTCTGCACTCCTCCCGTTGCAATTACAAGATATTGATCTGGAACAGGATGTGGGTATTGGAAGCCGCCAAAAAAGCTTTTGCATTACTTTATGATGCTTTAGTTACTCCCTTGTTAAGATTCCTTTAAAAGATTTTATTGATGGTTTATTTGATGAATTGGATTAGTTCAAATTTGTTAAAAACAACCTAATCTATTAGTTCGGCTAATTGTTGCACATGAAAACGGTCAATTACTTGTATTGCTTTAGGGAAACATTTTTTAGAAATCAATTTCATGCTTCCTGCCATATACAGCGTAATTTCTTCAACTTTTCTACGCTTCCCTTCTGGAATTTTTTGAAGATATTTGATGACTTGCTCTGATTTAGTTCCTGCTACTATTGCTACAATAGACCCTGCACGACCTTTTGCTTTTTTATTGGTCACTACGGTGTACAACTCTCCTTGTGACAATGCAACTTCATCAATGGATAGACGTTTGCCTATATTTTCTGGGTACACCAACCATTTTGAAGCTTGTTTTAGTTGTTTCCAATCTTTAAACTCACTCAAATAATCTCGATATTGTCGTTGTAGTTTTTTGCCATTTACACCATAAAGATTCGCTATGATTTGGATACTTACATTATTGGTATCTATTAATCTCTTTTAAAAAAAATGCAAAATCCTCTGTCATTCGAGTGCCTTTTGCAATACTTTTCCAATCCCATT
This sequence comes from Flavobacteriaceae bacterium, assembly GCA_016744615.1. Taxonomy (GTDB): domain Bacteria; phylum Bacteroidota; class Bacteroidia; order Flavobacteriales; family Flavobacteriaceae; genus Lutimonas. The sequence goes on from JADGEA010000093.1 coordinate 8,144, forward strand.
GAAGTGTTTCTCTAGTTTCAATATCACGCCATCTACGACGCCTCTTTATATGAAAATATACCAACTTTCCTCTTAAAGGAAAATCTTCTATGACAATCTCTTTGTGAAAACCCTTTGATTCAATTTTTCGACCTTTAAATAAACTAGTGTCTTTCTTTTCTTCAAAGTATAAGTGTAAGTGTTCTTCATCTGAACTACTGCTAGTAAATGTAAAATGATTAACTATAAAACTTGGAAGTAATAAATCCAATAATTCTTTTGAAATCTGCATGAAAATTATTTACTCCCCAACTTTTAGGGCTGATCCATTTATTTGGTATTTACTAAAACTAAAAAATCCCGTAAACATTTAGTTTACAGGACTTTAATCGAAATTGAATAAATTTCAGCGGAGAAAGAGGGATTCGAACCCCCGGAGGTGTGACCCTCGCTAGTTTTCAAGACTAGTGCATTCGACCACTCTGCCATTTCTCCAGTGATCGTCTCTACAACGAGGCTGCAAATATAATATCCTTTTTTGTTTTGAAAAACATTTTTATACTTTTTTTTAATTGATTTCCTTAAAATATTTTTTTATTAAATTTTACCTTCTATTTTTGCCCTTATGACTGAATGGTATCACTATTTACTTTTAATTGTTGTTGGCTTTATTGTTGGTGTGATCAACACTATTTCCGGTGGAGGCTCCTTGCTGACTTTGCCTATTTTGATCTTTCTAGGCCTGCCTTCCAGTACTGCCAATGGAACCAACCGGATTGCTATATTTATACAAACTATTTTCTCTTATGCCGGATTTAAAAGCAAAGGAGTTACCAATAAATACTCCTCTTTTGGCTGGTATTTGGCTGTTTCTGCTACTATTGGCTCCCTTATTGGAGCAAAATTAGCAATAGACATAAGGGATGATGTTTTTAATAAAATTTTGGCAATTGTAATGATTCTAGTTGTAGGGTTTATGGTGGTGAAGCCTAATAAAAAATTACACGAACTTGCTGATAGAATTACAGGTAAATATCAGGTGTGTAGTACTATTGCTTTTTTCTTTATTGGAATATATGGTGGATTTATACAGGCAGGAACAGGAATTTTTATATTGCTAACACTCTCTTCAATCAACCATCTTACTCTAATCAAATCAAATGTGATCAAAGCAATGGTAATGATCATTTATACAGCTGCTACCCTATTGATGTTTGGACTCAATGATAAACTCAATTGGCCAATCGGACTTACAATGGCAATAGGTCAGGCTTTTGGAGGATGGCTTTCTAGCCGATGGTCTGTTAATAAAGGTGATGGAATTGTAAAAATATTTCTTATCGTAATGGTTATCGTTATGGCTATCAAACTTTGGTTTTTCTAACGCTTGATTTCAAAATTATTAAAATTTTTAAGGACTCCAACAATATAATCAACAGAGGATACAATTGACATTGGAGAGCCAACTTTCAGCCATTCTAAAAATATACCCAACATCAAAGCATCACCTTCTGCTTCTAAATAAACTTTTGAATCTTTATTATTTTTAACAAATCCTTTAACCTCCAATTTAACCGCTTTTTCTTTTGCATATTTCCGAAACCAAACTCCTTGAACAAGTCCGGAAACAGTAATATTATAATGTAATTTCTCCATCAAATCCCTTTAAAAATCAAAATTAAACAATAGTCCTTCTAAATCATTGCACTTTCTTAAATTATTTTACCTTTGCCTTCTAAAATATTCAATTCTATTTTTATGGGTAATTCTATTGGTAATCTTTTCAAACTTACAACTTTTGGTGAATCTCACGGACCTGCAATTGGAGGAATAATTGATGGTTGTCCTGCTGGAATTATATTGGATTTTGATGCCATTCAAATGGAATTAGATAGAAGAAAACCTGGGCAATCAAAGATCACTACGCAGCGAAAAGAACCAGATCATGTTGAATTTCTTTCCGGAATTTTTGAAGGAAAAACTACCGGAACATCCATTGGTTTTCAAATTAAAAATACCAATCAAAAAAGCAAGGATTACTCTCATAACACAAATGTTTATCGGCCTTCTCATGCAGACTATACCTATGATAAAAAGTATGGAATCCGTGATCATCGTGGTGGCGGAAGGAGTTCTGCCCGGGAAACTGCTAACTGGATCGTTGGAGGTGCTATTGCAAAGCAATTCCTTCAAGATATAAAAATCAATGCCTATACTTCTTCTGTTGGAAATTTAATACTTGATAAAACTTATCGGGAACTGGATCTAACTAAAACAGAAAACAATATAGTTCGCTGTCCTGATAAAATTTTTGCTGATAAAATGATCGAACTGATCGATGATGTTAGAAAACAAGGGGATACTATTGGCGGAATAGTGACTTGTGTTATCCAAAATGTTCCCATTGGTTTAGGTGAACCTGTATTTAATAAGTTACATGCAGCACTCGGGCATGCAATGCTTTCTATTAATGCAGTAAAAGGATTTGAATATGGAAGTGGATTTAATGGAACAAAAATGAAAGGTTCTAATCATAATGATCTTTTTAATACAGACGAAACTACAAAAACAAACCTTTCCGGAGGTATTCAAGGTGGAATAAGTAATGGAATGGATATTTATTTTAAGGTTGCATTCAAACCGGTAGCCACCATCATGCAAAAACAAAATACGATTGATTCTGATGGAAACCTTGTTGAAATGCAAGGAAAAGGCAGACATGATCCTTGTGTTGTTCCAAGAGCGGTACCAATTGTAGAGGCTTTAAGCGCCTTGATTATAGCAGATTATTATTTGCATTACAAAGCAAGAAAATAATTATTTTTATCTTCATTAAAATAAATTTAAACTTCGTGCGTTAAATGATAAGTTAAATTAATTTTTGACTAATTCTTAACAAAACAATTTTCTTATTAAAAAATAATCTGGAGACATTCCTGTATTATTTTGCCGAAAGGCTTTTAAATTTAGTTTTCAAAACTAATTAAGAAGTCAATAATAATAACCATTAATATTGTATTTAATGAATATCTATAAGAAAATTGATACACTTTTATCTCAAGATTTCACTCCTTTTTCCCCACAAAAATCTAAAATCAGTATTCAATTGATCAAAATTATCAAACTGATTTAGAGAACAAACAAATATAAATACTATTAAATAAAAGAAATAAATAGTCTGATAATCAGATTATTGAAGATCCCTTTTTTTTGGACTGCTATAGATAGTAAAATTTCGTAGCAGTCTTTTTTGTTATAGATATCTTAAATATCTTCAGGGTATTGTTTGTCTTTTATTAATAAAGTATATTTGCACTTCTTTAAAAAAAATAAAATGGACAAAGGATTATACGCAAAGGTTAAAACATCAAAAGGTGATGTTTTGATCAATTTAGAATTTGAAAAAGCACCAGGAACTGTAGGAAATTTTGTAGCATTGGCTGAAGGTAATTTAGAAAATACTGCAAAATCTCAGGGTGAAAAATATTATGACGGACTGAAATTTCACAGGGTAATTCCTGATTTTATGGTACAAGGTGGTTGCCCCCAAGGAACAGGTACAGGAAACCCTGGATATAGTTTTGAAGATGAGTTCCATCCAGATCTAAAACATGATAAGCCTGGAGTTTTGTCTATGGCAAATTCAGGACCAGCAACTAATGGTAGTCAGTTTTTTATCACACATGTACCAACACCTTGGTTAGATAATAAGCATACTGTTTTTGGAAATGTAATTGAAGGTAAGGATATTGTTGATGCAATTGCACAAGATGATGTTATTGAAAGTATTGAGATCATTAGAAAAGGTGAAGCTGCTGAGGCATTTAATGCAATTGAAGCTTTTAGAACATTTGAAGGTGCAAGAGAACAAAATATTGCAGATGATAAAGCAAAAATAGACGCTGAATTAGATAAGATTGCTGCAGGTTTTAACAAAACAGATAGTGGATTGCGTTATCAGATCATCCAAAATGGAAATGGTAAAAAAGCGGAAAAAGGCAACAACATTTCTGTTCATTATAAAGGTCAGTTAGTTGACGGTACTGTTTTTGATTCATCTTACCAACGTAAAGAACCAATTGATTTTCAGGTTGGTATTGGTCAGGTGATTAAAGGATGGGATGAAGGATTACAATTATTAAAAGTGGGTGATAAAGCCCGTTTGGTAATCCCTTCTCATTTAGCATATGGAAGTCAGGGTGCTGGTGGAGTTATTCCTCCAAATGCAACTTTGATCTTTGATGTTGAATTGATGGATGTTAAATAACATATTTCAAATTATTTTGATAAAAAGACCGCCTTTTGGTGGTCTTTTTTATTTATTGCTATCCTTTAACATGGGAACAAATCTAAAATCACCAAATTCATGTTTTTCAAAATTCTTTTCTCCTTTTCGGATATATAAGGTCATTATCTGAGTCCCTTCTCCAACAGGGATTACCAGCCTACCTCCTATTTTTAACTGACTCAACAAAGGTTTTGGAACAAAAGGAGCTCCGGCGGTTACAATAATCCCATCAAATGGTGCATTTTCTTTCATTCCTATATAGCCATCCCCAAAAATTAATTTTTTAGGTACATATCCAACTTTTGGTAAAAATATCTTTGTTTTTGTATATAATTCTTTTTGTCTTTCCACACTATAAACCACAGCATTCAATTCAATTAAAATTGCAGTTTGATAACCAGAACCAGTACCTATCTCTAAAATTTTATCACCAGATTTTACTTCTAATAATTCAGTTTGAAAAGCAACCGTATATGGCTGTGAAATGGTTTGATCTGCTCCAATAGGGAATGGTTTATCCTGATAAGCAAAATCCATAAATCCGGAATCCATAAACATATGCCTTGGAACTTTTGATAGAGCCTCTAAAACATTTTTATTCTTTATCCCTTTTCGTTCAATTGTATTAACCAATTGATTACGAAGACCTTTATGTTTAGGTAAATCTTTTAATATCATTTCATAAAAATAGATAATTATTTAACCTTTCCTAAGGTAGTTACTATATTATTCACTTTTAAAGTAAGTATTTCATTTAAGTCAGTTTATAAAAAAAACTTCCTAGGATAATGACAATATTTAAGACCAAAAGCCATTTTAAGATTATATCACCTTTTAAAAAGTTAAGCTTAGCATGTAAACCAAAATAAATGAGCATTCCTATCAAACTATAAATTGCCGGATAAACATAAAAAGCTTCCATAAATTCACCTTTTATCAAATGAACAAAAGATCTTTGCAATCCACATCCCAAACATTCAACACCTAAAGTATCTTTCCACTGACATGACAGCAAATGATTTTCTAAAAAGGAGATAAAACTCATGGTTAAATTTTAAATAAAAATAGGTAAAATATTCCAATTGGTTTTCAAACTGTACCTTTGTATAGTGAAAAAAAACAGAATTTTTAAACTCGGAGATAGGGTTGCAATGCTTAATGAGTCCATATCCGGAACTATAGTTAAAATTAGTAAGGAACAAGTTGTAATTCTTGCAGATGATGATTTTGAATACGAATGTAAGATTAGCGAGATTGTAGAAAATTCCAATTTAATTGATCTTTTGGATGAAGTTGTGAGTGAAAATACCAATCCTAAAAAAACTGTATTTTCAAATTTTAGCTCAAAAATAAAAAATAATAATAAATCTGAAATTTTTGAAGTAGATCTACACATTCATGAACTTGTTTCTTCTGAAAAAGGAATGAGCAACTATGAAATGCTACAAATTCAGATAAATACAGCCAAAAACAATCTGGAAATGGCAATAAGAAGCAGGCGGCAACGTGTTATTTTTATACATGGTATAGGTGCAGGAATTTTAAAAAATGAGCTTTATAAATTATTTAAAAAATATCCATTAGAATACTATGATGCATCTTATCAAAAATATGGGCAGGGAGCTACAGAGGTATATATTTATCAGAATAATAAACAATAAGTATTCCGTAAATAATTAGACAACTAAAGTTCTATTGATCAATTTATTTAGAATATTATTTTAACAATTCAGACGAATTTAAGCTATTTTTTCAACCTTTTTTATCATTCTTTTCTATTACCATCGCTGTAAAAAAGAAACAAAAAACGCTATAGAGATGTTTGAAAAACACCAAAAAGATAGGTGTCATTAAAAATAAGTGATTCATCACCGCTTTTTAAAACAACATCCTGTAAAACAACGATGTGCTCGTAGGCAATAATGGTAACTCCATCTTCATCAAAAACCTTGTTGTTTTGAACAGCAATTGTACCAGAAATGCCCTTCCAGTTCTTAACTACCTTTGGTTCAACCGGAGGTACAACTGTACAAAAATAACTGGAACTCACCTCACTTTTAAAAACTCTGTCTGTTACGGTATACAGGCCTTTTTCTGTTACAGAAACAGGAAGAACAGGAAGATCATCATTTTTGATCTGTTTATCTGTTAAGGTAACGATCAATGCCTCTTTATGTCCATTTGGACTTAAGCGATACATGGTAATATTAATATCACCACATACATTTACTTTTTCTTCAAATTCAAAACTTGCAATATCCAAATTACCATCATTACAAGAAAAAGCGATCAGAAAACTTAACAGAAAGAATAATTTTTTCATTTCATCATATTATTTGACAAAAATAAGAGATTTATTCACTAAAGAAAGTCAAAACACAAAATAAAAATATATACTTTTGTTCAATGCAAAAAATTTACTTTGATAGCGCAGCTACAACAGCAATTGATAAAGAAGTTATTTCAATTATTACAGAAACCATGGAAAGCACCTATGGTAATCCATCTTCCTCTCATCAATTTGGTAGAAGTGCCAGGGCTTTGGTTGAACAATCACGAAAGAGAATTGCTCAAATTTTAAATTGTTCTGCTACCGAAATTGTTTTTACAGCTGGGGGAAGTGAGGCCGATAATCTGATCTTATTCAATGCTGTAAAGAATTTGGGTGTAAAACGTATCATAACTTCAAGTGTTGAACATCATGCTATTTTGCATACCCTAAAAGTTTTAGAAAATGATTTTGATGTTATTGTTGATTATGTTGATCTGGATGAAAATGGGGAAATTGAGCTTTCTAATTTAACCTTACTAACTAAAGATCAAACATATAAAACTTTAGTAAGTTTAATGCTGGTGAACAATGAACTGGGTAATATTCTAGATATAGATAAAATTATTGAGATCTGTAAAAAGAATAATGTTTTATTTCATTCAGATACAGTTCAGGGCATTGCACATATTCCCATAGATCTGCAAAAAATACCTATTGATTTTATTGCTGCAAGTGCTCATAAATTCCACGGTCCGAAAGGAGTTGGTTTTGCCGTATTTAAAAAAGGCTTTGGAATTTCTCCTATTTTACACGGTGGAGAACAAGAAAGAGGCGCCAGAGCGGGTACTGAAAATATACATAGCATTATTGGTATGGAAAAAGCACTTGGTATTGCAACAGAACAATTTGAAGAGCACAAAATGTATATCAATAATTTGAAACAGTATTTTATTGAACAACTAAAAGAAAATTTTAAAGATATATCCTTTAACGGAAGATCAGATGATCTTAAAAAAAGTGCCTTTCATATTTTAAATGTACGTTTTAATAGAGATTATCCTATGTTGCTTTTTAGTCTGGACCTAAAAGGGATTTCCGCCTCTGGCGGAAGTGCCTGCCAAAGTGGTAGTAATAAAGGATCTCATGTTTTAAATGCTATTTTATCAGAAGAGGATTCTCAAAAAACCTCTGTAAGATTCTCTTTTAGTAAATACAATACCAAAGATGAAATAGATTATGTAATAGATGTTCTTAAGGATATTATTACATAAAAAAAGCCCTCGAAAATTCGAGAGCTTTGATATTTTTAGGTTTATAAAATCAACTATCTGCATCTAGATAATCCGGAATCCCATCTTCATCGGTATCATCATTTGTAGGATCTCCGTCTCCATTTGCATCTTCATCAATGGTAAGTTTTTCATCGTTATCATCATCTCTGTCTAAAAAGTTTGGTATTTCATCACCATCTGTATCATCATCAAAAACATCATTATTATTATTTAGATCTTCTAAATAATCAGGAACACTATCCTTATCAGTATCTACAATTCTTACAGAGCCTA
>JADGEA010000305.1 GCA_016744615.1 Flavobacteriaceae bacterium
AATAACTTTAAAAGTATCTATACTGGTTTGTTCAATTATAAATTCTTTCACGTTTCCGTCCTCTTCAATTACACTTTTAGTAACATAGTAAAAGGTAAGCCCAGGGACAATTTTTCCGCTTGGCAATAATGCAATATCATTGGTTCTTCCAATTAGTTCTTTTAAAATAGGAGTTTTATAAGTACTGTCTTCAGATAAAATTCCAGTGTCACCAATTTCATATCGGATCAAAGGATTTGCTTTATTGTATAATGAGGTGATTACAATTTTACCCGACCTACCGTTAGGGGCTACTTTATTATTTTCATCCAAAATTTCTACAAATAGAGTCTCGCTGTTTACAATAAACTCATCTTTTGAATTTGTAAAGGCAATTAAATCTAATTCTGCTGCCCCATATTCATTTATTATAGGTACTCCTAGCCATTTGTTGAGTAATATTTTATCATTTTCAAAAAGCATTTCGCTGGTAACCACGCATTGTTTTAAAGTTGGGCAAACCTCCGTTAGAACAATATTTTTGCTTTTTAAATATTTTGCAAACAATACAATGGAACTTGTGTATCCATTGATGTATTGAAACTTTTTAGTTTTAAATTGAGTAAAATACTTTTCTAATTTTTCTTCAGATAAATCAAAAATTGCAAATCGAAAACGATGACTCAAAAAATCTTTGAGTCGTTCTTTTCGATTATTATAAAAGTCCAATGCAATTCCATAAAAACGAGCTTGATAAGATTTATTAAAATCTATTCCAAACCAGCCAAATCGATCGATAATTTCTGCCCAGGTCAAGGCATGACAGTACTTGTCCTTTGCAAAAATAAGAGGGTGTCCACTTGAGCCTGACGTTTTATTAATATAGCAGTTTTTAGTAGTAAATCCTTTCGACAACCTGTCCTTTAAAGGAATTTGTAAATCATTTTTCTGCATTATTGGAATTTCTTCCCAATTTTCAACAGAATTTTCGCCTATAAATGATTTATAAAACGAGTTATTTTCCAAATGATAATTTACAATACCCTGTCGTTGTTCTATGATATAAGCTTCATAGCGATCTTCAGGAATTTCTTGAATTTTCTGCAAATGTTTTTTTGCTTCCTTAATAGGAAACCCACTTAACTTTAGCGTAAGTTCAAACAAATTCAATGCAGTTAAATTAGGGCATCAATTTACAAACAATTATTTTTGATACCTTAATATACTTTTCAAAAATGAATATTTTAATTTTAGGTTCAGGAGGTCGAGAGCATACATTTGCTTATAAATTATCACAAAGTAATCGTTGTGAAAATCTTTTTGTAGCTCCTGGAAACGCAGGAACTTCAGAGATTGCAACCAATGTTTCGATTTCAGTAAATGATTTTGAGGCCATAAAAAAATGTGTTCTAAACAATGAAATTAACATGGTTGTTGTGGGGCCTGAAGATCCTTTGGTAAACGGAATAGCAGATTATTTTCTTTCAGATTCAGAATTAAAAAACGTAATGCTTATTGGTCCGTCAAAAGCAGGTGCTTTATTGGAAGGTAGTAAAGAGCGCGCTAAAGAGTTTATGATTGATCATCAAATTCCTACTGCGGCTTATCAAAGTTTTACGGAAGAAACTTTAAGGGAAGGGAAACAATTTTTAGAAACCCTAAAACCACCTTATGTATTAAAAGCAGATGGATTAGCAGCTGGAAAGGGAGTTTTAATACTCAATGATATTGATGAAGCTAAAAACGAATTAGAAGATATGTTATCTAATTCAAAATTTGGAGCAGCAAGTGCAACTGTTGTAATTGAAGAGTTTTTAGACGGAATCGAACTAAGTATTTTTGTTTTAACCGATGGGAAAAATTATAAAATCTTACCAACGGCTAAAGATTATAAACGTATTGGAGAAGGAGACAAAGGACTTAATACTGGAGGTATGGGCGCCATTTCACCAGTACCATTTGTGGACGATGTATTAATGAAAAAAATTGAAGAACGTATTGTTATTCCTACGGTTAATGGGCTACAAAAAGAAAATATAGACTATAAAGGATTTGTTTTTATTGGTTTGATAAAAGTAAATAACGAACCTTTTGTTATTGAATACAATGTGAGGATGGGAGATCCCGAAACCGAAGTGGTTTTGCCAAGAATTAAAAGTGATTTAGTAGAATTGTTTGAAGCAACCTTTAAACAACAATTAGATAAAGTTTCAATTGAATTAGATCAAAGAGCAGCAACCACAGTGATGCTTGTTTCTGGAGGGTATCCAGAAGCTTATGAAAAAGGAAAAGTTATTTCAGGAATAAAAAACATTGATGATTCTATCGTTTTTCATGCAGGAACTACTACTAAAGACGGTAACATTGTTACTAATGGCGGACGTGTATTGGCAATAACCTCTATGAATGAAGATTACAAAAAAGCACTAAAAAAATCGTATCAAAATATAGAAAAACTACATTTTGATACGATGAATTATCGTCGTGATATTGGTTTTGACTTAACCTAAATACTCGTGAGCTTTAATGCTTTTATCGTCACTACCTTCTATTGCGTCATATTTTTTAAGTTGCCCAATCCAATAAACGATTGCACATGCACAAATAATCATAAAAACCCATGATACAGAATTTGCTCCCCACCAGCTTGATGGCTCTAAAGCACGTAATGCATTGTATGGTGCAAATGCTACACCTTCAAAAAAACTTTGTATTCCTTCAAAAAAACCAGTCCAAGTCATATCTTTATCTTTTAACGTTAGCAAAAGTATAAATTAAGAATCATGCTCACAAGCTTTTTTAGTAATTCTAAACCATTCCATTTTATAGTAGTGAGCCTACTTTTATTTGCAGGATGCTTTGTTTACTTGTTTCAGGGTTATAATGAGGCAATTAATTACTCAGCCCTTGCTGTACCTTTCTTTCAAAGCTTTGTTTTTTTATTATTGTTCTTGTTGTTGAGTTTTATTATTAAAAAAAACAGACTTACCCAATCTAATTCTTACGCTTTATTTATTTTTTGTTGCTTTATTTTAGCAGTTCCAACCCTTTTTAAGGAACCTGATACTGTTTATTCTTTGCTTTTTCTGTTGTTAGCAATGCGAAGAATACTAAGCCTAACCTCTAAAAAAGACATTGAAAAGAAAATATTAGATGCTTCTATTTGGATTACAATTGCAGCTCTTTTTTACTTTTGGAGTATATTGTTTTTTATTGTTTTATTTATTGCGATTATTCAATTAGCTTCCAAAAACTACCGGTTTGTAATTATTCCTTTTGTTGGATTTTTCTCCATTATTATTTTAACTACTGCTTATCAATTAATCGTTAACGATGATCTTTGGTGGTTTTTAGAATATATACCACAAATAGGATTTGATTTTTCTTCTTATTATTCATTATTTTTATTGATTCCTTCTATATTTTTAGTACTGTTAGGGCTTCTTGGAGTATTCTATAAGGC
>JADGEA010000306.1 GCA_016744615.1 Flavobacteriaceae bacterium
AATTTGTAAAGCTGTTTTTAATACCAACCTAACATCAACCAAAGTTCCCGTAATTCCTCCTTTACTCAATTGCAGTTTTTGCAGTACTTTATTTGAATTATTTAAATAAACAATCCAAAACTCTTCGTGTGGCAATTCACCAATAATAGGTTGCATTAATTCAAAAACGGAAGAGCTAGAGGTTATTTTTTTCTTGTCTAATGCTTCTTCACCTCTTCTTCTTCTACCCAATTCTAAAGCTGCAATAATGGTTAAAGCCTTTGCTTCACCAATACCTTTAAACTCAATTAAATCTTTAACAGATAACTTCCCCAGTTCGTTTAAGTTGATTTCTACAGATGCTAAAATTCTTTTACTTAATGCTACTGCACTTTCATCCCTGCTTCCAGATCTAATTAGTATGGCAATTAATTCTGCGTTGCTTAATGCATTTTTTCCTTTGAGTAATAATTTTTCTCTTGGACGGTCATCCTCACTCCAATATTTTATTGAAAAAGATGGATTGTATTCTTTCAAAATATATGTGTATTTATTACCGGGGAGTCATTAAAGATAATGATGTATATTTAAACTGAAAAATATTTATATGAAATCATTATTTGAAACAGAAGCATTTGAAGAAGTAAAAACTAGAATTAATAATCTAGATGAGCAAACAAAGGCCACTTGGGGTAAAATGAATGTTGGTCAAATGGCTAAACATTGTCAAGTCCCTTTTGAAGTCATAAACGGGACCATTAAACCAAGTTTTAAGGTTGGCTTTTTAAAAAAACTTGTGTTTTCCATGATGAAACCGATGATGTACAATGATAAATTATGGAAACATAATGTCCCTACTGGAAAAGAATTTATCATAGATCAAGAAATGGATTTTAACCAAGAGAAAGCTAATTTACTTGTGATGTTGGATCAATTTCATGAAAGAAAAAATCAAGAACAGTGGAACCCTCATCCTATATTTGGTTCTTTTAAAAAGGAACAATGGGGTAAGATGAATTATAAACATTTAGACCATCATTTAAGGCAATTTGGTGTTTGATTTTAAAAGCACACAATACTCCCATTGAAGGGGTGGTGAGTTTGCGAAAATTTGTATTTTTTATCCAAATTTTATGCAAACATACCGGTAACTTCATACTAAGAAACATCTAGACCATCATTTAAAACAATTCGAAGTCTAAAACTTATAAGTATGTATCCACCAAAACACCATCAAACTAACGATCAACAGAAAATGATTACTGTAATGAAACAGTATCCTTTTGCTATGTTGGTTTCTGTTATTGAAGGAAAGCCTTTAATTACTCACATTCCAATTATTTATAATGATAAAACAGGATTGTTAGTTGCCCATATTGACAAATACAACCCTCAAGTTGCTTCATTAAAAGAAGGAACTGAAGTTACTGTAGTTTTTAGAGGTCCAGACACCTATATATCTCCAAGTGTATATACAACAAAACAACTGCCCACTTGGAATTATATTATTGTTCATATAAAGGGAAAAGTAAGCTTAATTAATGATCCTGAAGAAGCAAAAGACACTATGATTTCGATGACAAGGTTTTTAGAAGGGAAAGAGCAAAAATTTGTTTTAGATAAGGACAATAGGGGTATGAGAAACTCCATTAATTATATACAAGCTTTTGAAATTGAAATTACCCATTGGGAAGGAAAATTTAAACTTTCACAAGACAAAAAACAACAAGATCAAGAAAATGCAAAACAAGAATTAATCAAAAAATCCCGAGAGGATATCACCCGTTTTTTAGATGATTTAGAATTATAAAAAATATACTAGTTTATTCAATCAATCTCTTAACATCATCAAAATCTAAACCTCCATAATTACCACTACTCATCAACAATAATGAAGTCTCATTAAATTGTTGAGAGAATAAAAAGTCTTTAAATTCCTTAGGATTCGTATAAATGATTAAATCTTCTCTTTGAAAAGCTTTTGCTATTTGTTCTTGCGAAATGGCTTTTAGCTTTTTAATTTCTACTGCGTGGGGTGAATAAAAAACAACTGCCACATCTGCAGTGTCTAATGCTCCTTTGTATTCAGTTAAAAATTCAGGGTTTAAACTGCTATAGGTATGCAACTCTAAACAGGCAATTAGTTTTCTATCTGGAAATTGGTTTTTTAAAGCATTAGTAGTTGCTAATACTTTTGAAGGAGAATGTGCAAAGTCTTTATAAGCAACACAATCTTCTGATTCTGCTATTTTCTCTAATCGTTTACTGGCTCCTTGAAAAGAAGAAATTGCTTCATAAAAATCGTTTTCATCTATACCCATTTGCTGACAAATCCATTTGGCACCCGCTAAATTATTTAAGTTATGCTTCCCAAATATTTCAATAGGCATAGAACCTTCATCAGTTTCTAAAATGGTAATTCCATTTTCTATTTGATACTCTGGAGTTTGATAAGGGAATTTTCTAATAGTATTTTCAGAACCATCTACCACTTTTTTAACCTCAGCATCTTCAATATTATAGGTAATACTTCCTCCTTCAACAATCGAATCTACAAATATTGAAAACTGCTCCACATATCCTTTATAAGTTGGAAATACATTAATATGATCCCAAGCAATTCCGCTAATTAAAGCAATATTGGGTTTGTATAAATGAAATTTTGGACGTCTATCTATAGGAGAACTCAAATATTCATCTCCTTCTAAAACAATAAAATCATTATCATCGGTAAGCTTTACCATCACGTCAAAACCTTCCAATTGAGCACCCACCATATAATCTACTTCTCTATCAAAATAATGCATTACATGCAGTGTCATAGAGGTTATGGTCGTTTTACCATGACTACCTCCAATAACTACACGAGTTTTAAATTTGGATTGATCGTATAAAAATTCAGGATATGAATATATTTTCAATCCCAATTCCTGTGCTTTTAAAAGCTCTGGATTATCTTCTTTAGCATGCATTCCTAAAACCACCGCATCTAATTGAGTAGTTATCTTTTCTGGAAACCACCCAAACTCAATTGGTAATATTCCCCTTGCAGCCAATCTGCTTTTTGAAGGATCAAATATTTCATCGTCACTCCCAGTAATGATATCTCCTTTTAAATGTAATGCCAATGCAAGATTATGCATAGCAGCTCCACCGATGGCTATAAAATGTATATTCATAAACTAGCTCTTTTTTGAAGGTTTTTATTTGAAAATTTTAGATGCTCTAAATCGTGAAGTAAAGGTAAGTATTGATATTCTCAAATCACATTTTCAATATTAATTTTTCTTCATTAATCGCTTCCTTAAAATCTGGATTTTCTTGTAAAGATTTACGAATCCATTCTAATGCATTTTCTGAATTGTTTTTATATCGAAATAGTTGAGCTAAATAATAATAAGCATGTTCAATACCAATGTTATCATTAGACGAATAATCATTTATGTATCTCTTTAAAC
>JADGEA010000307.1 GCA_016744615.1 Flavobacteriaceae bacterium
CAGCAAAAACATCTTTTAACGGTTTTTCTTCCTCTAATGTGTATATGGCTATATCGCTTAATGTACTTAGGTTGTGTAAAGAATTTACAGGAAATCTTCTTTTATCCAGTAATGATTCAACGATAACTCCTCCTTTGGTTTGTGACTTTATTTCGTATAGACCCGGTTTGCCTGAAATGGCAATAATTTTTTCAATTTTCATTTTCTTTATCTTTTTATATTTGGGAATTTCATTCTGTAATCAACATCGATCTTCCCTTTTGAAATATTATCTAATTTCTTTTTTAACAATCTTTTTTTTAGTGTGGATAATTTATCTGTAAATAAAACTCCTTCTATATGATCAAATTCATGTTGAAAAATTCTGGCAGCTAATCCGCCCAATGTTTCCCTTTTTGCTTCAAAATTTTCATCAAAGTATTCAATGTCTATGATTTCTTTTCTAAGAACATCCTCATTAATATTAGGAATGGTTAAGCAACCTTCACTAAAAGCCCATTCTTCACCTTTTTCTGCAATAATTTTCGGATTGATAAAAACTTTTTTAAACTCTCTTAAAAAATCTCTCTCTTCATTTTCCAGTTCATCACTTTCTGCAAAAGGAGAAGCGTCAACAAGAAATAATCTGATGGCTTTACCAATTTGAGGTGCAGCCAGTCCAACGCCATTTGCATTATGCATGGTTTCTCTCATATTTTCAATAAGCCCTGATAAGTTCGGATAGTCTTTATCAATTTCTACACCTGTTTTTCTTAGAACAGGATCTCCGTATGCTACAATTGGTAATATCATTTTAGTTTTTATTGGTTATACAGGTATGTCTGTAAAATTATTGTTGCACTAATTTCATCTATCAATGCTTTATTTTGTCTTTGTTTTTTGCTTAATCCACTATCAATCATTGTTTGAAATGCCATCTTTGATGTAAATCTTTCATCTACTCTTTTTATAGGAATATTTTTGAATTCTTCCTTCAATTTTTTGATAAACGGAATAATCAATTTTTCACTTTCTGAAACTTCATTATTCATTTGCTTAGGTTCACCTATCAAAAACAGTTCCACACTCTCATTTTGCATGTAATTCTTTAAATAAGAAAATAAATCTTTTGTTTTTACAGTGGTTAAACCTGTTGCAATAATTTGTAATTCATCTGTTACAGCAATACCTGTTCTTACTTTTCCAAAATCAAAGGCAAGTATTCTGGCCATACAATGTTTAATTTTTTGCAAATTTACCTAAAATTTGTAATTCTAAACACATTTTAACAAGCATTATTTAGGAAGCCTCTTTATATTTGCAGACTTATATAATTAAATAAATTAATAAGAATGGATAAACTGCAGCAAATAATTGAACAGGCCTGGGATAATAGAGATCTGTTACAAACAGAAAATGTACAAACTTCAATTAGAAAAGTTATAGATTTATTAGATTCAGGTGAATTACGAGTTGCAGAACCAGTAAATGGAGGATGGCAGGTAAATGAATGGGTTAAAAAAGCAGTAGTTTTATATTTTCCTATCCAAAAAATGGAAACTCTGGAAGTTGGAATTTTTGAATATCATGATAAAATTCCACTTAAAAAGAATTATAAAGAGAAAGGAATCAGAGTTGTTCCACATGCAGTAGCACGTCATGGTTCGTATATTTCAAGTGGTACGATCTTGATGCCAAGTTATGTAAATATTGGAGCATATGTTGATGAAGGAACCATGGTTGACACTTGGGCAACAGTTGGTAGTTGTGCTCAAATTGGCAAACATGTTCATTTAAGTGGAGGTGTTGGTATTGGTGGTGTTTTAGAGCCTTTACAGGCTGCACCGGTAATTATTGAAGATAATGTTTTTGTAGGGTCTCGCTGTATTGTAGTTGAAGGGGTAAGAGTTGAAAAGGAAGCAGTTTTGGGTGCAAATGTTGTGTTAACCATGAGTACAAAAATAATTGATGTAACAGGTGATAAACCTGTAATTACTAAAGGAGTTATTCCTTCTCGTTCTGTAGTGATACCTGGAAGTTATACCAAAAAATTCAATGCAGGCGAATTTAATGTGCCTTGTGCGTTAATTATTGGTAAAAGAAAAGAAAGTACCGATAAAAAAACGTCATTGAATGATGCTTTACGCGATAATGATGTAGCGGTTTAAGATAAATAACTCAAATAGAATCTCAATATAATTTAACTATCCATTTACTTCTTTTTCCATGTCAATTAAATGAGCAACCGATTTAACAATTCGATTGTGTTTTTTGATAAATGGATTCGATTCATCCCAAACATAACCTGCTAAAATGGAACAAATTTTTTCCTTTACATCTGGATTTTCAGGTTTGTGGAAAAATAATTTTTGTAAATTTCCTGAATACCATTCGTTTACATAAGAAGTAAATACATCTACACCAAACTGAACAGGTTCAACATATTCTTTTTCCAGATCAACAGCTTCACCTTTAATAATTCTGGCAACTAATTTTGCTGCCAGTAAACCAGTTTCGGTTGCAAAAGTTACTCCTGAAGAGAAAATTGGATCTAAAAATTCACCACTGTTTCCAGTAATAATGTAACCATCACCATAGATCTGTTTTACAGCAGTTGAGAAATTTTGAATGATTTTTGGCTCAAAGAGATACGGAACACTTTTAAATCTTTCCTTAAAGAAATCAGACATATTTAGCATTTCTTCCAACATTTCTGTAGATGATCCTTTAAAAGAATTGATAAATTCGGTTGGACCAACAAAACCAATACTTGTTGTTCCGTCAGAAAAAGGTATCACCCAAAGCCATACTTCTAAGTCAACCACATCAAATGTGATTAAGGTTCCTTCTTCACCTTTAGGACGATTAATATCCTTGGTAATAGTAAAAATGGATGAATGTTTAGGTAAAGCAGAAGGTTTTTTAAGATCTAGAAAACCCGGCAAAACTCTGCCATAACCACTTGCATCAATGATATATTTAGCATGTATATATTTTATATTTCCATTAATATCTTTTACAGTTGTTTTAGAATTGGAACCATCAAAACTAACATCGATTACTTCACTTTCAAAATCAATAGTAACACCTTTTTTTTGTGTTTCTTCAGCTAATACATTATCAAAATGTGCTCTGGGTACCTGCCAGGTCCAGTCCCATCCATCCGTATATTTCTTACTGAAATCAAAATTACAAACTTCACCTCCTCTTAAAAATCTTGCACCTCTTTTAATTTCATAATTTTGTTCTTTTAAGGCATCAAGCAGACCAACTTCATCAAAATGATCCATGCATCTTGGTAATAAACTTTCCCCAATTACATATCTTGGAAATTTTACCTTCTCAACGATTTTAACATTAATTTTGTTTTTAGCTAAGTAAGAGGCTGAAACACAGCCTGATGGTCCTGCGCCTATGATAAGAACATCTACTGTTTCTTCA
>JADGEA010000094.1 GCA_016744615.1 Flavobacteriaceae bacterium
TCTGAATCAAAATATTTTTAATGTTTCAATAGATAAAATTAAAGATACTAAAGTGTTAAAAACTTATCTGAATGGCAATTTAGTGTTTAGTAGGTAATTTTTTTAAATCCCGATAAAACAAGTTCCAAATATAGGGGCGATATTTATTTGACATGAAGCTAATTCCTTATTCTAACTTATCTATATAAATATATAATTTTCTTCATTATGTGAATATAAAAAATCATATTTTACTTTCTTAATTTTTTTATTTGTAAAAATTAAACTTTCATACTCATAAAAATGATATTCCTCATGTAAACTAATAGGTGCCATTTCTTTAAATAAATAGGATAATTCACCCCTTGAAGCTTTTGAAAGTTCAATACTATCTTCAATAAAAAGAGAAGATATTTTTTTATCTTCTATTGGTTCTGATAAATTTATTATTTGCACATTGTCAATATTGGCTGGATGATCATTTTTTCCCAAATAAGGTATAAATTTAGCCTTAGATTGCTCTAAATACTTCTTTATTTTATTGTATTCATTGCTAGCATTATCTAATACCATGATTTGCCAATTTGGATTTTCAATCCATTGTTCTCTCACAATAAGATTGCCACCTTGTTCCTTACTAGCATAGCCCACAGTATTATTGAATACTTGAATCTTCTTAGAAAAATATCCATTTTTTGCTAGTGGAATTATAGAAACCTTTAAATCTTTTAATTTTTCATAAAATTCTGGAAAACCTTGATCTTTGCGGTAATTTTGCGTATATCCACCAAGCCCAATAATAGCTCCTAATAAACCTAAGAGTGCTGGTTTATGGATATTATTATAAGTAAAATAGGCAAACTGATTAACATCAGGTTTCCTAAAACAAGCAGTTTTGCCACTTAATCTAAAGCTAATTGCCTGCTGCATCTTTTACTGGCTCTTGTGTAAATATATTAAATTTATCAATATTAGTATTTAGTTTTAATTTCATGGGGTTGTAATAAACTTCAACCTTGGAATATCTGCCATCGATTAAACTTTCAAGTTGACTTAAATCTATTTCTCTAGTTTCGCTATTAAATTCAATATAATCACTCAAATTAGGCAAATAGCAAGCAGCATCTTTACATTCTACAAATACGGCAAATTCATTTTCGCAACCAAACTTAGAATTAGTACTATAAGAAGTGGCACTAACTAAAGCAACTTTTTTAAACTCTTGATAATCATCTTCCGTATAAGCTTGAAAATTATCACCTAAAATAGCTTTATATTCATCATAAGCACTTGGATTAATACTAAATCCATAAAAATAATGAGCCTCATCTACTGTGATTTTTGTTCCAAGAGTTGATTGTTTGGCATCCTCTTTTTTAGAGTCGGCAAATGGTGATAATATATCTTGTACTTCAATATTGGTATCATCAAATTTGTTAAATCCTTGACCAAATTGTACTGCACCTGTTATTGATATATTTTGCCCTGCTTCAGCAAATGTAGCACCAAAGTTTTTTACATCAATACATTTAAATAAATTTGCTAAAACTTCTTTTGTCTCAATTTTTTTCTCAATTTTGTTAAAAAAACTTGCATATCTTTCTGCTAGAGTATTTGGAACTATTTCTTTTTTTGGGTTTTCTTTCCAACTTTTCATATAAAGTACATTTTTCCCTTCATTTTCCCACATTTTCTTCATTGGGTATTTTAAGGATTTATCACTGCCAAATATTTCACCATTGCTAGTTGATTTTGGTCTGCCTGTAAAATCTGCATTCCAGTTTGCCATTTTTGCCTTTATTCCTATTATTCCATATACTCTTTTCATTTTATTTTTCCTGTTTGTGATAAAAAATATTGCTGCTTAATAAACCTACTAAAAAACTATCCATATTAGATGATAATTTATCTGTATTGTTATATGACATAACTAAGCTCATAGCATTGTTAAATCTTATATGATTTAAGTTAATTTTATGTTTGTACTTAAAGTAGGTAAATTCTATATCTTTTTTTAATTTTTGAGCATTATTTGATCGTAAAAATGGTTCTATTAAATCTGATTTTTTATCATGAGCTTCACTTTGATTTAGTAGATATTTTGCGATTTGACCACTTAAATAAAAAAACTCTTCACGATTTAAAGTATCATAGTTTTCTGTATCCAGTTTTTGTTTTATTTTGTTTTGCATGGCTTGTATATCCATAATATATTTTCCTTTATGTTGTAATAAAGACAACTTTAAATTGACACTTTGTTGTGCTTTTAATTCTCTATTTTGTTTTAAATGCTCAATTACAAAATCATTTCCATACTTTTGAATGATTTGATAAAATTCCCTATCATCATACTTTTTAAAGTAATTTATCATTGCATCTCTAGTAATGTATATTAAATTTGCAAAACTGTTCTCTAATTTGTTATAAACCCCTCCAAAATAATTATTTTTTAATTGTCTATTGTAAAAAACTTGATCTACTAGATTTTCTAGTTGAGATAAATCTTTAATTGTATTGTCATCAATTACTTGTTTATCTTTTACAAGTTGTAAATGATTTTTTATATTTATTGAATCATCAAATTGATCAATTTGAATAGGTAGATAGTCAAACTCTGTGATTAAATCTTTTTCTTTGTAGTCTCTATTTATGAAAAATTGATTTCCGTTTGGATATTTGTTTTGATAATCTTGAAACTTTAACCAATCAAAAAATCGTTTGATCATTAAAGCATCATGATTTGAAATCATAAATGGTTCAATGATTTTTCTGGTTTTATGTTGTAAATACGGCTTTTTATCATTTAAAACCATATTAGAATCTGGTAATCCAATAATTTTCTCGTTTAATATTTTAGTATATTCAATTTTATTAAAAATTTTAATTGAATAATAGATTTCACTCTCTTTTATATATTCTTCAATTGGCTTATCAAAAAATATTTTTATATAGTTAGATATTCTATTTTGAACTGCAATATCTACAATATTATGAATATTATCTTTAATAAAGAGATATTTTTTTTCAATATCTTTTTTTCTAGTGTCTTCATCAAGATAATTTTGATAAGTTGTTAATATTTCTTTCTCTTTTGGTTTTGTAAACTTTTTATAGTCTAAGAAAGAATCATATTGCCCTTTGATGGCATTATCTTTTAACAATTTTTTGGAATCTTTACTAATAAAGCTATCAACTTTAACAAAAAATGATAGATAATTGACATTATGAATTTTTTTATCAGAAAACGATTTATTTGAATTTAAATAGTTGCTGTAATAGTCTCTTTCTTTAAACCATTCGATTTCTTTCTTTTGTATATTTCCATCTAAATCTTTAAAGCAATTATCTTTTAGTTCTACCTTTTTATCAAATTGATAGATAAAATATTCTAAGCTATTATCTTGATTGACTCTAACATATAATCCATTTTTTAATACATAGTTGTCTAAGATAAGTTTATCGCCGCGTTTTTCATATTCCTTTTGAAAAATTTCCAAAAGATCATAAATCATATTTTAATTCCTTTTGCTGTGCAAAACCCTCCACCATAGCTCTGTTTTTCACCTAAACCACAAGATAAAGCAATAAATGCCAATTTTTGATTTACTTCATTTTCATTTGGTACTATTTTAAATTTATTACCAAATAGTCTAATTTTGTTGTTGTTTTTGGTAATTTGGATAGTTTTGGGTTTTTTATTTGTGATTTCTATTAGTTGGATAAAATGATTTTCTGCTGATATAGGTTCATTATAAATATCTTGATATTTTTTTTCAAGATTATCATGTAATTGACTCATAAGCAGTGTTATATCACCTGATTTTTCAGATGTCCAGTAGGTTGGTTTATTATCTATAGTTACAATTGTTGGAGTTACAGTATATAGTTCAGTAATAAAAAACTGTTTGATAGTTTTAATCTCAGTTTCGATTACCAAAAAGTTGAAGTTGTTAATATTGCTTCTTAATAGATTTGCTAGATCAAGAAGAAATTCTTGATTAATTGATCTGATAGTTAATTTGTAGATATTGCCTTTTTTGTATATTTTATTTGGTTCTATTGGGTAGAAACTATTAAAACAATAAGGCTTAAAGTCTTTGCTATTATGGATAGCTAAATATCTATCATCTTGGCACATAGAAAAATTTATATACTTAGCTATTATTTCAAAGCTATCTTTAAAAAAGATGTCTTGCTTTATAAAGCACTCACAATTTAGTTCAAAGTATTTCATCACTTTATATTTCCATAAATATATTTATTTCAATACAACTCTTGTGTCAGTTCAAGGTATCCTGTTATAAAGATAATATTATAACATTGTATATGTTTCAATACAACTCTTGTGTCAGTTCAAGATGGGATAAAGATATTTTATACTTTGGTCGTCGAAAGTTTCAATACAACTCTTGTGTCAGTTCAAGTTTAGCGGTATTGGGACCATTGTTATGGCTCCTGTGTTTCAATACAACTCTTGTGTCAGTTCAAGTACCGCTATTAGCACAATTAATGTAATTAAGAATTCGTTTCAATACAACTCTTGTGTCAGTTCAAGTTTAATAATTTAACAGCAGATTGAATGCTAGGTTCTGTTTCAATACAACTCTTGTGTCAGTTCAAGAGAAATCCCTACTTCAGTAGGAGTGAACTGGGATAGGTTTCAATACAACTCTTGTGTCAGTTCAAGGCATGATCCGAATCAGTTAGATTTCCAGAAACCCTGTTTCAATACAACTCTTGTGTCAGTTCAAGATATTAAGTACCTAAAGCACACTACCTCCCCATAGTTTCAATACAACTCTTGTGTCAGTTCAAGAATAGATATAAGAACGTTGGTATGAAGCGCACTAGTTTCAATACAACTCTTGTGTCAGTTCAAGTTTACCAGCGCGCTCAATAAATACTTTTATGAGTTCGTTTCAATACAACTCTTGTGTCAGTTCAAGGATTATCTTTCCAAGCAGTTTCAGAATAAAGGTTATTGTTTCAATACAACTCTTGTGTCAGTTCAAGTGGTTTAGGTGCGCCGTATTATAGGTATTCTGTGCCGTTTCAATACAACTCTTGTGTCAGTTCAAGTCTTTAAAGGGTAAGTCTGCAAACGGTCTGCATTGTTTCAATACAACTCTTGTGTCAGTTCAAGTTTATATGGGAAATGAAAAAATATTGGGGCTAAGTTTCAATACAACTCTTGTGTCAGTTCAAGAAAGACGAGCTAAATAGATATGAACGCAGAACAAGTTTCAATACAACTCTTGTGTCAGTTCAAGTTGCACTAGATTATTTCTTGTACCATGAGCATAATTAGTTTCAATACAACTCTTGTGTCAGTTCAAGAAAACCTGCGTTATGATTTTTTTATCCACAGACAAGTTTCAATACAACTCTTGTGTCAGTTCAAGTTATACGCAGGTCATACTTATACACAAACCATGAGCAGTTTCAATACAACTCTTGTGTCAGTTCAAGCAAGGCGGTAAGTTCTAAATTTGGATCTGTTAAGGGTTTCAATACAACTCTTGTGTCAGTTCAAGATGCCATCATAAGGCAGAAGGTTATAGACGCATTCAAGTTTCAATACAACTCTTGTGTCAGTTCAAGTCTAAGATAGTTTTAGGCATGGAAGCCGGAGCTATGTTTCAATACAACTCTTGTGTCAGTTCAAGAACTTAATAAGTTGATCTTACATGCTGTTGGAGAGGTTTCAATACAACTCTTGTGTCAGTTCAAGTGAAAATAAAGAAAGAGTTAATGCAAAAGAATTTATGTTTCAATACAACTCTTGTGTCAGTTCAAGGTCTTTTATTTGCCTTGTATTATTTAAGTAATAATCGTTTCAATACAACTCTTGTGTCAGTTCAAGAATAGACAGCGTAATAAGAAGTCGAAGTTATGGCAGGTTTCAATACAACTCTTGTGTCAGTTCAAGAATAAAAACGCTATATAAAATCTTAAGATTAGCAACTGTTTCAATACAACTCTTGTGTCAGTTCAAGACATGTATCTCAGGCAAAAAAAACCCAAGTTATTGAGTTTCAATACAACTCTTGTGTCAGTTCAAGTATTAATGTAAATATTAACATAGAACAAAATGCCAAGTTTCAATACAACTCTTGTGTCAGTTCAAGATTCTTTTCTCAAAAACACGCCTTGCCGGGTATATTGTTTCAATACAACTCTTGTGTCAGTTCAAGCAGAAATGATTAGAATTACGGTGCATCCAACCAGGTTTCAATACAACTCTTGTGTCAGTTCAAGAAGGATTATTAAATCAATTCAAGAATGTCACGACTAAGTTTCAATACAACTCTTGTGTCAGTTCAAGTGTCTTCTAACAGCTTCCAAAAGCTGCTAAATACGTCGTTTCAATACAACTCTTGTGTCAGTTCAAGTGCCATAATAAGGCAGAGGGTGATAGACGCATTTACGTTTCAATACAACTCTTGTGTCAGTTCAAGCATTCAAACCGCTGTAAAATTGTTGAATAATATAGTTTCAATACAACTCTTGTGTCAGTTCAAGTGAGTTTCTTTTTGTACTGTTTCAATACAACTCTTGTGTCAGTTCAAGCTTTTTATAATACGGTTGCAGGCGAACCATATTAGTTTCAATACAACTCTTGTGTCAGTTCAAGTATCTTTAGGTGTTACAGTCTCCCACTTTATTTCCGTTTCAATACAACTCTTGTGTCAGTTCAAGAACATTCTCCATTACAACCTAATGAACTCGGAAGAAAGTTTCAATACAACTCTTGTGTCAGTTCAAGTCTTCCAATAGCTTCCAAAAGCTGTTGAATACGTCGTTTCAATACAACTCTTGTGTCAGTTCAAGTGACTCTATCTTAGGATCTTTAGGCGGAATTTTAGGGTTTCAATACAACTCTTGTGTCAGTTCAAGTTGCTTATCATCCCAGCCGTCAAGTACCTCTCATGTTTCAATACAACTCTTGTGTCAGTTCAAGCTTTTTACAATACGGTTGCAGGCGAACCATTTCAGTTTCAATACAACTCTTGTGTCAGTTCAAGGTTAAATAAAATCTTTTTAGAAGATGTTTCAGTTTCGTTTCAATACAACTCTTGTGTCAGTTCAAGCAAATCATCATAGCTCCATTTCAGGGAATTAAGGTCAGTTTCAATACAACTCTTGTGTCAGTTCAAGATAAGGAATATCTAAAGCCTCTAGTTTTAACTTCACGGTTTCAATACAACTCTTGTGTCAGTTCAAGAAATCTTTTCTGCCCTCATCATTTAACCGTAACCGGTTTCAATACAACTCTTGTGTCAGTTCAAGAATAATGTTTATTCCGAAACCGCTTGGAAAGATAATCGTTTCAATACAACTCTTGTGTCAGTTCAAGAAATTTATATCCCTTATCAAAGCTGATTTTTCCTTTTGTTTCAATACAACTCTTGTGTCAGTTCAAGAAATGAAGTGGTTGAAAGTATTGTGTACACTCTCCCGTTTCAATACAACTCTTGTGTCAGTTCAAGTGCTGGAATTTTGGAATAAATATAAAGACGTAGGTAGTTTCAATACAACTCTTGTGTCAGTTCAAGAATAGCTGTAGGATTAAGCACAGTGTTGTTGAGCAAGTTTCAATACAACTCTTGTGTCAGTTCAAGCCTTTTTATAATACGGTTGCAGGCGAGCCATACTAGTTTCAATACAACTCTTGTGTCAGTTCAAGTTCCAGATGGAATAAAAAATTCGATGTTGTTATTATGTTTCAATACAACTCTTGTGTCAGTTCAAGAATGCAGACGATCCTTGATAATATAGAAGAAAGTTTGTTTCAATACAACTCTTGTGTCAGTTCAAGCTTACGCCTACCAAATACTAAAGCTAGATGTATAGTTTCAATACAACTCTTGTGTCAGTTCAAGTTTCTAGTCAAAAAAGGTTCATCAGGTATTATCATACGTTTCAATACAACTCTTGTGTCAGTTCAAGGTTAATTCATGAAGCAATTATAAAATACAATTCCGTGTTTCAATACAACTCTTGTGTCAGTTCAAGGATTCTTTGGCAGTACACCCGGCATTTATTATTTTAGTTTCAATACAACTCTTGTGTCAGTTCAAGTATGATAAAAAAACATACCTTAGAAGTTAATTTACAGTTTCAATACAACTCTTGTGTCAGTTCAAGGGTAATGCACACAATATACTAGGTGACATCAACACAGTTTCAATACAACTCTTGTGTCAGTTCAAGTTTTTACAATACGGTTGCAGGCGAACCATATTAGTTTCAATACAACTCTTGTGTCAGTTCAAGAATAGCAGTAGGATTAAGCACAGTGCTGCTGAGCAAGTTTCAATACAACTCTTGTGTCAGTTCAAGTTAATATCTTGTGTCCGGTTAAATTGTAGAATTGTTTCAATACAACTCTTGTGTCAGTTCAAGAGTAATCAGTACCCAATTCATCACCACTGTCATGGTTTCAATACAACTCTTGTGTCAGTTCAAGATGTGTAAAATTTGGAATGCCTCCTATCATTTCTTCGTTTCAATACAACTCTTGTGTCAGTTCAAGTAAGATCCTTAGTTATTTTAATAGTTTGTTCAAAATGGTTTCAATACAACTCTTGTGTCAGTTCAAGTCATATCGCTACCTTATTTCCAATAATTGTAACAACGTTTCAATACAACTCTTGTGTCAGTTCAAGTGACCAGTTAAGATCGGAATTAGCAAAAATAACAAAGTTTCAATACAACTCTTGTGTCAGTTCAAGGTACTAAAATTTTTAGAAAAAGGATCAGAAGCTAGCAGTTTCAATACAACTCTTGTGTCAGTTCAAGTAAGATTTGGAAATTGTTTGAATCCGGAACCGCTCAGTTTCAATACAACTCTTGTGTCAGTTCAAGTTCTTTTAATGGTCTTAAGAGCTAGACACAACCCCTGTTTCAATACAACTCTTGTGTCAGTTCAAGGAAGGGGTATATGAAAGCCCCAGTTACGTTGCTAAGTTTCAATACAACTCTTGTGTCAGTTCAAGAATAAAAACGCTATATAAAATCTTAAGATTAGCAACTGTTTCAATACAACTCTTGTGTCAGTTCAAGACATGTATCTCAGGCAAAAAAAACCCAAGTTATTGAGTTTCAATACAACTCTTGTGTCAGTTCAAGTATTAATGTAAATATTAACATAGAACAAAATGCCAAGTTTCAATACAACTCTTGTGTCAGTTCAAGATTCTTTTCTCAAAAACACGCCTTGCCGGGTATATTGTTTCAATACAACTCTTGTGTCAGTTCAAGGAAGCGATTATAAAATATAATTCGGTCGATGCTGAGTTTCAATACAACTCTTGTGTCAGTTCAAGTTTCCAGATGGAATAAAAAATTTGATATTGTTATAATGTTTCAATACAACTCTTGTGTCAGTTCAAGAAATTCCTAATTACAGAAACTGGATCTATATCTTCGTTTCAATACAACTCTTGTGTCAGTTCAAGAAGATCCTTAGTTATTTTAATGGTTTTCTCAAAATGGTTTCAATACAACTCTTGTGTCAGTTCAAGCATTCAAACTGCTGTAAAATTGTTGAACAACATAGTTTCAATACAACTCTTGTGTCAGTTCAAGTGTTAATACAATTAACAATATCCACCAAATTTATGTTTCAATACAACTCTTGTGTCAGTTCAAGTGAAATTGTATTCAAAGCTGAATTGCCGTTAATACCGTTTCAATACAACTCTTGTGTCAGTTCAAGCATTCTCACCAACTATAAACGTTAATATTAACATGTTTCAATACAACTCTTGTGTCAGTTCAAGGAAGAATCAATACTCAACAAAATAAGCATCCATGACAAGTTTCAATACAACTCTTGTGTCAGTTCAAGATTTTATTTCATTTATACAATTACTTATGTCATTTAAGTTTCAATACAACTCTTGTGTCAGTTCAAGAGCTGTAAATGGCATGTCTAAAAAAGGATTACATTAGTTTCAATACAACTCTTGTGTCAGTTCAAGGAAATTCTATATTCCTGATAAAAATCAGTCCCATATTGTTTCAATACAACTCTTGTGTCAGTTCAAGGAATGGAATAAGTAGTTAGAAGTTCGTTTCAATACAACTCTTGTGTCAGTTCAAGATAATAAGTTTTTTAAGTTGATTGCATTAATTAAGCAGTTTCAATACAACTCTTGTGTCAGTTCAAGACATCAACACCAGAAATTCTAAAAATAATTAATCTGTTTCAATACAACTCTTGTGTCAGTTCAAGTCGGACCAATTAAGATCTGAATTATCAAAGATAACTCAGTTTCAATACAACTCTTGTGTCAGTTCAAGAGGTTCTTTGTTGGCTTCTAAAATAAACTTTAAATCGTTTCAATACAACTCTTGTGTCAGTTCAAGCATGTACCCATGCTTTTGTATGACCACCACCGTAGTTTCAATACAACTCTTGTGTCAGTTCAAGTTCTCAGCTAGAAAAATTATAGAGTCAACTGCTATTGGTTTCAATACAACTCTTGTGTCAGTTCAAGCCACGTTCAATCTTAGGAGAATTAATTAAGATAACTGTTTCAATACAACTCTTGTGTCAGTTCAAGTTAAAGATATACATATTAATAAAAACATGTATATTGTTTCAATACAACTCTTGTGTCAGTTCAAGTAAAAAACTGTAAAACAATACTTGTAATCTGTTTAAGTTTCAATACAACTCTTGTGTCAGTTCAAGCTTCTATTAGTTCCGAACAGTTAAATAACTTAGCTGGGTTTCAATACAACTCTTGTGTCAGTTCAAGTATAGAGGTGTTAGATAAGGAACCATCAATAACCACGTTTCAATACAACTCTTGTGTCAGTTCAAGATTAAAAGCAGCCATATCCAATCTTTTGCTAAACCAAGTTTCAATACAACTCTTGTGTCAGTTCAAGGACATTCCTACTTCAGTTGGCATTAATTGGTATAGGTTTCAATACAACTCTTGTGTCAGTTCAAGTAATTTTATGTTAATGACTTTAAAGGCTTCAATACTGTTTCAATACAACTCTTGTGTCAGTTCAAGTTAATATTTTGGGAGTTGATTCAGTTTATGGGATATGTTTCAATACAACTCTTGTGTCAGTTCAAGACTTGCAACAATATTACTTAATAAGGTTAATACTAGGTTTCAATACAACTCTTGTGTCAGTTCAAGTTACCACGTAAGGCATAAAGGGTTTCATTTAATTGGTTTCAATACAACTCTTGTGTCAGTTCAAGTTTGATTATTATCGATTAACTGCAATAACTTCTTTGTTTCAATACAACTCTTGTGTCAGTTCAAGTTGAAGGGCTATATTTTTGAACTGCCTTTTTAAGCCGTTTCAATACAACTCTTGTGTCAGTTCAAGTTGAATCAGAAACAGGAAAATCATTGTCTTCTAAGTTTCAATACAACTCTTGTGTCAGTTCAAGAAAAGAAGTTATATTGAGTTATAGCCTTGGTCTTTGGTTTCAATACAACTCTTGTGTCAGTTCAAGGGGCGGCTATTGGGGGTCGCATGGTAATTACTAGTTTCAATACAACTCTTGTGTCAGTTCAAGATCAATGAGGTTTCGTTATTTTTTTTAATTACATACGTTTCAATACAACTCTTGTGTCAGTTCAAGACAGTGATAAAAAGATATAAGTCTTGGTTTATATCGTTTCAATACAACTCTTGTGTCAGTTCAAGTTAATAGTTAGCACTTCCTTTTTGGGAGTCATGCTAGTTTCAATACAACTCTTGTGTCAGTTCAAGTACTCGTTTGTAGTTTGACCATATAGCAAGCAAGGTTTCAATACAACTCTTGTGTCAGTTCAAGTATGCTCTTGGTAACAATTTATTTGAAATTAACAAGTTTCAATACAACTCTTGTGTCAGTTCAAGCTAACGCAGTCAAGCCGCTAATTTTGGATAAAGCTTGTTTCAATACAACTCTTGTGTCAGTTCAAGAGTTGTCACCAGTGTCATTTTTAGCTTCAATTGTTATGTTTCAATACAACTCTTGTGTCAGTTCAAGCTTTTACTATTAAAAATGTAATTGAGACTTCACATAGTTTCAATACAACTCTTGTGTCAGTTCAAGTTTAAATAATATTGCAAGGGATTTAAATATTCCCATGTTTCAATACAACTCTTGTGTCAGTTCAAGGCAATTGCATCTCTTGCAAAAGCAATATCTCTTATGTTTCAATACAACTCTTGTGTCAGTTCAAGCACCTCAGACTTTCCTAGTTTATTTTTTTGTCCTACGTTTCAATACAACTCTTGTGTCAGTTCAAGCCTAAAAACCCAGCGTCCCTGCATCTAAATAGCATCGTTTCAATACAACTCTTGTGTCAGTTCAAGCTGCCATGTGGGGCGATCAAGCAGCAGCAGGGACTATGTTTCAATACAACTCTTGTGTCAGTTCAAGGCAATTTTTTGCAACAGATTTTGCTAAGTTGAAGGCGTTTCAATACAACTCTTGTGTCAGTTCAAGATTTTATTGTAAATCATTTGCCTTTTAAAAAATCAGTTTCAATACAACTCTTGTGTCAGTTCAAGTACTCTGGATTCACCATCTATGTTTATAGAAACATAAGTCCTATATAGGTTTCCAGCATTTTTTCCAACTAAAAATGTTTTTTCCATAAATTATTAATTTTCCTTATTAAGCCCTTATATAATGGTATTATTAAACAATTTCAAGTCAGAATTGGTTGGAAAATTTCAGATAAAAATTGATTCACTATTTTTGTGATTAGTACCAATGGTCTCTTCTTCAAAATTTCCTTCATTCAGGACTTTTATCATGGTTATAAAATCCAATTTATGGTCTATTACTTTTTCAACTTCTTTCTTTAATTTTATCTGATTAGCTGGAGTAATATTTCCTCTAAATATAGATTTTTGATGATGTTTTAGATATTTTTTACAGATATTAAAAACTTTTACAGTTCTATATTTTCCAACCTCACTAAATTCATCTGCTATATCATAAAACAAAAATATGTAATTATAATTAATATTTTTCTTCAAAATTTATCCTTCAGTAAAAATGGCATAAAGTCTTTATCTTCTGTGATAAATTTGATCAACTTATAAGCATCTAGTTTAATACAATGTTTATAAGATACTTTTCTTTTTAACTTGGGATGGATAAAGGTATTGTTTAGTCTGGTTTCTAAAGCATCTATAAATATTTTTTTACCAGTTTCATTGAGTAAGGAATAATTTAATTCTTTATCAAAGTGTTTGGCAACTTGAAGCTGATTTCGATTCACTAAATCAAAAATAGTTTTAAAAACTATGATTGGTTTGAAAGCTTCACTTATATCTAAACTAAGACTAAATCTTGCTTCTCTTGGTTCGTGTAAGAAACTTATGGTTTGATTTAAATGAGTTTGGTAAATTGCTGAAATTGTTTTTGTATAAAGAATTGTATTGCCAAAACTCACTAGGGCATTCATAGGATTGTCTGGTGGTCTTTTTACTCTTTTATTCATAATAAAGTCTTTTGGCAAAAAATGCTTAAAACTCTCATAAAATTTCATCCATATTTGTCCTTCTAAAAATAGAATTTGTTTTATCTCTAATTCTTTATTTAGGAATTTAGGAATATCTGTTTTTAAAAAATCCAGTGTAGTTTTTAGAGACTTTTTATCATGTCTATAATAATGATACAAAATATCATATATATTTTGTCTAATTGCTTTAACAATAGCTTTTGCAACAACAAGTCTATTGTTTACATATGTATTTGCTTGCCTTACTGTTAGATCTCCGCTTACTAGATTTTCTTTCGGATAGAATGTGCCACTATAGTATCCGTGATAATTAAAAAAGTGTATCGTAATTCCAGCTTTAGCAATAAAATCTAAGAACTTTGTATTAAAACTAACTTCATTCAAACAATAAAGTTCTCTGGTTTCTTCCACCGGAATATAAAAATTGTTTTTTTGATTTTTAAAGACGATTGAATTATCTTTTCTCTTAAGTTCGCCCATTGAGAAAATATATCTAGTATGATTTTTTGCCATGATCTTATACCATTAAATGAAACAATATTCATAATAAGCACATTTTTTGCACTTTTTCTCTAAAATAGCTACAGGTGGATTAGGTGATTGAATTAAGTTGTTGACTTTTTCTAAACTTGCCAAGAGTTGAATTTCATTCTCTTCATCTAGTTCAATATAATGTATTTTTTTATCTTGCTTATTTTTCTCAATAAATTCAATCTTACCTTTTTTAAAAATACCCTTTTGTTTAAGTTTATACAAATATAATAAAACTTGCCACTTCACAGCCTCAACATCACTATCAGATTTCTTAATTTCTACTAAATAATCTTGAGTTATTTTATCAATTTTGACATTATCTATAGTGATTTCAGAAAGCTTATTTTTCTCTTCATTGATTTCATGCAACACTTTGCCAATTCTAACATCTTCAGAATTTTCTTCTAAATTAATACGATTAGCATGTAGCCAACACTGCCTTTGACAGTGAAAATAATAATTAATTAAGGTGCCATTTATTTGCATTTTTTATTTCACTTATACTATAAAAATAAACAATTACACTTTTCTTGATAGGCTTGTCTATCAAATTTTCCATCTTGAATAAATTCTTCATAATCTGCGATATAAAAATATCCCCTAACTTCTTCACCAATACAAGGCTGACTTCTATCGCCATATTTAATAATATTAAATGTAAAAAATTGCATTAATGAGTTTAAATGATATTTTTTATATTCTTTATAACTAAATCTTTTTATCTCATTTAATATTAAAAAATCATCCCAAACTTTTTTACCATCTAATTTATTAGATGTTAAATATTTTTTTGGAATATTTACAAATTCATTGATATTTTCATAAATTGAAATATCAATTTGAAAAGGAAAATAAAGACTAAAACTTTGTTCTGTTATTAAAGTCATTCTCTTAGATATTTCTTTATAGTTCAGTTGGGTTATATCATTTTCAAAATTATCATAATTTGTATTTAGCCCATTATCAAATCTTAAGCCATTTTTTTGAATTTGATCTAATATTTCTGTATAGTAATTATGAAAATCTTTGTTTTGTAAATGTTTTTGGTAACTCTCTTGTTTTAAATCATAAGCTAACCTATTATCATTTTTATAAATACTTGAAGCATCATCATAATCAAAAAAATAAACTTTGGGATTAATATGATTTTTTTGACAACTCCTATTAATTCTGCCCATAAATTGTTCTTCTCCATCTAAAGTAGATATATCTTTAAAACCTAAATCCATATCAATATCTATCCCAGCTTCTATGACTTGAGTTGCAATAATGATAATTGCCTTATTTTCCTTAGTTTTATTAATTACAAATTGTCTATATGCTTTATTATCGTCTCCTGTTAGTTCATATACATTTTTATACTGATCTTTTATCAGATCATAAAACTCTCTAGCAGACTGTTTTTTGATAAATTCAAACAATATCTTTTGATATGTCTTAGTCTCTGATTCTAATATTATAATTAATTCATCAAAATTTGTTTTTTTAGCTAATAATGAATAATCAATATGTACTCGATTTTTAAAATATGGGTTATAAAAAAAATAATCTCTTTTCTGTTTTAATAAATCGACAAAATTACTACTTTGCTTATTTAAAAGTTGATCAAGCTTAGGCAGAGTAGCTGACATGATTATAATTTTGATATTCAGATATTTCGCATACTTATCAAAAAATTCAACCATATACCACCAAAGCTGATTATTATAGCTTTGTATTTCATCTAGTATAATCACACTATTAGCTAGTTGCCAAAGCGGAAAATTATCCTCTTTTGTGGTGCCAAAAAGAATATTAAATAAGGCAATATGAGTAGTAATAATAATTGGAGAATTAAAAAATAATCTATTTATATATAATTGTTCATAATTAGTTTCAGTATCTTCTTGGTTTTGATCTTTAATTGGAGTAATAGAATTGATTACAGATATATCTACTTGATCTTGAAATATATCATCAAAGACTTTTTTAGTTTGCTCTACTAAGGTATTGAATGGAAATATATAAAAAAGCTTATTTAATTTATCATCGCGATTTAGAAGTTGTAAAGCTAGGTTTATAGA
>JADGEA010000095.1 GCA_016744615.1 Flavobacteriaceae bacterium
AAAGGTAATATCACATGCAAAAGAATATGGTTATATTTTTCAGTCAAGTGAAATTTATGACGGACTTAGTGCTGTTTATGATTATGCTCAAAACGGTGTTGAACTCAAAAAAAACATAAGAAATTACTGGTGGAAATCCATGGTGCAAATGAATGAGAATATTGTAGGTCTGGATTCTGCAATATTTATGCATCCTAAAACCTGGAAGGCCTCTGGGCATGTTGATGCTTTTAACGATCCGTTAATTGATAACAAAGATTCTAAAAAAAGATATCGTGCTGATGTTTTAATAGAAGATTATGCAGAGAAATTAAATCTGAAAGCTCAAAAAGAGATAAAAAAAGCTGCTAAACGTTTTGGAGAATCTTTTAATGAACAAGAATTTATTACCACCAATCCGAGGGTAATTAAATATTTAGCCAAAAAAGAGGAGGTATTAAAGCGCATGGCAAAATCTTTAGAAAAAGAAGATCTTGTTGATGTAAAAAATCTAATTGAAGAATTGGAAATTGCTTGTCCTGTTTCGGGATCAAGGAATTGGACAGATGTAAAACAATTTAATCTGATGTTTGGTACAAAACTGGGTGCATCAGCAGATTCTGCAATGGACCTTTATTTACGTCCGGAAACTGCACAGGGAATTTTTGTAAACTTTGCAAATGTGCAAAAAACCGGTAGGATGAAAATTCCATTCGGAATTGCGCAAACTGGTAAAGCCTTTAGAAATGAGATTGTTGCAAGACAGTTTATTTTTAGAATGCGTGAATTTGAACAAATGGAAATGCAATTTTTTGTTCGTCCGGGAGAAGATTTAAAATGGTATGAATACTGGAAAGAAAAACGTTTGAACTGGCATTTATCACTTGGATTGGGAGAAGAGAATTATCGTTTTCACGATCACGATAAACTTGCACATTATGCAAATGCAGCAGCTGATATAGAGTTTGATTTTCCATTTGGGTTTAAAGAACTGGAAGGTATTCATTCTAGAACAGATTTTGATCTAAAAGCGCATGAAGAACATTCTGGTAAAAAACTACAATACTTTGATCATGAAGTGAATAAAAGTTATGTACCATATGTAATTGAAACATCTATAGGTTTAGACAGAATGTTCCTTGCTATTTTTTCAACTGCCTTGCAAAATGAAGTTTTAGAAAATGGATCAGAAAGAATTGTTTTAAAATTACCTGCTGTTTTAGCTCCTACCAAAGCAGCCATTTTACCATTGGTTAAAAAAGATGGTTTGCCTGAAATTGCAAGGGAAATATTAGATGATCTTAAATTTGACTTCAGTGTAAGTTATGATGAAAAAGATGCTATCGGTCGCAGGTATCGCAGACAAGATGCGGTAGGAACTCCAATCTGTATCACAGTAGATCATGATACAATAAAAGATAATACCGTGACCATTCGCCATAGAGATTCAATGCAGCAGGAAAGAGTAAATATAAATGAACTAAGATCACTGATTGAAGAGGAAGTCTCGGTCTCTAAATGGCTTCACAAATTATAAAGATATAATTACTGGGTGACGTGAGTCACCCGGTTTTTGTGCTTAAATCATTCATTGTCTTTTGGTTATTATTGTTTTTTTAATTAAAAAATTCTCGTAGAACTTTATTGTATTCCTTTGCAGCATTTATATAAGGAAAATGACCTTCATTATGAAATGTGAATATTTGGGCATCAGGATAAAGCTCTTTAATTTCTTTTCTCAATCCAGATGGTATCAAAGGATCGTTATCTGATTCAATAATTAATTTAGGAATCCTTTTTATGTCGGATTTATCAGGAGTTGCTACAAACTTATCAATAACAACAGAATACCTATTCATAAATTGCTTTTTGCTAAAAGGTAAACTGGGCAAAAAAGCTTTTAATAATGCAGAGTTTTTAGCCGCAGGAATTATTTCATTGTCTAATTTTTTATCTCCTAATTTTGATAATAAAATTTCAGGTAATAAAGGTATTACTTTGCTTTTAGCAGCATTTTCTTTTTCTAGAACATTGTTTGGAGGAAAAGTGTTCCCAAAAACTGCTTTTTCAACTCTATTTGGT
The DNA here is from genome assembly GCA_016744615.1 of Flavobacteriaceae bacterium. Classification (GTDB taxonomy): domain Bacteria; phylum Bacteroidota; class Bacteroidia; order Flavobacteriales; family Flavobacteriaceae; genus Lutimonas. The sequence continues at coordinate 2,062 of JADGEA010000095.1, forward strand.
ATGATTTTTACTAAGTATTGTGTAATATACCCACCCATTGAAGTGCCAACCGCATAAAACTTATCAACTTCTTCATTTTTTAAGATTTCTAGAATTCCTAATGCAGCTTTTTCAAGTGAATTTATTTCTTCAGGGAGAGTATATGTTATCACCTTATAATCTTTTTCAAATTCTTTTATTTGTTGCCACCATAAATCATAAGCTCCACCCATTCCATGTAAAAATAGAATGGTTTTATTCCCATTTCCACTGGAATAATATTTCCATTTAACACCATCAATTTCTAATTCTTTTGTGGGTTTTGACTGAAATTCTTTTAAATTTTGTGAAGTTTCATCATTTTTTTGGTACAATTCAAAAAAATCAGATGAAGATGCAGGAATTAAGTAAATACCTAGAATAATTATAAAAAGTAGCAATAGTATTTTTTTAATAAATTTCATTTTCTTGTAGATTATATTTTTCGAATTTAATTATTTTTTATCTTAACGGGCTATTGTTAAAAAGATTTTTATATTTATGGAATATTTTTTTAAATGAAACAGCAATTTGACTACGATTATGTGATTATAGGTTCCGGTTTTGGGGGCTCTGTTTCTGCATTACGTTTATCTGAGAAAGGATATAAAGTTCTTGTAATTGAAAAAGGGAAATGGTATAAAAAAGAAGATTTTCCAAAGACCAACTGGCAACTTAAAAAATGGCTTTGGTTGCCAATTTTTAAAATGTTTGGCATATTAAAGATGACTATTTTTCGTCATGCAACCATTATTAGTGGTGTAGGAGTAGGTGGAGGTTCTTTGGTTTATGCGAATACTTTGCCAATTCCTAAAAGTGATTTTTTTAACAGTGGAAACTGGAAAGAATTAGCCGATTGAGAAAGCGAATTGCGACCCCATTATGTGGTTGCAGAAAAAATGTTAGGAGCTACAAAAAACCCAAAGTTTTATGATTCTGATATTGCTTTGCAAAAAGTAGCGAAACAAATGGGAAGATCTGATAAGTTTGAAGCACCCAAAGTTTCTGTTTATTTTGGTAAAAGTGATGTTGAAGTTAAAGATCCATTTTTTAATGGCGAAGGTCCCAACAGAGTGGGATGTAATTTTTGTGGACAATGCATGACGGGATGTCCCAATAATGCAAAAAATTCTTTAGATAAAAATTATTTATATCTGGCTCAAAAAAAAGGAGCAAAGATAATTGCTGAAAAACTAGTGACATCTGTAAAAGAAAATAATGAAGGAGATTCAAATCTGAGTTATACTATTGAATTTAAAGATTCTACTTCGTATTTTAATAAAAGTTTAGGTTCTGTAAAAACAAAAGGAGTGATCTTTTCAGGAGGTGTTTTGGGTACAGTTCGTTTACTGTTGGATATGAAAGCTAAAAAGTTTTTACCTAGGTTATCTGATGAAGTAGGGAACCATATACGAACCAACAATGAAAACTTGTCTCTGATTACAACCAAGGATAAGGATCTGGATCTTTCAAAAGGTATTGCAATCGGCTCTATTTTTTCTCCTGATGAAGATGGACATGTAGAAGCCGTAAGATATGGAGTAGGCTCTAATTTCTGGAAAATACTGATTATTCCAATGGTTTTTGGTAAAAATGTATTTATTAGATTTTTTCAATTATTAAAAGAATTGATATTGCATCCTACAGTTTGGATAGGTAATTATTTTAGAAAAGATTATGCAAAAAGAACGGTAATCCTATTGTTTATGCAGCATTTAGATAGTACAATCAAACTAAAAAGAGGATGGTTCAATTTGTCTTCAAAACTATCATTGGGAGTAAAACCTACGCCATTTATACCCATGGCAAAAACATTAGCAGATAAAGTTGCCAAAGAAATTAATGGAAATGCCTTTATGATGAGTACCGATATTTTATTGGGTTCACCGTCAACAGCACATATTTTAGGTGGTGCTGTGATAGGAAAAGACAAAGAACATGGTGTAATTGATAAAAACCAAAAAGTATTTGGTTATCAAAATATGTATATTTGCGATGGGTCTGCTATGTCTTCAAATCCGGGGGTTAATCCTTCTTTGACTATTACTGCAATGACAGAGAGAGCGATGAGTTTTATTCCAAAGAAATAGATGATTTATAAGTAGTATAATTGTAGGTATGGTTTTTTTGATTCTTTTTTACCCGTACTGAGCTTGTCTAAATATCCAAACAATTAAGCATATTACGAATTCCAAAACCAGTAAGAAGTGGATATATAAAAAAGAAAAAAGTTCACTTTTAGTTTTGGTTCCATTAAATATAGTAGGATTTTTTATAAAAGGAGTCTTAAAATGTTTACTTCTAAATTATTTCAACACAAATAGAAAAACCAGATCTATGCTTGTAAAAGTATATGGTAGTGCTGTTTTTGGAGTAGAAGCAACTACCATCACTGTTGAGGTGAATATTGATAAAGGTATTGCCTATCACTTAGTTGGATTACCTGATAATGCGATCAAGGAAAGTAGTTATCGAATTTCGGCTGCATTAAAGAATAACGGATTTAAACTTCCTGGAAAAAAAATCACGATCAATATGGCTCCGGCCGATTTAAGAAAAGAAGGCTCTGCCTATGACCTCACTCTAGCAATGGGGGTTTTAGTTGCATCCAATCAGATCAAAGCGGAAGATATAGGAGATTATGTGATCATGGGAGAGTTATCCCTTGATGGAGGGTTACAGCCCATTAAAGGAGCTTTACCCATTGCTATCAAGGCTAGGGAAGAAGGATTTAAAGGGTTTTTATTGCCAAAACAAAATGCAAAAGAAGCCGCAGTTGTTAATGATCTGGATGTATATGCTATAGAAAACATAAAGGAAGTCATTGATTTTTTTAAAAATAAATCTACATTGAACCCTTTGAAAATAGATACTCGAAAAGAGTTTTATAATGAACTGGATCATTCTGATTTCGACTTTGCTGATGTAAAAGGGCAGGAAACCATTAAACGCTGTATGGAAATTGCTGCAGCAGGTGGTCATAATATTATTTTGATTGGTCCTCCCGGTTCAGGGAAAACAATGCTGGCTAAAAGGCTTCCTTCTATTTTACCTCCTATGTCGTTGATGGAAGCCTTGGAAACTACCAAAATTCATTCAGTTGTGGGTAAAGTTAAAGAACACGGTTTGATGAGCCAGAGACCTTTTCGTTCTCCACACCACACGATCAGTGATGTGGCGCTTGTTGGGGGCGGTACTTATCCACAGCCAGGGGAAATTTCTTTATCACATAATGGCGTTTTATTTTTAGATGAATTGCCAGAATTCAAGCGAAGTGCCTTAGAAGTTTTGCGACAACCATTGGAAGATAGAGAAGTTACAATTTCACGTGCAAAATTTACGGTAACTTATCCCAGTAGTTTTATGCTGGTGGCAAGCATGAATCCGAGTCCGAGTGGATATTTTGTGGATGATGATAAAGCTGTAACTTCTTCTCCTTATGAGATGCAAAGATATCTGGGTAAAATATCAGGACCGTTATTAGATAGAATTGATCTGCATATTGAAGTCCAGCCTGTGCCCTTTGAAAAACTATCTGAAGATAGAAATGGGGAGTTGAGTAAGGTGATTAGGGAAAGAGTTACAGAGGCCAGAGAAATTCAGACAAAGAGATTTTCTGATAATGAAAAAGTACATTATAATGCGCAAATGCATGTAAAACAGATTCGAGAATATTGTGCCTTGAATAAGGATTCTAAATTATTACTTAAAACTGCAATGGATAGATTGAATCTTTCTGCAAGAGCTTATGATCGAATTTTAAAAGTAGCAAGAACTATCGCTGACCTAGCCGATGAGAAGGGTATTTTACCCGATCATATTGCAGAGGCAATACAATATCGCAGTTTAGATAGAGAAGGTTGGTTGGGTTAATACTACAAGAAAAAGCAACTCCTTTATAAACAATACCTAACATAAAGATATTGATATTAGTTTCTCCGAACTTCCAATTGGTTCGGTCTATAGTCCATATATATTTACCTTTCTCTGGTAATAATCTAAAGATAAGTTTTGCAATCAGATCAGATTCCAAAGTAAAACTGAAATTAATTCACTATTTTTAACGCTTACATTGGTTTTCTTCATTAGAAAAATAAATAGGATTATTATTTTAATATACTGAAACCTAATGTTTTAAATTAATTACATAACACTTATTTTACTGAAAATCAGACAAATGTATTTTTGTCGTGTACTAAAGAATTTGTAAATATTTATCTATGAAGAATTTAATTATAATAGCCATATTATTTTTTTCTTTTTTAAATTTTGGTTTTAAACCATTAAAAGAATCAAGTGAACCTAAAACAATAAAATCTTGGATTCGAATAAATAACCTGGGGTATTTGCCAAATTCTATAAAAGTTGCTGTTCTTGGATTAAAACATGATTTAGATGTAACCAAATTCACTTTGCATGATGCCAAAACAAACAAAGTAGTTTTTTCCTCTGAACAAGTAGTACCTAAAGGGAAATATGGTCCGTTTAAATCTTCATTTCGATTAAATTTCAGCACCTTTAAAAAGGTGGGAACGTATTATTTAAAAGTAGATAAAATAAGATCGAATATTTTTAGAATTGATCCAAGCGTTTATGACAATACAGCAGATTATTTACTTAAATATATGCGCCAACAAAGGTGTTTTTTTAATCCGTTTCTTAATGATTCTTGTCATGTCAATGACGGGTATATTGTTTATCCAAAAAAACGTGAGGGTGAGCGTATAGATGTTACAGGAGGCTGGCATGATGCAACAGACTATTTACAATATACGGCAACATCTGCTAATGCTATTTTTCAATTGTTATTTGCCTATAAAGAAAACCCTAAAGCTTTTGGAGATGCGTATCAAGCCAATGGTTTGCCAGGTGTAAACGGTATTCCAGATATTATTGATGAGGCAAAATTCGGAATGGATTGGTTAAAGAAGATGAATCCTAATCCCAGTGAATTTTATAATCAAATAGCAGATGATAGAGATCATTCCGGATTTCGTCTTCCTACTTTGGATACTGTGGTTTATAATAAAAAATATAAGGGACGACCAGTTTATCCTGTCAGTGGAGATATTCAAGGGCTTTTTAAATATAAAAATCGCTCTACAGGAACCGCTTCAACTTCTGGTAAATTTGCATCTGCATTTGCTCTTGGATCGGAAGTTTTAAAAGAGTTCTTTCCAAAATATGTTAAAGACTTACCCCAAAGAGCAAAAGATGCATATAATTATGGAAAATCTACTCCAGGTGCTAGCCAAACTGCACCAGCAAAAGGTCCCTATTTTTATGAAGAAGAAAACTGGTTAGACGACATGGAGTTAGGGGCAAGTTCACTTTATGAAATTACAAAAAAAGAGATATATAAAAAGGAAGCTTTAGATTTTGCATGTATGGAAATTACTTCTCCATGGATGGGATTAGATTCTGTAAATCACTATCAATATTATCCATTTTTAAATGCAGGCCACTATCAATTGGCTGTTAATTTATTAGATGATGAAAAGACTGAGGTAACTAATTATTACGATAAGGGATTAGAGTTATTATATCAGAAAGGAAAGAATAATCCTTTTCTAATTGGAATTCCTTTTGTTTGGTGCTCTAATAATTTTGTGACTGCAGCGGTAACTCAGTGTAAATTGTATAGAAATTTATCAAATAGTAATAAATATGAAGAAATGGAAGCAGCATTACGTGACTGGTTGTTTGGCTGTAATCCATGGGGGACAAGTATGGTTGTAGGATTGCCTTATTATGGAGATTCACCAATAAATCCACACTCCTCTTTAAATCATTTAAATGGATTTCAAACATACGGTGGACTTATTGATGGTCCGGTTTATGGTTCTATTTTTAATGGTTTAATCGGTTTAGAGTTACAATTAGAAGATAGTTATGCTGCTCTTCAATCTGATTATTTTGTTTATCATGATGATGTAGGAGATTACTCTACCAATGAGCCTACTATGGATGGAACTGCTAGCTTGGTATATTATTTATCTTCTTTAGAAATTGAAAGTCAAATAAATGGTCATATAAAAAGCATAAATGAAATTGATAAGTCTGGAGCAATAGTTAGAGGCAGTCGTTCAACAAAAAAAATACATCTTTTGTTTTCTGGACATGAATTTGCAGAAGGTAGAAATCAAATTTTAAGTATTTTAAAAAAGCATCACATAAAAGCTTCATTTTTTTTAACTGGCGATTTTTATAGAAATGAAAGTTTTAAAGAATTTATAAATACAGCTAAAGAAAACGGGCATTATTTAGGAGCTCATTCAGATAAGCACATATTGTATAATAACTGGTCAAAGAATAAAAAATTATTAGTTTCTGAAGAAGAATTTAAACAAGATTTGTTAAACAATTATAAAGAGATGAAAAAATTTGGCATCTTACAAAAAGATGCATCATATTTTCTCCCACCTTATGAATGGAATGATGAGAATATTACCCAATGGGCTAATCAAATGAATGTTACTCTTGTTAATTATTCTTCGGGTACTTTATCTCATGCAGATTATACTATTCCAGAGCGTGATAATTATAGGGATAGTGATGAGATTTATAGTTCTATTTTGAAAATGGAAACAAAAGAAAACCTTAATGGGTTTTTGCTTTTAAGTCACTTAGGAACAAATAACAAGCGTATTGATAAGTTTTATTATAAGTTAGATAAATTATTAACTGAATTGGAAAAAAGAGGTTATGAATTTACAGATTTAGAATCAATTTTATCTTTTGAAAAACGGTATTAAATATACTTTATTCTAAGCTATAACTTTCAATAGTAGCAATAGAGTCACATACTTTTACAGTTAAAGTAATGTTTTTTTGATCTCTTTCTCTTTGAATCAAATATTCACGACAAGGTTTGTTTTTTGTCTGGCTTTTTGAAAAAATTTGTGATAATCATAATTTTACCCTATAAAATTTGTTAAAAATCCTCCTTTATTATTGGTGTGTGTTTTTTGTTAGGCATTATAGTTATTTAGGGGGTTTTATCAAATCCTACTTCAAAATTTCTGAATAATAATTCATCATTCTGTTCATTATAATTTAAAGGTTTTGAAAAATTAATTCTATTTTTAGTTTTACTGGTCAAATACATTCTAAAATAATAGGTCTGTATTTTTTATCACCATCATCTATATTTACTGAGGTTTCTGCATTGATATAAGGTAAAATACTGCTATTTGGATCACCTTTAATACCAAACAAACATCATGTTACCTTGGCTCTAAAGAGATACATGGTATAATCATTTCTTCTAAAGAAATCCCTCCATGTTGATAAGTATTTTTATAATACTTTACAAAATGATTAAAATTATTGGGATAAGCAAAAAAGTAATCTTCTTTGGCAAAAATAAATGAACTGCTCATATAAATGGAAGGTAGCTGAATACTTTTAGGATTTTGAACGGCATATACTTCTTTATTATTATAACTTAAACTTCTACCTGTTTTATATCTTAAATTAGAGCTGATGTTTTTATCTCCAATTACTTTTGATGGTCTGGTTGTATTGATGGTGCCATGGTCTGTGGTAATGATCAATTTTAATCCCATTTTTTGTGATTTCTGAATCATTTCAAGTAATGGAGAATTTTTAAACCAGCTAACCGTTAAGGAACGGTATGCTTTGTCATTGTTGGCCAGTTCTTTGATCATATCCATTTCAGTTCTTGAATGAGAAAGCATATCAACAAAATTATAAACAACTACAGTAAGGTCATTTTCTTTGATCTTTTCAAAGTTATTTACCAGGTCTTTTCCACGACTCAAACTTGTTATTTTGTAATAATCATGTTTAAGATCTAAATTTAATCTCTTGATTTGTGCCGTTAAAAAATCATGTTCAAATAAATTTTTACCTCCCTCATCGGTATCATTTTTCCAGTAATTAGGATGATTTTTCTCCATTTTCAAAGGTGTGAGTCCCGAGAAAATAGCATTTCTAGCATATTGAGTAGCAGTTGGCAAAATGCTAAAAAAGGTTGTTTCATCTACTGTTTTATAGTAATCATTAATGATGGGTTCTAAAACTCTAAGTTGATCATATCTTAAATTGTCAATAACAATAAGTAAGGTTCCGTTTTCTTTATCTATTTGAGGTACAACTATTTGTTTAAATAACTCGTGAGAAAGAACAGGATGATCATCTCCTTCAAACCAACTCTGATAATTTTTTTTAATAAATTTAAAAAACTGTGAATTAGCTTCATTTTTCTGACTTTCAAGAATTTCTGTCATTCCAACATCTGAGATAGATTCTAATTGAATTTCCCAGTGAACAAGTTTTTTATACAATTCAATCCAGTCTTCATAGGTATTTACCATGGCAAGATTCATAGAAATTTTTCTAAATTCTTGTTGATAGCTGGAAGTGGTTTTTTCAGAAATTAACCGTGAGTTATCTAAATTCTTTTTTAAACTGAGTAATATTTGATTTGGATTAACTGGTTTGATCAAATAATCTGCAATTTTTGAGCCAATAGCTTCTTCCATAATATATTCCTCTTCACTTTTTGTGATCATAATTACGGGTAAATTAGGAAGCTTCTCCTTAATTTGAGATAATGTTTCCAGGCCTGATAGTCCGGGCATATTTTCATCTAAAAAAATAATATCAAAAGGTTCTTCATCTATCATTTGCACAGCATCAGCTCCATTAGTACAAGGAGTTACATTGTAATTTTTTTTCTCTAAAAAAAGCATATGAGGCTTAAGTAATTGAATTTCATCATCTACCCAAAGTATTTTGGCTGTACTCATTATAAATATATTAAATATGATTATTTAAATTAATCCTTTACTTTTGTTCTTCTTATTGAAGATCATCTAAAAATGATTTTGGAAATGTACAAAAAACAAAGATATAATATTTAACAGAATGTAAAATTATTAGGGTTTTAATTAACAAAAAACTATTTAACAAAATAAAAGTAAATATTTAAAAAATCGGAGTGTAATTCTGTAATGAATTAATATTTAGATAGATATAGTCGTAAAAAAACAGAATATAAAATTAAATATCAATATTTTTATTTAAAGTAATAGAAAAATAGAAGATAGCTATTCATAATACAACTCAAAAGAAAGGAAAAGTGGATCAATTAAGAAATAAAGATTTAAAAGAGTGAAAAAAATAAAAATTTTTAACGACCCAATTTATGGATTTATTTCTGTTAATAATGAATTGATATTTAAATTAATTGAGCATCCTTATTTCCAGAGATTAAGGAGAATTTCTCAAATGGGATTGTCTTATTTGGTTTATCCTGGGGCACATCATACAAGGTTTCACCATGCTTTGGGCTGTGTATTTTTAATGAAAAAAGCCATAGAAACCTTAAGGCAAAAGGATATTGAAATAAGTAAAAAAGAAGAAGAGGCTTTATATATTGCTATTTTGTTACATGATCTTGGACACGGACCATTTTCTCATGCATTGGAAAATAGCATAGTAGAAAATATGACTCATGAAGAAATTTCATTAAAATTTATGGAGTTTTTGAATAAAGAGTTTGATGGTAAACTATCTTTGGCTATCAAAATATTTACAGGCAAGTACCATAGAAAATTTATGCATCAATTAATATCCAGTCAGTTAGATATGGATAGGCTTGATTATTTAAAAAGAGATAGTTTTTACAGTGGTGTGGCAGAAGGTAATATTAATGCCGAACGATTAATCACCATGTTATATGTTAAAAATGACAGTCTGGTTATTGAAGGCAAAGGAATTTATTCTGTAGAGAAATTTATTGTGGCCAGACGATTGATGTATTGGCAGGTATATTTGCATAAAACAGGATTGGCAGCTGAAAATGTTTTGGTAAAAATATTGCAAAGAGCCAAAGAACTTATTGGAAAAGGAGTAGATCTGCCATTGAGTAAAATATTAAAACATTTCTTGAGCTCAACTATTGTTAAAAATAAATTTGACACCAATGAATTAGATCTCTTTTCAAAACTGGATGATTTTGATGTGATATCCGCTTTAAAACTTTGGGTTGATCATGATGATTTTGTTTTATCTTATTTAAGTAAATCGATCATTAACAGAAAACTTCCAAAAGTTATTATGCAAATTCATGATTTTTCTGATGAATTCAAAGAAAGATTAGGAAATAAGATTTTGGACAAATTTCCTATGCCTAAAGAAGATCTAAAATATTTAATATTTGGCGGAAAGGTAAAGAATCAGGCTTATAATATAAATGAGGAGCAAATAAATATATTATATAAGAATGGTGAAATTAAAGATATTGCCAATGCATCAGACAATTTAAGCATACAAGCTTTATCAAAAACTGTCACCAAATATTTTATTTGTTATCCTAAGAATCTATAATTATTTAAAAGGGTGCTTATTTTTTAGTATTTTTGCAGAAATTAAGAGAAAAAAATTAAATCGTTTGAAATTTACAGCCACACAAATCTCAGAAATCCTTAACGGAGAAGTTGTAGGAAATCCGAATCAGGAAATATTTAAACTATCCAAAATAGAAGAAGGAGAAACAGGATCTTTAACTTTTTTGGCAAATCCAAAATACAATTCATATTTATATACTACAAAAGCTTCAATTGCTATTGTAAATAAAGATTTTATTCCTGAAAAGGAAGTGAAAACTACTTTAGTAAAAGTGGATGATGCGTATAAGGCATTTACAAAGCTGTTGGAGTATTACAATGAAATAAAGTTAGACAAATCAGGAATTGAAACACCTAGTTTTATAGATAAAACTGCAGTTTATGGTGATAATGTATATATTGGCGCTTTTGTTTATTTGAGTAAAAATGTGGTCATTGGAAGCAATGTTAAGATTTATCCAAATGTTTTTATTGGAGATAATGTGAAAATTGGTGATAATACAACTCTTTTTTCTGGAGCTAAAGTTTATTCTGAATCTGAAATTGGTAAAGATTGTACCATTCATTCAGGTGTGGTTATAGGTAGTGATGGATTTGGATTTGTTCCCAATGAAAAAGGAGAGTATAATAAAGTTCCTCAAATTGGTAATGTAATTATTGAAGATAATGTGGATATAGGATCAGGAACTACCATTGACAGAGCAACCTTGGGTTCAACAATAATCCGCAAAGGAGTTAAACTGGATAACCAAATTCAAATTGCCCATAATGTTGAAGTAGATCAAAATACGGTAATTGCTTCTCAAACCGGAATTGCAGGATCAACAAAAATTGGAAAGAATTGTCAGATTGGTGGGCAAGTGGGAATAGTTGGTCATATTATTATTGGTAATAATGTGATGATTCAGGCACAATCGGGTATAGCAAGATCTATTAAAGATAATAAAATTGTGCAGGGAAGCCCAGCTTTGCCATACAGTGATTATAATAAATCATATGTGTATTTTAAGAATTTACCTTCGTTAGCTAAAAGAATTGATGCATTAGAAAAAATGAATACTACTAAAGAAAAATAATTATGAGTTTCAAACAGAAAACAATTCAAAAAGAAACATCTATAAAAGGCATAGGATTGCATACAGGTAATGAAGTTACATTAACTTTTAAACCAGGTGCAGTAAATTCTGGTTTGAAATTTAGAAGAACAGACCTTGAAGGACAACCTGAATTAGAGGCACTTGCCTGTTATGTTACAGATACTCGCCGAGGTACCAGTTTAGAGAAAAATGGGGTTGTGATCAATACTTCAGAGCATGTACTTGCAGCGATTGTAGGATTAGATATAGATAATATAGTGATCGAGTTGAATGCTCCGGAGCCACCAATTATGGATGGTTCATCTATATCATTTATTGAATCTCTTGAAAAAGCACAAGTTGTAGAGCAAGATACAGATAGAGAATATTATGAAGTTAAGGAAATAATTTCCTTTAAAGATGAAGAAACGGGTAGTGAAATAATGATGATGCCTTCTGATAAATATGAAGTCACTACAATGGTTGATTTTGGGACTAAAATACTAGGAACTCAAAACGCATCTATTCAAGACATTAAGGAATTTAAAAAAGAGATAGCTGCTGCCAGAACTTTTAGTTTTTTGCATGAAATTGAAATGTTATTGGAAAATGACTTGATTAAAGGAGGAGATCTAAATAATGCCATAGTTTATGTTGATAAAAAAATATCAGATAAGACTATGAAAAAACTAAGTAAGGCATTTAACAAAGATTCCGTAAAGGTAAAACCAAACGGTATTTTAGATAATTTGACTTTGCATTGGGCAAATGAAGCAGCAAGACATAAATTACTAGATGTCATTGGTGATTTGGCCTTGATTGGCGTAAAAATTAAAGGGAAAGTGATTGCTACAAAACCTGGTCATAAAATAAATACCAGTTTTGCTAAAAAAATGATGACCTTAATAAAGATTGAGAAACGAAATAAAGTTCCTCAATTTGATTTGAATCAGCCACCATTAATGGATATTCATAAAATCATGGAGATTCTGCCGCACAGACCTCCTTTTTTATTGATAGATCGGATTATTGAATTATCTGAAACCCATGTTGTTGGGATGAAAAATGTATCCATGAATGAGCCATTTTTTATAGGGCATTTCCCTGGAGCACCAGTAATGCCTGGAGTTTTACAGGTCGAGGCTATGGCGCAATGTGGTGGCGTTTTGGTGCTAAGTACCGTGCCGGATCCTGAAAATTATTTAACATTATTCATGAAAATGAACAATGTTAAATTCAAACAAAAAGTTTTACCTGGAGATACCTTAATATTCAAGGCAGAGCTAATGGGACCGATAAGGCGAGGTATTTGTCATATGCAGGCATACGGTTATGCTAACAATAAATTGGTTGTAGAAGCAGAATTAATGGCTCAAATTGTTAGAAATCCAGATAAGTAAAAAATATAATTAAAAATAAATTACATGAATCAACCATTAGCTTATATCCACCCTGGTGCTAAAATTGCAACAAATGTTGTGATAGAGCCTTTTTCGACCATTCATAATAATGTAGTAATTGGTTCCGGTACCTGGATAGGTTCCAATGTAACAATTATGGAAGGGGCAAGAATTGGTAAAAATTGTAGAATTTTTCCAGGAGCAGTAATTTCTGCTATTCCTCAGGATCTAAAATTTGAAGACGAAGATTCTCTTGTTGTAATTGGTGATAATGTAACCATAAGAGAGGGAGTAAGTGTTAACAGGGGAACAAAGGCATATGGAAAAACAGAAATAGGCAATAACAGTTTGATTATGGCTACCGCACATATAGCACATGATTGTATTATAAAAAATAATGTAATTATTGTAAATGGAGTGATGCTAGCCGGGCATGTTGAAGTAGGTGAATATGCTATAATAGGTGGTTTATCAGGAATACATCAATTTATTCATATTGGTAAACACGCTATGATCTCTGGTGGCTCACTGGTAAGAAAAGATGTTCCACCTTATGTTAAAGCGGCAAAAGAACCTTTATCCTATATCGGAATTAATTCTATTGGTTTACGCCGTCGCGGATATACATCACAAAAAATTAATGAGATTCAGAATATTTATAGAATTCTGTTTCAAAAAAATAACAATACAACACAGGCTAGCCGAATTTTGGAAGCTGAAGTGGATGTAAGTTCTGAAAGAGATGAAGTATTAGAGTTTATAAAGAATTCACAACGTGGAATAATGAAAGGATATACCAGTAATTTTTAAACAAAAACAAGACTAAATATAATGGCAAATACATCAGATATCAAAAAAGGACTTTGTATTGTATATAACAATGACACATATAAAATAATTGAATTT
>JADGEA010000308.1 GCA_016744615.1 Flavobacteriaceae bacterium
CTACATAAGTGTTCCAAGTTTTAGCAACATCTACAGCTGCTTTCATTTCTTCATAAGTGTATTGTTGCACATCCAAATCATCGTAGCTAGAGGATACACCACCACCTCCAGAAATTTTTATTTGTGTAGCACCCATCCTAAGATTTTCTCTTGTTCTTCTTATCACTTCATCTACACCATCAGCCACCATAATAAGACCTACACGTTCCCAGTATGGCATAGGGTCTGTAATATTTCTTGGTACGTCATTCTTTCCTCTAAAATCAAAATGGCCTGAAGTTTGACTAATAGGAGGACCCGAAATAAACAAACGTGGCCCTGGGTATTCTCCGGTATCTGTTTTCCTTTTAACAGCAAATGGGTTTCCTCCAACATCTCTACAAGAAGTAAAACCTCTCATTAATGTACGTTCTGCGCCTATAAAACCAATTATTGCTACATCACCGGCGTCACCTGTGGCTAAAATGCTTTGTGGTGCATTAGAGTAATAGGTGTGCCAGTGCGCATCAATTAAGCCAGGGATTAGTGTTTTGCCTTGGGCATCAATAACTGTAGCATCTTTTGCAGAAAGATTTTTTCCTATTTCTTTTATGAGTTTCCCCTCAACAAGGACATCTGAACCTGTAATCAGTTTTTCATTGACGCCATCAAAAATATTGGCGTTTTTGATGATAATGATAGTTTGCTTGTTTTCCTGAGCAACTAGGTTTAGACTTAAAAGAATTAGTAAGCATAATGCTGTTAGTTTTTTCATAATGGATAATTTTTTTTAATTGAAATAAAATTTAGAGTAAAATATATTCTTATTTAGAACAAATATAAATAAATAAATAAATAAAAGATTTTTTTTAATCAACTTATAACAATACCAATTAACCAATAATAATCACAATGCTACTTTCCATAACCTAGACTTCTCTTTGCAATAAAAAATATAAAAAGGATGAGTAAAAATGAATAAACAACTGCCTTAGGAAGCATAAAATAAGTGTCATAAAAAAAGAAAAAATCAAAGTAATAGATTCTCAATAGCAAAGCCATAGTAAAGGCATAGATAGTTCACCTCAAGTCACCTTCATAAATTAGCCCATTTCACACACCCTCCTTCGGCGGGCAAGCATTATGCTTCTCTCCTATCGTCGTCGCATAAAAAGTGTTTACTCTCACACACTATTTTAATAAATAGGTGCTCGTGATTTTAAAGATTTTACAAATCTTTATAGTTTCCGCTACCAAGCGCTCGATGGTTTTATAAAATCAAATTTCTGGGAATTTATTTAAAATTCAATTCCCTTTTATCCTTTCCAATATTCTATGCAATAAAAATTTGGCATCCATGCTTGTTTTAGGTAATTCGGTAGCGTAGATTTCACTGTTTTGTAGTTCTAATTGATAGGAAAAAGTAAAACTTTCGCTGCCATCTTTTTTAGGTATACTTCCAAACCGTAAATCGTTAAAATACCAAGCCCCTTTTTTTTGCTCCAAGACATACCAACCTTCACTGATGGCAATTAAGCGTTGTACATTGGGGTATTCTAGTAATTTTATTGCTGCATCCCGTTTTTTGGGATGTTTTTTAAATTGCATGGGCTGTGTATCAAAAAAAGAATAATCGGCAATTAAATAGGCATCGGGTGTGTCTATGTTAGCATTCCATAAAATCGTAGAAAATGGTGCTGGTCGTGTACTGAGTTGGGTATAATTAATTTCTTGTTCTTGTAATGCCTTTTCAAATTGTTGGGCAGCTACTTGTTTTACCACCAAGGTAGAAAGTAGATAAAAAGTAGAAATGTAGAGCCCTGCCCTATTGATTTGACTTCTCTTTTTAGAATCTCGTTTATAAAAAAATACCATAAGGGTACAAACCAAAAAAGGTAGCGTATATAAGGGATCGATTACAAAAATGGAGTTTAAAGCCAGTCGTGTTGAGAATGGCCAAAATAATTGTGTCCCCCAGGTAGTAAAAGCATCTAAAAGAGGATGGGTAAAAAGTCCTAAAAAAAATAAATTGCTCCATGCTTTCCATCCCAAAGCATATTTTCGTTCTATTTTATTAACGAGCCAACCAAGAATAGGAGCTAAAAGAACACTAAATAATAAGGAATGGCTAAAACCTCGATGCCATTCTATGGCGGTAATGGTATCTGTGAAATTTCCAAAAACCACATCTAAATCTGGAATCGTTCCTGCAATAGCACCATATAACAAGGCCTTATTACCAACTTTTTTACCCAATACTGCTTCCCCAACCGCAGCTCCCAATACTATTTGTGTAAGTGAATCCAATGCTAAAATTTGATTGCAAAAATAAGTTTTTTAGATTTTTTTTTAAGAAACTGTTTAAGAAATTCGTCTTTATTCTAAGCTCAAGTACTTTTTAAACAGGCTCAACACATCACAATGCTCCTGTTTGATTTTACCTTTCGCAACAAAACTTTTGATGGCCTACTAACCTCAATTTGTTTTATGAATTATTCTTTAGGCCTAAGTGTTTCAATAATCTGTGCATCTACCCAAAAGATATCTACATTTTCATAATCCTCTGAACCCACATTTCTACTAAAAAAAAGATATTTTCCATCGGGAGTAATACTCGCAGAAGCTTCCCAAGCCTGAGTGTTTATTTTATCACCTAAATTAATTCCAACACCCCAAGTACCATTTTTTTGTTTATAACTGATGTAAATATCAGAATCTCCAAAACCATTTTCCCTTTTTGCATCATATAATAAATAGGATTCATCAGGAGCTATAAATGGATGACTTAGAAAGGTTCCTGTATTGATATTTTTGGGTAAGGCTTTTGGCTCTTCATATTTCCCATTGACTAATCGCGAATAACGAATTGGAAAAGCTGGATCACTTTCTTTTTAGGTGTCAAAATAATAGGTGCCATTTATTGATTCTGAAAGCCTCATAATATACATAGAATCATTACTGACAATTGGAGGTTCGAGTTTTTGTAAAGCAGACCATCCCGTTTCAGTTCGTTTTAGATAGCTTGTTCCTAAATGCATGGTTTTACCGTCTGGAGAAATTACAGGTCTTCCAATCCAAGGAGAAGCCACTACTGATTTTCCCCAAACCTCTGTGGTATCATTGTATTTGTATTCATAAAAAGTTGATTTTATATTTTTTTCCCCTCTTCTAATAAAATAAAATGATTTCATATCAGGTGTAAATGCACCATCATATTCATAAATTTCTGTAGAAACAAGTCCAGGTGCAAATGCAATAGGTGTTATTCCTGGTGGTTTTTGCCCTAGATATGGATTCTCTATACTAGTTACATCACTATCTTTTGTCTGTTCTTTTTTAGTATTGCAAGCTTGTAAAGAAAATATCCCTATAAGTATTACTATTG
>JADGEA010000309.1 GCA_016744615.1 Flavobacteriaceae bacterium
TATTTGATACAGGTGTACATTATATAGGGAGTTTAGATAAAGGACAGAATCTTTATAGTTATTTTAAATATTT
Source organism: Flavobacteriaceae bacterium (assembly GCA_016744615.1). Taxonomy (GTDB): domain Bacteria; phylum Bacteroidota; class Bacteroidia; order Flavobacteriales; family Flavobacteriaceae; genus Lutimonas. The sequence goes on from JADGEA010000309.1 coordinate 74, forward strand.
AGGCATCATGGATGACCTGAAACTTCAAAAATTAGATGTTGATAATTATGACGTCATAACTTTTGACCATATAGAACAAGAGTTTTACCATGCACAAGGTTATAAAAATTTCACAAATTCATTGATCAATCAATTCCCCGAAGAGGAAAAAGCGATTCATGCTTATTGTAAAAAAGTAAAAGATGCCTGCACTAGTTTTCCATTATATAATTTAGATGGTGAAACAAATGGTTATGATAAATCTTTTTTAACACTAAAAGTATCGGATTATTTAAATTCCATAACCGATAATAAAACCTTAAAAGCTGTTTTGGCTGGCTCTAATTTTTTATATGCGGGAGAAGCAAATACACCATTTTATGTACATGCACTTTCGGTTAATTCTTTTATTAAAAGTGCATGGAGGTGTGTGCATGGAGGAGGACAGATTTCAACTCTGTTGGTGAAAAAACTAAAGGAGTTTGGTGGTGAAATATATAAATTCCAGGAAGTGTCTGATTTTGGTTTTAAAGGTGAAGATCTAAAATCTGTAATAACAAAAGAAGGTATAACAATAAAAGGAGATATTTTTATCTCTAATATGGAGCCAAAACGTACTATAGAAATGCTGGAGGGCAAAGGGATGCGGAAATCCTATGTAAATAGAATAAAACAAATTAAAAGTGGAATTTCAGCTTTTAGTTTATATATAATTTTTAAACCAAAGAGTTTTCCTTATTTAAATTACAACTATTACCATTTTAAAAATGCAGATAACGTTTGGGATGTTCAAAATTACATGAATGATACCTGGCCAAAAGGCTATATGATTTCTATGGGGGTAAAAAATAATCAAGATGAATGGGCAGATAGTTTAACAGCCATGACCTATATGAATTTTGATGAAGTAAGACAATGGGGACATACATTTAACACCATAGCAGAGGAATCAGACAGAGGTGCAGCCTATCAAAAATTCAAAGAAGAGAAAACCGAGATTTTCATCAAAGAACTAGAAAAAAAATTCCCAAATATAAGAGATGCCATTCAATCTATTCACACATCAACGCCTTTATCTTATCGGGATTATATTGGTAGTAACGAGGGGGCAATGTATGGATACGTAAAAGATGCAGAAAATCCGATGAGATCTTTTTTATCACCTAAAACAAAATTAGAAAATCTTTTTTTTACCGGACAGAGTTTAAATATGCACGGTATTTTAGGAGTGACCATAGGAGCTGTTTTGACGTGTTCGGAGATTATAGGGAAAGAGAAATTATTACAATCTATTAATGATGCTTTGGTAGAATGATAATTAAAAGAAAGATATTTCAATTATTATTGTCAGTATTTTTATTATTGTTGATCATTTCCTGTGGGACAAAAAAATCTATTGAACATGAGCCTACTAAGGATGATTTTGTTGTTGGTTCAGTTCCTAAAACTAAGGTTTCAGACTCTTTGATCTTTAAAGGGCAAAGTAGTTTACGGAAGAATATTTATGGACAATGGGAAATGGTTGCATCAGGTAACCCTATGGATCTTGGTAATACAATTGGTGATCTTTCTGCTGCATTGGTGCAAAAACAAGAAGCATTATTTTTTGATAAAATAGAAGAGTTAGTACCTTCAAAATTTAGCCAGGTTCTTTTAAGAAAATTTTTAGCTTGGTATACCCGTAAAATGTATATCTATGTAAAGGGGGAGTATAAAGATGAGATATATGGAATCTCACCATATCTATCTGATAAGTATGATTATATAGCTGATAAGTATCAACGAAGTTTGTATCTGCATGCAGCACATGATATTGGCCATGCCATGCAGGATCTTGCTTTGGTTGGCTGTTCTTCTTTTGCTGTTTGGGGAGAAAATACACCTGATGGGGATTTATTAATTGCAAGGAATCTGGATTTTTATATTGGTGATGAGTTTGCTAAAGAAAAGATCATCACTTTCATTAACCCGGAGAAAGGGTATAAATTCATGTCGATTTCTTGGGCTGGATTTGTTGGTGTGATGTCGGGTATGAATGAAAAAGGATTAACAGTTACAATCAATGCAGGTAAATCTGACATTCCAAAGATTGCTAAGAATCCTATTTCTCTGGTCGCAAGAGAAATTGTACAATATGCATCAACAATTGACGAGGCAATTACAATTGCAAAAGAACAAGAAGTATTTGTGTCTGAATCAATTATGGTAGGAAGTGCAATAGATAATAAAGCCGTTTTGATCGAGATTTCACCTGATAATTTTGGAGTTTTTGAAGTAGAAAATTCTTCTGAGTTGATCTGTTCCAATCATTTTCAAAGTAAGGCTTATAAAGATGATGAAAATAATATGCAAACCATTAGGGAAAGTCATTCCAAATATAGGTATGATAGAATGATTGAACTTCTAAATAAAGAGGCTAAAATCACACCTGGTTTAGCAGTAGATATTTTAAGGAATAAAAAGGGGTTAGGTGATAGAAATATTGGTTTCGGGAATGAAAAGTCTCTAAATCAGTTGATTGCGCATCATGGTGTAGTGTTTTCTCCAGGTAGAAAATTGGTTTGGGTTTCTGCAAATCCATATCAGTTGGGTGCATTTGTAGCTTTTCAACTGGATAGTGTTTTTGATAATTTAGAGCAAAGAAGTTCTACTTTTTCGCTGCCGGAAAGATTGATTAAAGAAGATTCTTTTGTAGATACCCAAAGTTTTAGGGATTATGAAAACTATAAGATCATGAAAGCAGAGGTGCAATATGCTATTAAGAATAAGAAGAAGATTTCTCAGGATGAATTGAATAAATTTATAAAATTAAATCCCAATTCATGGGAGGTTTATTACCTTGTAGGCAAATATTTTTACAATCAAAAATATTATAGTGCCGCTTTGATTGAATTTAATAAGGCACTGACCAAAGAAATTTCTACAATACCTTACAAGGAACAAATAGAAGAATATATTAAAAAAATTAAAAGGAAATGACATGATTCCTGAAATAGAAAAAAGATCCAAATCTGAAATAAAAAAGTTTCAAGAAAAAGAACTGCAATTATTATTAAAGTATTTAGATAAGAATTCACCTTTTTATCAAAAATGGTTTAAAAAACATAAAATTAATCTCTCAGAGATAAAGATGCTTGAAGACCTTGTAAAGGTTCCGGTAACGACCAAAGATGAATTACAAAAATATAACAATGATTTTTTCTGCGTAAAGACATCTAAAATAGTAGATTATGTTACTACATCAGGTACTACAGGTAAGCCGGTTTTTTTCGGTTTAACCGATAAAGATCTGGATAGACTG
>JADGEA010000310.1 GCA_016744615.1 Flavobacteriaceae bacterium
TAGATAATAATATGTACTTTTATAGTTGATTAAAGAAAGAATATATGTCAAGAAAAAAAAGAAAAGTTTTTAAAAAGCATAGCAAAACTATACAGGATTTGGAAAATAAAATTTTACAGATATTTAACCAAAACTCTAATAAAATACTGAATTATAAACAAATAGCCAGTAGTTTAGAAATTGAGGATAGTAATGGAAGAAATCAGATAATTAAAAAGTTAAATGATTTAAAGAATCAAAACAGATTAGAAGAAGTTTCACGTGGTAAATTTATTATTAAAGAACAGTCTCATTATTTTAAAGGAATTGTTGATATTACTTCACGTGGAAATGCTTATGTGGTGTGCGATGATTTGGAACATGATATTTATATACCCTCTAGAAATTTAAATCACGCTTTACATAATGATTTGGTAAGGGTTTATGTTTATAATCGTAAAAAGAATAAAAAACAGGAAGGTGATATTGTTGAAATTTTAGAAAGAGCTAAAACAGAGTTTGTTGGAGTATTGCAATTGAGTAAAAATTTTGGTTTTGTAATTACAGATGATCCAAAAATGTATAGTGATATCTTTATTTCTCAAAGTAAACTGGAAGGAGCTGGAGCTGAAGATGGTGATAAGGTTGTTGCAAAAATTACGGACTGGCCGGCTAATTCTAAAAATCCATTTGGTAAAATTACCGATGTATTAGGTAAACCTGGTGATCATAATACAGAAATTCATTCTATTCTTTTAGATTATGGATTACCATATAAATTTCCACCTGAAGTGGAAAAATATGCAGAAAAAATTCCAATAGAAATTACAGATAAAGAAATTGTAAAACGAAGAGATATGCGTAAAGATCTTACTTTTACAATAGATCCTGCAGATGCTAAAGATTTTGATGATGCTTTATCTTTTACGAAACTAGAAAATGGAAATTTTGAAATAGGAATTCATATTGCTGATGTTTCACATTATCTTAAAGAGAATACCATTTTAGATGATGAAGCATATGATCGAGCAACTTCTGTTTATCTGGTAGATAGAGTAGTACCTATGTTACCAGAAATACTATCTAATAATGTTTGCTCTTTACGTCCGAATGAAGAAAAACTTACTTTTTCTGTTGTTTTTGAAATAGATGATAAGGCACATGTAATTCATAAATGGTTTGGCAGAACAGTAACACTTTCTGATCAAAGATTTACTTATGAAGATGCCCAAAAGATTATTGAAAATAATACTGATGATCAACCTAAAAATGATATAAAAACAGCGGTTTTAAAATTAGATGAACTAGCTAAGATCATCAGAAAAAAACGAATGAAACAGGGTGCTCTTTCCTTTGATAAAACAGAAGTTAAATTTCAACTGGATGATGATTTTAATCCGATAGGAGTTTATGTAAAAGAATCAAAGGATGCTAATAAATTGATTGAAGAATTTATGCTACTGGCAAATAGGAGTGTAGCTGAATTTATTGGTAAACAAAGAGATAAAAATAAAGAAAAAACATTTATTTATAGGGTACATGATGAACCAAATATTGATAAATTAATTGCTTTACAGGATATAATTACAAAATTTGGTTATCAGATACAAACAGATACAAAAAAACATACAACTGATTCATTAAATAAATTACTTGCCGATGTGCATGGTAAAGCAGAATCAAATATGGTTGAAACCTTAACCATTAGATCAATGAGTAAAGCTATTTATACCACTAAGAATATTGGTCATTATGGACTAGCATTTGATTATTATACACACTTTACTTCACCAATAAGACGGTATCCTGATGTGATAGTCCATCGTTTATTGCAGCATTATTTAGATGGTGGTAAATCTCCAAATTCTGAAATTTACGAAGAGAAATGTAAACATTCTTCTGAACGTGAGTATGTAGCAACAAAAGCTGAACGTGATTCTATTAAATATATGCAGGTTAAATATATGCAAGATCATAAAGATCAGGAATTTATAGGAGTTATATCAGGTGTAACCGAATGGGGTATATATATTGAGATCATTGAAAATAAATGTGAAGGTATGGTTAGAATTAAAGATATTAAAAGCGATTATTTTATCTTTGATGAAAAACAATATGCATTGATTGGTCAGGTTACAAAAACAATGTATCAATTAGGTGATGAAGTTACTGTGACCGTAAAAAATACCGATCTGGTTAGAAAGTTTTTAGATTTTAATTTAATAGAATAATACAAATGAAAAGAATTATTATAATTTTACTTTTAACTACCACAGTAGTTTTTAGCCAGGAAGAAAGAACCATTAATTTAGGAGATTTTAATACCCTTAAATCTTATAGAGGTTTACAAATAGAATTAGCAAGATCAAATCATCCTAAAATTGTAATTACAGGAAGTAAGTCAAAAGAGGTAAATGTAAAAAATAGTAATGGAGTTTTAAAGATATCTTTAACGGTATTGGAGACTTTTTCTGCAGATGAGGTGAATATAATTGTTTATTACAATGATAATTTAGATCATTTAAGTGCAAATGAAGGATCAATTATTTTTTCAAATGATAAGGTTAAAATTGAAAAACTGTATTTAAAAGCAACAGAAGCTGCCGAAATAAATTTGAATATTAAAAGTGATTATATTGAGGTAAAGGCCTATACCGGTGGTATTGTAAAGTTAGAAGGATTTGTTAATAATCAAAATATAACCGCTAATACAGGTGGTTTTTACAAGGGTTCTGATCTGGAGAGTGAAGATGCAACTGTTAAAGTTTTTACTGGAGGAGACGCTACTGTAAATACCAGTAAGCTGGTAGATGCAAATGCATCAATGGGAGGAATTATTAAAATAAAAGGAGATCCTGAAAAAATAAATAAAAAAGAATCATTAGGTGGTTATATTAGAGATTAATTATTAAAATTCAATAATGATGATTTTACAAACAATATTTTTAGGATTTATTGGTCCGTGGCAATGGATCATCATTGGCTTAGCTATTTCAATGTCAATATTACCAATAATAGCTTTGATTGATATTTTGAAAAACAATTTTTCAGAGAATAACAAAATTGTTTGGGTACTTGTAGTCTTATTTTTCCCGCTTATAGGTGCAATTTTATATTATATAATTGGCACCAAGCAAAAGTTAAATCAGAATAATAATTAAATATTAAGTTTTAAAAAATTAGTTATTATAATATAATTAGTAAATTTGTACTTTAAATAAATAGAAAATGATTATACAAGCAATATTTTTAGGATTTGTTGGTCCATGGCAATGGATCATCATTGGCTTAGCAATTCTTTTACTTTTTGGTGGTAAAAAATTACCTGAATTAATGAAAGGTTTAGGTACCGGAAT
>JADGEA010000311.1 GCA_016744615.1 Flavobacteriaceae bacterium
ATCATCAATAAATAAAATATCAAAATCATTTTCAAGTAAATTCTTTCTTGCTTTCTCTACCGTCGACACACTTACTACATCATAATGAAAATACTCTAACATATATTTTATTGCAATGAGTGATAAACTTCTAGAATCTAGTACAAGAACTTTCTTATTCATTAAATCTTTAGATGGTAAACGATATCTTCTTTTTGTACTTCGCTCATCTACTTCAAGTTTTACTCGAACAAAAAATGATGTCCCTTCTCCATACTCACTCTCAGCCCAAATATTTCCACCCATTAACTCACTTAATTGTTTAGAAATTGATAGTCCTAAACCTGTACCACCATACTTTCTACTTGTATCTTCATCTGCTTGTGTATAATTTTGAAATAGGTTTTTTAAACGCTCTTTTTTTATTCCTATGCCTGTATCTCTCACTTCAAACTGTATATAAGAACCATTCTCCACAGTTTTTATTTGTAATAATATACTTCCATTTTCTGTGAACTTCACCGCATTACTTACAAGATTTAAGAGTATTTGAGAGAGTCTTAAAGGGTCTCCTATAAAGCTTTTATCTACATCGTGATTGATATCAAAAACTAAATCTAAATCTTTTTCTTTAATTTTTAAGCCTATCATATCTGCAATATAATCTAAAATCGTATTAAGTTCAAAAGGTACAGTTTCAAGATTTAACATTCCAGCTTCAATTTTTGAAAAATCTAAAATATCATTAATAATACCTAGTAACATATTTGATGAATTGTTTATTGTTTTTACATTTTGCAGTTGTTTTTTCTTCAGTTCTTTATCATCTATTAATATTTGACTCATTCCTATAATAGCATTCATAGGTGTTCTAATCTCATGACTCATACTAGCAAAAAAATCACCCTGATCTTTTAACTTTTGCTCCATCTCAATTAGCTTCGTCTCGTATTTTCGAATAATATCAGAACTATTTTTATCGAGCTTTTCATACTCTTGCATATTTCTTGATAAGAAATCATTTGTATTACATTGCGTAATTATTTTTAAAATTGCTTCATTTACTGCTTCTATTTTTAAAGGTTCATGAATAAAATTACTAATATCATACATAAAAAACTCAGAGATATTTTCACTACTTCCTAGTTCCATGTTTATAATTATATTTTGTTCAGGATTAATATCTAAAATCACATTAAAAAGTTCCAGACCAAAACTGTTATCCATAATTACAATATCATAATAGTAACCATTAACTTTTTTAAATTGCTCATACTGTGCAATAACATCTTCTATAGAAAAAGAACTGCTCAGTGTTTTACACATCAAACTAAGTAATGTCTTATTATGATCATTCTCTGCAGTTCTTTCTGCATATAAAAGATTTAATGTACGACCTAAACTCGAGTTATATTGCATAAAAAGTATCCTTATTAAACTTTATCTCAAAACACACCCCGTACTCTTTATTGTATACAGATAAACTAGCTTGTAAATATGTTTCTATCATCTCTTTTGTCATATATAAACCTATTCCACTACCTTCTGAGGCATGTTTGGTTGTATAAGATTTATCAAACATTTTTTCCATCGCACTTTGTGAAATTCCCCCACCATTATCCATAATACGAAGTAAAATCTCTTTATCATTACTTAACACATCAATTTTTATATACGCATTAAAAATGTTTCTCTCAAGTAGAGCATCTATAGAATTGTTTACTATATTTGTCATTGCTTGAAGTAAAGTTCTGTTATTGGAATTAAGATATATCCCTTTATCTACCTCAACTAGAAACTTTATATTATGTTCATCTAATCGAGATTGAGTGAGCGTAAGGATTTCATCAAAAATATCTTCTAGTAAAAAAGTATTCTTTTGATTTAATGATTTATCATTCAAATCATTTATTGTTCTTGACATATATTTTGTAATTTTTTCTATTTCTTTTAATTTTTCTTCTATTTCATTATTTTGAATATTGTTTTCATAAAGTGTATTATCGATAGAAGAAACTATTGAATTTATGTGAGAGAGTGGCTGTCTCCATTGATGTGCAATTTCATTCATTAAATTACGAATATATTCATCATCTTTTTTCAAATCAGCCCTTTCATTATTAAATATAAAAATATTTTAACAAAATAAAATGAGTAAATAGTGATTTTTCCTCATTATTTTACTTTAAACTCACCGCTTACTCATTTTTTTTAGGTAGAATATCTCTAAAATAATCAAAGGATTTACCATATGGAAGATATTAAAAAAAATGATACAAGTGTTTCTGAAGTTGATAATGTTGACCAGATAAGAGAAATACTTTTTGGCTCTCAAACAAGAGCATTAAATGATAAATTTGAGAAAATAGAACAATCAATAAAATCTGTACATGACGAAATGAGAAATAAGTTTGAACAAACTCAAAATGATATTGATGAAAGAATGAATAATGAAGTAGAAAATATTACAAAAAAAATAAAAAATATTGTAGCTCAACAACAAGATGATGTAGCAGATATTAAAGATAATTCAATTAAAATAGAAAAACGTCTTCAAAACTCTATGGAAATCATGGAAGAAGAACTCAATACTAAAAGAGAACAACTCCAAAAACAACAAATCGAAATGAGAAATACACTACGTTCACAAATGGATACACTACAAGATGAACTTCTAAGTGTTTTAGATGCTAAACTATCTGATACAAATGAAGTAAAACTATCACGTGATGATGCTGCTGAAATTCTTATGGAAGCTGCAATGGCGATGAAAGGTACAAAAATAAACTCTCAACTATCTCTTTCAAACCAGGATTCTAATTAATATATGAAGAAATCTACACAAGAGCAAGCTTTATCAGATGCACTAGAACCTATTGTTACTGAACTTATTGACAGTAATTTTGAGAACTCAAAAGATAAAATTGCCTTACAAATTTCACCTTTAATTGGTACCGCTATACGAGAACAGATAAAAGCACGTAGAGATGATATTATCGAAGCCCTGTATCCTATTTTAGGTAATATGATTAGTAAATTTGTCGCTAAAAGCCTTGAAGAAGTACTTAATTCTATTAATGATCAAATACAAGCTGGTTTATCATTTAAAACTTTTAAAAGAAAATTTGAGGCAAAAAGAAGAGGTGTAACAGAAACACAACTTTTACTTGAAGAAAACTCAAACTCTGATATCCGTGCTGTATTGCTTATTCACAAAGAAACGGGAATTATTTTAGCTGAGGCTCATAACCCCAATGAGACTATTACAGAGCCTGAAATGATTGCATCGATGATGACTGCGATAACGAGTTTTATTAATGACTGGATTGAAAAAAATGAGTC
>JADGEA010000096.1 GCA_016744615.1 Flavobacteriaceae bacterium
GCCTCTAAGTGCTTTCCCATCAATAGCTATTACTTGCCCTTTTGATATAGTTGAAATTGAATTGACCCATTCTATAAAACAGGTTTCAAATTGAGAACTATTTATTGACGAGAACACCCTGTTAATAGTGTCTTCCGATGGTATTCCATTTGGCAATTGCAAGAATTTTCTTAAGAAATCTTCTTTTGAATAAGCAAATTCGACCATTTGTTTCCATGTTTCTGCTCCACAAATGACTGAAATTATTCCAATAAGGAGGATGTCGACTAAGTTGTGTAACTTGTTTATATCGCTTCTAGGATCTTCTACATTACCAAAAATACTTATTAATTTACTATTTGAATTCATGTTTTTATTTATCTGATAATCAATATAATATACGAATAATTAATAATAAAACAACTTAAATTCAAAGAAATTAACTTAAAAAAAGTGTGCGTTTGCCCTGTCATATCCCTAAAATTAAGGATACCACACTAAAAAATTCACATCTTTTAGCGATTGTATAATTCTTTATTGTGATTTAATTTTACAATAATATATTATAGAGTAAAAGAAGGGAACATAAGAGAAGATATCAAAAGCCAAATTAAATAAATTCTCTTGGTTCTTTTCTTAAATTAAATTGAGATTATGACAACTTTATTTAGCAAAACAGAAAATGGGAAAGTGTTTATTTGTTCAAAATGTAATCAAATACATGTTGAGTATAAAAATTTAAATTTTAATTTTTCACAAAAAGACTATATATACTTTACAAATTATTTTCTAAAAATAAAAGCCGATGAATGGGAGTATAAAAATAAAGATACATTTTATAAAAGAAAAATAATTATTCCGTTGGGTCATAAAAATTTTAATATGATGCTTAATAAAGAGGAATTGATAGAACTTAAAGAATTACTTAGTTCAAAAAATCACCAAAGCCAGTTAGAATTAATAAGCACTTCTTTTTTAAATTTCATACAATTTTATAATTAACTCAATTTTTTAATATGAGCGAAATAAATTACATCAATCATTCAGGTAATAGTACTAGATTATTTTGTATTGGCAGCCATTCTCATTTTTTTTATGAGTGGAGAGAAGGAGTGCAAAAAATAAAAAATCAAGAAAATAAATTAGAGAATAAATAAGAGAACTAATTAGATGAAAATATAAAAAAACAGTTTGTTTTTTAGCGATTTCTAAATAAAAATATGGTTAATTTTTTTAAAAAATACCACAAGTGGTTAGGGGTTTTAATAACAGTTTTTATACTTTTTTTTTCATTTTCTGGAATAATACTAAATCACCGAGAGTTGTTCTCAGGTATAGATGTTGATAGAAATATCTTACCAAAAGATTACAGTTACAACAGTTGGAATAATGCCGCAGTCAAAAACACCTTAAAGTTAGATGAAAATAATATTTTAATCTACGGAAATATTGGTGTATGGAAAACTGATTCAACTTTTCAAAAATTTGATAATTTTAATTTTGGTTTTCCAAAAGGAATTGATAATAAAAAAATTTGCAAATTATACCTAAATTCAAAAGGAGATTTGTTTGCAGGAACCTTTTTTGGTCTCTTTATCTATAATTATCATAATAAAATTTGGCAAAAGGTAGAAATACCCGTTTCTAATCAAAGAATTACGGATATAATTGAAAAAGACGAAGAGTTGTTGGTAATGACGAGATCGTATCTATTAAAAACCCAAGATTATAAGAATTTTGAAGTTGTAACTATTCCTGTTCCTGTAAATTATGATAATAAGGTGGGGTTGTTTAAAACACTTTGGGTAATTCATAGTGGTGAGATTTATGGAGAAATTGGAAAGTTATTGGTTGATATTGTAGGAATAATTTTTATTTTTTTAACAATAACTGGACTTATATTTTTTGTAAATAAATATTTAATTAAGAATAGAAGGAAGAGAAATAAAGTCACAAAAAATCTTAAAAAATCAAATAAGTGGAATCTGAAATGGCATAATAAAATAGGATGGATTACAATAATCTTTCTTTTTATAACAACATTAACAGGAATGTTTCTTCGTCCGCCATTATTAATTGCAATAGCTAATGCTAAAGTTAGTAAAATTCCATATACCAAATTAGATAGTCCAAATCCATGGTTTGATAAACTTCGTAGAATTATTTATGATGATGAAAATAAAAGATTTGTATTAGCAACCCTAGATGGTTTTTATTATTCGGATGATAATTTTAAATCAAAACTAAAAAAATTTAAAACCCAGCCTCCAGCAAGCATTATGGGAGTTAATGTTTTTGAAAAGATTAGAAATGAAATATATTTAATAGGTTCATTTGAAGGTTTATTTGAATGGAATTCAGAAACAGGTATGATAATAGATCATATAACCCATAAAAAGTATAATAAATCAAAGCAAAAAGGCTCACCAATAGGAGAGTACTTAATTACAGGGATGAGTAAAGATTTTAAAAACAATGAAATTTACTTTACTTTTAATAAAGGCGCTATTGGTCAAAGTAAAGCTAATAGCTTTGTAGCAATGCCTAAAAGTATTAAAAACCTACCTATTTCTTTATGGAATTTAGCTCTAGAAGTTCATACCGCAAGAATTTATGCATTTTTAATTGGAGGTTTTTACATATTGTTAGTTCCATTATCTGGATTTATCATTCTTTTTATTTTGATATCTGGTTTTGTAGTTTGGTATAAAAAACACAAAAGAATAAATTAATTATGAAAAATGTAATTTTTATTTTAGCGATAACATCATATTAATATACCATTTTTTTATTAAAGGAAAATCGGTTATTGACCATGCTCCAAAAGGCTTGTTAAGATCTTTACCAATTGGTTTTAAAGAGTTAGGTTTTGCAACACATGGTTTATTGATGATATCCAAAAAAGTACAGAGCAAAATTTTAATCCAAAATAAAGCTAAAAACAATTGAAAAAATTGTTGAATAATTGTATTGCTTGTCATCAATTATTTAAAATTAAAGAAAGCTTCTAAATAGTATATACTTTCCCTTTTGAATTACTCCTTCTTAACAAAAAATAAGACATCCCCTTTTTTAAGGATATTTTAAATAGAATTTCACCTTTTTTAGTGATTGTGAAAACTTTAAAAGTAATTTAATTTTGCTCTAAATTATTTATAATCATTCTAAATAAAAGGTTTGAAAAAAATATTACTATTAGCAGTTATTATATTTAGCAATGTCTATATAAGTTTTGCACAAGAAAAAAATATTTTTTTAAAAGAATTAGAAAAATTTCATTTCAAAGCATATGGAGTTGTAAATTATTATGCATTTGATTGGGATACAGACCCTGAGAGACGAAATGCATTTGATACAGAGCGTATTAATATGTACCTTAAATATGATTTTACAGATAAAATTCAGCTAAAAGCTGAATTTGAATTTGAACATGGAGGTACAGGTGTAACCATGGAGTTAGATAGATTTGAAGAAGCTGGAGAATTTGAAACAGAAGTAGAAGCAGGTGGTGAAGTAAAATTAGAACAATTAAATATTCTTTTTAAATACAAACCATGGTTAAATTTTAGAGTAGGTAGGCTAAAATTATATATGGGTAATGCTTCAAAATTAGACCTGCCAACAGATTACTTTACAGGGCAACGCTCTTCTATGGAAAATGCACTGTTGCCAATTGGATGGTATGAAAACGGAATTGAAGTTTTAGGAGATCTTGGCAAAAATAAAACCTTTAGTTATAAAGCTTTTTTGGTAAGTGGTCTAAATAGTTCTTATTTTTCATCTGCCAATTGGATAAAAAGAGGTCATCAAAAACGCTTTGAAACAATCAATGCAGATGGCTTGGCAGTATCAGGAAGATTTGATTATAATTTACATAACGGAGGTTATATTGGATTAAGTGGATACCATGGTGATGCCAATAAAAACAGGCATGAAGGAGAACTTCAAAATACAAATGGAGCAGTTTCTATTGGAGATTTTCACTTTAATATAGTAGAGAAAAATTGGAAACTAAAAGGGATGCTACTTTACGGAAATCTTCAAAATTCAGATAAAATATCTCAAGCCAATAGAAACTTACCTAATGCTTTAAATGCAAATGGTAATAAAACTGCTGAAGAGTTTACTTCGAGAGAATTAGAATATTTAGTGTCAGCTTGTGAAAATTTAAAAAATAAAACAGCAAAACTTAGTGATGCTTGGAAAAGTACAGGCGATAATTATGCAGCTCTTTTAATTACAGCAAATGGCAGTAAATATCCATCAGAAAAAGCAGTTTTAGAAACTCTAGTAGGAGCACTTATAGTTATAGCAGATGAAGTTGCAAATGCCAAAATTGAAAAACCATTTAATGGAGCAAATGGAGGAGGAGTTGATCCTACAGAAGAAGAGTCTCGTTTTAGTCACAATTCTAAAATTGACTTCGCTAATAATGTTAGGAGTATTTCTAATGTATATAACGGTACTTATTTAGCACATAATGGTAAAGGACTTTCTGAAATTGTTGCTAGTAAAAATTCAGATTTAGATAATCAGTTTAAAGCTGAAATTCTTGCAGCAATTAAAGCTATAGAAGATATTCCTGGCACTTTTACAGATGCTATTCAAAATAATAGATCAGCTGTTGAAACCGCTCAAGTTAAAGTTAGAAAAGTACAAGAAACTTTAGAATCTGAAATTAAGCCTTTAATTTCAAATCTTTAATTAAAAATATTAGTAATTGAGTTAGGTTAATTTGAAAACTCTTGCTTTTAGACAATGACTAAGTTTTATTTAGCAAGAGTTTTTCTTAATGTATATCTACATACCAAATTTAATTACAAAGTGAATAACTATAGGAATATTTTGTGACTATTAAAAATAATAAAATATATACATAAAATGAAAAAAATTGTTTTTTTACTAATTATCACATCATTATTATTATTATCATGTTCAGATGATGATTATAATCCTGTTATTCCTAATATAGACCAACGAATATTAGCAGGAGGAGAAACAACTATATTTGAATCTGGTTTTTTTTCTTTTGATAATCCTGCACCAAATTTAAATGCGACAAACTTAGATATCCATTTAGCAGGTGATGCACAATTTGAAGCAGCTTTTGTAACAGCTCCAGCTCCTATAAATTCAGGTTCAGGTCCTCAGTTTAATAACACTTCTTGTATTGCTTGTCACCCAAAAGATGGTAGATCTGGGTTTCCTGCAAATATTAATGATTTTTCAGGTTTCTTTTTACGTGCAAGTATCCCTGGTACAGATGCTTGTGGTGGTCCAAATCCTGTTCCTGGTTTTGGTATGCAACTTCAAAATCATGCTAATTTTGGAGTAGATCCAGAAGTTAGTTTTGGTGTAAACTATCAAGATATACCTATTTCTTTTGCAGATGGTACTGTAGTTACTTTAAGAAAACCTATTTATTTTATAGCAAATTCATACATAGATTTTCCAAGTAATGCAATGCTTTCTCCTCGAATAGGACCACCTGTTTTTGGTTTAGGTTTATTAGAGGCAATTACCGAATATGATATATTATTAAAACAAGATATTGCCGATATTGATGGAGATGGTATTTCAGGTAAAGCAAATTATGTTTGTGATCCTGTAACAAATTCAACAAAGTTAGGTAGGTTTGGATGGAAAGCAAATACACCATCAGTAATGGTACAAAATGCAGGAGCGGCACAGAATGATATGGGAGTAACAAATCCATTATTTCCTATTGAATCAAGCTTTGGGCAAACAAATGGCGATAATTTAAGTGATGATCCTGAAATAGATCAAGATTTTTTAGACAATGTTAATGTGTACCTTCTTACTTTAGCCGTACCAGCAGCTAGAAATTTAGATGATATAGAAGTTATTAGAGGCTTTGAATTATTTGAAGAAGCAAAATGTACTGCATGTCATACACCAAAGCATGTAACAGGTAATTATCCTGGAATTCCAGCTATATCTAACCAAATCATTTATCCTTATACAGATATGTTATTACATGATATGGGTGAAGGATTATCTGATGGAAGGCCTGATTTTTTGGCAGATGGCAATGAATGGAAAACGAGACCTCTTTGGGGAATCGGTTTAACCGATGTTGTTAATGGTCATACCAATTTTTTACATGATGGTAGAGCAAAAAATTTAGAAGAAGCGATTTTATGGCATGGTGGTGAAGCTGAAAGTTCACAACAATTTTATACCAAATTAAATAAAAGGGATAGAAAAGCTTTATTGGCTTTTGTAAGCTCTATATAATAATAAATCAATTTTAAAAATAAAAAAAAATGAAAAAATCAATATTAGTTGTCGTAATTATCACATTACTAACTATAAGTTGTAAAAGTGATAAAAAGATAGAAACTGTAAAAGTAGATGTCGTAGAAAAAACTACAGATGTAGTAGAAAAAGTAATTGAAAAACCTGTAGCTGAAGCAATATCAAATATAGATTCTGATGGTGTGAAATTAAAAATTTTTGGTAATGACGCCATGCAGTTTAATAAATCAGAACTCAAAGTCAAAGCAGGGCAAAAAGTAACATTAACTTTAGTTCATACAGGTAAAATGGCTAAAAACATAATGGGTCATAATTTTGTGCTGTTAAAGCAAGGAACAGATATTCCTGCTTTTGCAGAAAAAGCTATTGCAGCAGGTGTTGATAAAGAATATATTCCCAATGGAGACGAAGTAATTGTAAGTACTAAAATTATTGGAGGAGGAGAAAGTGTAACCATTATATTTGATGCACCAAAAAAAGGAACTTATGATTTTATTTGTAGTTTCCCTGGTCACTATGGTATGATGAAAGGAAAATTTATAGTTGAATAATATTTTATACTAGTTATTAAGAATCGGGGTTGTGAAGTGATAATTATCGAATTGTTTTAATTTATTTTTTCCCTCAATTAATAGGTTTTATCTCATTGTTTAGAAACAAAGCTATTAAGATTATTACAAATCAGCCCATGATTCACAAATTTAAAATAAATTTAAAATGAAGAGATTCACATTTATTATAATAGTAGTTTTTACATTTTTTTTATGTAAAAATGAAAAATCAACAGAGAAAGAAGTTAAGATACAATATGCTTCTTTTGGTAATAAAATTACAGAAAAAGAAATTACTTATGCTGTTGAATCAGATACTGTTTTAATAATTAAATAATATTATAAAAAGATGAAAATAGGTTTATTTTATGGGTCCGATACAGGCAACACTCAAGAAGTTGCTGAAAAAATAGTAGAGATAATAGGGGAAGAAAATATAGATTTATACTGTATTGGAGAGGTTGAAAATTCAGATTTAGAAAATCATAATTTTCTAATTTTAGGAACTTCAACTTGGTATGATGGCGAATTACAAAGCGAATGGGAAGATTTTTTTATTAATCTGGACGATATTGATTTTACAAATAAAACAGTTGCTCTTTTTGGACTAGGAGATCAATATACTTATGGAGAATATTTTGTAGATGGAATAGGTATTCTTTACGATAAAATAATAGAAAAAGGAGCAAGAGTAGTTGGTCAATGGCCAATTGACGACTACGATTTTGATGAATCAATTGCAGAAAGAAATGGGGAATTTGTTGGACTTGCAATAGATGAAGATAACGAAAGCGAAAAAACGGATGCAAGAATTAATACTTGGCTTCAGCAAATTAGTCAAGATTTTGGCTTTAAATATTAGTTAAGGATAATAAATAGAAATTTTTTTGCAAGCTGTAATAATGTTGTTTAGAGAAGGAACAGAAATTGCTATTTTTTCATTTGTAGGTAAATATGAAATAATACCCATTGTGTTAGGATTAATTCTTTCTATAGGGTTGGGTTTACTTATTAATTATTCTCTCATAAAAATCAATATCAAAACAATATTTATAATTACCCTTGGCTATCTTATTATTCAAGCAGGTTATTTATTTGGTTACAGTATTTACGAAGGTTTGTCTGCTGCAAAAAGTTTAGCAACGGTCTTAAGATAATAAATATCTGAATGTTTATAGTGCCTTTATAAGTCATAGTCTTACTTTTTCTTTGATTGGTAATTGTATAAATTATATTGAATGATATCGCTATTTTAACACTTGCTTATTAATCAATTATTTTTAACCAAAAGAAACGCGGTCGATACATATGCGGGTAATTTAATATATCCTTGAAATAATCAACAGATATGGTATTATAGCTAATTAATAATTCATCTCTGGTGGACAGAACAGGATGTGCTTTTGCATTGTATGGAATAATACCTGGAGGCTCATTTACTTCTGGTGCCTTCCAAATTCGTTGGATAGGACCAAATGGGCCTATTGGACTGTCAGCAATGCGGATGGCTGTATAATTACCTATACCATCTTCCTGGAATACCAATAAATATCTACCATCTTTGAGTGGTGTTAAACTAACTTCATTGGATATTCTATCTGTTATGGGCTGTACCTTGTTTATATCCTTTGACCAAGATTTCCCATCCCAAAATGACCAGCGGTCAAACTGTAAAAATGTAGATGGTTTTACTCTTGCAACTATCAATTGTTTATTAGGATCGATCACGCCATAGATATATAAAAACCCATCAGGATTTGGTGCTCCTGCTTTTTTGGTATTCACATAAATTCCGGAACCAAATGTACCTTTGCCTAATCCTTTTATATCCATAAACAGAGGAGCATCAATTTGTGAATAATTGCTAAAGGGTTCTTCCGAACCCGATGGAATAGTCAAAATGGTTACACCTGTAATCTCAAAATCCCATGATTTCTCACTATGATCAATAACTCTATACCCAAAAATATTTATCGAATTATTATCTTCCTGATTTACAAAACCATCGCCAAGCCAATAGTATTCGTCTGATTTTGAATTTTTTGTGTTTGGATTAAAATAATTAATTGGTTTACCTAAATCATCCCTGTTCATCTTAATTTTTACCAATTCATCATAAGGATATATTCTTGAAATTAAGGCGATAGAATTGTTGGTCATTTCAAAATTTTCAACTGTATCTCTTAAAATTTTACCTGTCATTGTATCTGAAAAATACATGAATATTGAATCTTTTTTGTTAAAACCAATTCGCTCTGATCCATTTAAATTCATAGAGAAAACACCATCTGCTCCAAACCAACCTTCATTTTTATAAAATCGATTAGTCCATTGTAGTGCTGGTCGTACGCTAAAATTAATTAAAGTGTCCGAAACTATTTTTGTTATTTGTTTTTGATTTTTTTCTTTCTTTACTTTTCCATAAGTATTCATTAATAAAAGCAAAAAAAAGCAACTTATAAGTAGATGAAAATTCTTATTCATATTCTAGGTTTTAATAGTTTTATTTTCTCCAATTTCCAACTCGAACAAAATAGGGTCGATAATTATTAACATCTTCCAATAAATCATTAAAGTCAAAACTGTTGACATTATATGAAATAATAAGTGAATCTTGTTTAATTTCAGGATGTGCAAAGGCATTATATGTAAATATATCCCCTCCTGTTTCAGGTGTACAATAAATTACCTTACCTGAGTTCCATGGGCCTGCGGCTGAATTTGAGTTGTATATTTTAATTTCACTTCCAAATATGTGGTGTTGTGTTAATAAATAGTAGGTGCCATTGTCTTTAAACACTGAAAATTGTTCGGAAACGTTATGGAATAATGAATTTGCCTGATCCATATTTGTAGTCCAATCTGTACCTGTATAATATTCCCATGTCTGATTTAAGGTTGCGTTGGTTCTTGCAACATATAAATCTTTATCAGTTCCGGAGGCTTTTACTCCGTACAAGTAAGTATAATCGTTATCTTCCAAAATAGCGGAACCAAAAGTTATTTCAGGAGATTCAATCAATCGCTGATTTTTATAAATTTTTAATGTCTCAGGATTCATCTTCAATAAATCAATAGATGTTCTATGAAAATCCCAGGCTCCACCAGTATCATTTCCAAAACCCTGCATAAACATATATAAAGTGTCATTGGCAACTGTTGCATCACCCGGCCAATACCATCTATTTGCTTCAGGTGGTTTTGCAAAAGCTGTTGGTTTTGAATTCGTTACAGAATGAAAGGTTGTCATTTCATCACCATCCTGTAGTACCAAACTATTACTAATCAATTGAAAGGAAGGGCGGCTGCCATCAGTATTCACTTGATCTATAAATGTATCACCAAACATCCAAAGATGTTTGCCATTTGGAAGTTTTATGGAATAAGTTGCATCTCCACCGGTCCAACCTGCAGTTCTGGTAAATAAATCGTTTAACTTTGAATCTTTACAAACATGAAACTGACCATTCCAACAATTACTTTGTGCGCATGTTGGTATATTTATTACAGGTTCTTCCTCTTCAATAATTATATCATTTGTATTTGTACAAGCCAATAGAATCAAAGATGCAAAAAATATATAGAAGAGATGAAACTGTTTCACAAATTATTCTTTTAAATATTCCTCAAGAATTTTTTTCCATTTCTGATACCCCAATCCATTTAAATGCAATCCATCAATACTATAGGTTTTACTTAATTTTCCTTCTTTATTTCTGAAAGTGGAAACTAAATCTATATAAGTTAAACCTTGCTTTTTAGATATTTCTTTTAATTTAGTATTAATTTCTAAGATACTTTTATTCGGGCGAGTAGAATGAACTGCATCATCAACAGGTAAAACACTTTGTATATAAATCTTCGTTTTTGGAGATTCAAGCTTTATTTGAGCTATTATTTTAATATAATTTCCAATTATATAATCTACAGACTTACCGTAAGCAAGATCGTTTGTGCCTATCATCATAAATACTTTATCTGGAAATGATTCTGTTACTTCTTGTAATCTTCCTAAAATACCATCTGTATCATCACCACCAATCCCTCTATTTTTAATATTTGGATTTCCAAAAAGTTCAGCCCATTCTGCACCATCTGTAATACTATTTCCTAAAAATATAATCTCATTTTCAGTATTCGGGAGTAGTTCAAAATGTTCTTTTTTATGATAGTAATAAGCTTTAATTGCTCGATTCCACTCTGCCAATTCTTCACCAAATCTATCATATTTCAAAATAGTTTCAATTTCTTCGGAACTTAGCGTAGTACTCATTGAAGGTGGAGAATTATTTACGCCCCATTTTTTATTTGGTTTTGAACCCATTTTCAAGATTAATTCACCTCCATTAACTAACTCTTCATGATAAAACCATGGCTTATTTAAAGGTTTTCCATTTAATGTAGCAGATTGGATATAAATATTTTTATCAGATACTTTTTTAGCTTTTATTGTAAATTTTCCTCCCGAATAATACTTTGAATCCAAATTAATAGTAACCTCTTCAAACTGCGGACTTCCAATTTCATAAATAGGTTTTACCGATGCTCCACCATCCATTTGAAAAAGCCCCATAGCACTCATTACATACCATGCACCCATTTGCCCTTGATCTTCATCTCCTTTCCAACCATCAGCTGGATTATTACCATAATAATTATCCATAATTTCATTGGCCCATTTTTGAGTCAACCACGGTTTACCAGAATAATTAAATAAATAGGCGGCTTGTATATTGGGTTGGTTCCCATGATTAATGGGCAAAACTCCCATACCTTCTAATGAATTTGAACCTAGATGTTCTGAATTGAATTTATGAGGAGCTGAGGTTTCAAAACCATCGTTTAATCTTTTATTAAATTCATTTTTCCCTACTAAATTAATTAAACCATTAACATCATGGGGAACAAAAAAAGTATATTGCCATGCATTGCCTTCCACAAAACCTGAACCTAACCAAGCCACGTCACCATAAATATTAAAATTATCTACCCAGGTACCATCACCTTTTTTTCTTCGCATGTATCCAACATTTGAATCGAATACATTTTTATAATTGAAAGCTCTTTTTGTAAAATGCTTATAATCCTTTTCTTTACCCAAAGCTTTTGCCATCTGCCCAACTGTCCAATCATCATAAGCATAAGCTAAGGTGTTAGAAACAGGACCTTCTTCATCAGGAACATAACCTTTTTCCATATAAGATTTTAAATTTCTATTTCCTACATAACCCCCACCCTCGTGGAATTTACCTTGATTGGATTGAAGTTTTAAAATGGCTTCATATAATTTATTAACATCGTAATTCCTAATACCTTTATGATATGCATTTGTAAGCAAAGATATTTGATGAGATGCCACCATAATACCTGAGTATTCAATGCCTGTTGGACCTTTAGGAAGCCACCCTCCTCTATCGTAAATTTCTAACATGGAGTTGACCCACTGGTTAGCAATTTTAGGTGTTGCTAATGACCAAATCTGATTCAGATTCCAAAAGGAAATCCAGAATCCATCGCTACCATATAGAGATTTTGAAGGATTAGACAATTGTTGTTCTTTTTCATACATATCTATGTATTTCCCATTAACATCGCTCCAAGTAGTTCTTCCAGCATAAGCTCTATAAAAATTTGTGTAAAATTTTGTTTTTAAAATTTCTCTAGAATCTTTTATTTCAACAATTGACAATATTTTGTTCCATTCATCTTTTGAGTCTTTTACAACAGCATCAAAATCCCAGTTAAATGGATTCATCTCAGTTTCCAAATTTAAACGAGCCTGATCTATACTCACCAAGGAAATTCCCGTTTGTACCTGAATCTGTTCACCTTCCTCTGTATCGTAAGCTAGAAAAGCTCCTACATCTTTATGTCCATATTTAGAAGAAACTTTGTCAACATCCAAAAAAATCTCTTCTTTCACCCATCCATTTAAGCTTTTAAATGGTTTGTCAAATCTCATTACAAAATGTAATATATATTCGTTATAATTTGCCTTTCTTAAACTTTGTTGATAGGAAATTCCTTGTATTTCGGTATCGCTTACCTTTGTGATTTCGGTATAAGATAACTCATATCCATATTCCGATGGAATTAAAAGATCAACTAAAATACGTGCTTCATCACTTTTTGGGAAAGTATATCTTTGAAATCCCGCTCTTTTGGTTGTTGTTAATTCTGCGTTAATATTATAATCATCTAAAATAACAGAATAATAACCTATTGTTGCTTTTTCATTATCATGACTAAATTTAGAACGATATCCTCTTTCTGGATGATTCTCCGTTCCTTCATTTATTTTCAATTCTCCAACGGTGGGCATAGTTCTTAAACCAGCTATAGTCCACGAATGCAGATGACTAAACCCAGAGATATTATCAATATCATATTCATATCCTGCCTTCCAACCCAAATCTTGGTTATCTGGACTTAATTTAACCATACCAAACGGACGAGTTGGACCAGGAAATAAAGTCCACCTTGAATCATGAGTGCCAATCATAGGATCTACATAATCAGCAGGTTGTTCCTGACCAAATACATGCTGCCCACAGTTTATAAATATTAAAAAGAATATAATCTTTCTCATAATTATTATTTTTTATTTTAATTAAATCTCTTAAAAATATAGAATATTTATTTCTAGAGTTTTTATTTTTATGTACGTGAACTAAGTTATTCAGGCTAGCTTAGTAATTGCAAAAAAATAAGCTCCTAAGGAAATAGATTTACTTGCTCCATTTTTAGAACGTATTATTCCAGTTCTAGGAATTCTATCATAGAATATTTCTTTGTTAAGGTATTTTGATTTTATTTTTACGATATCACCTTTTATAAATTCCTCGTAGGAAGTCTTATCTTCTAAATCAAATACCTGAACCGTTGTTCTTGGCGAAAATTTTCCTTCCGTATTTTGGTAGGGTTGTCTTAGGGAATGAAACATACTTTTTGAAAATAAATCCCAAGCAGAAGAAATTCCTCCTCCAATAACAACCAAACCATCAATAAGAGTAAGAATATTTGAAATTGCATAACCCAAAGCGATACCGTAATCGTAAAAGGATTGTATCGCAGCATTTTGATTGCCATTTTGATTGCCTTTAGCTATTTTATAAATATCTATTGGCATTAAACTAAAATCCAATTTATTGCCTGATAGTTTTGCGTAGGATCTCTGAATTGATTTTGTACTTACACTTTCTTCAATATTATAATTTGGGCTATTTGGATTAATCAAATTATGAATTTCTGCGGCACAAGAATTATCTCCATTCATAAGATTTCCATCTATAACAATTCCGCTTCCAAAACCAGTACCTAATGTTAGTCCAATAATATTTTTGAAATTTTTGCCTGCTAAATTGTTTTCTAATTCCTTATTAACAGCTAGTAATTCTCCAGCCAAGGCTTCTCCATAGGCGAATAAGTTGCCATCATTATTAATAAAAACAGGGATATTAAAATGCCACTCAAGAATTTGTTTTAAAGGATAATTTCCATTAATGCCTGAGAAATTGGGTAAATCTCCTATAATTCCATTGGGATAATCTGCAGGACCTGGAAATGCAAAACTAATCGCCGAAATAGTTTCATTCAATTGATTTTTCAACAATTCAAATCCACGAATAATTAAGGCAGAGCATGCATCCTCACTTTTAGGTTGTGCTGGTAAAACAATTGATTCCCCCAACTCTTTACCATATTTAATGGCAGTAAATACAAAATTTGTTCCACCCGCATCCAGTGTTAAAATTACTAGATTTTGTTTTTTATTAAGTTTTGTCATTTATATTATACTAGCCTGAATTATTAAATAATACTCCGTTAAATTTTCAATTAACAATGTGCAATTATCAATTTAATACACTACAAATAAACGACTTAAACAAATACTTAACTACACCATACTTACATGTCTAATTCGCTTATATATAAGTTATTATAGCAAAAAGCAACAACCTATTAATTAAAAGCACATATATTTATTTCATTATTGAGGAAGGCTTTCTATTCCCCATTTTTTATTTGGTTCTGGTCCCAACCAAATTTCTAAATTTCCTCCTTTGCTAAATTCAGAATGATAAAACCAAAATTTATTCATTTCATTGCCGTTCAAAGTTACTTTCTGTATGTAAATATTTTTATCAGAATTGTTAGATGTTTTAATCCTAAATTTTTCCCCTTTGTAATAATTATTGTCCAAACTAATTGTTATTTCTTCAAACACAGGGCTTGTTAATTCATAAATTGGATCTATAGAAGAGGTTCCACGAAGGCTAAAAAGTCCTATTGACATTAAGGCACTGGTTGCTCCCATTTGCCCCTGATCTTCATCATGTCCTCCATAACCTGCATCTGGTGTAATTTCTCCATAGGCTTGTTCATTAACCTTACGAACCCAATATTGGCTTAGCCAAGGTTGCTTTGCATGATTAAACACATGAGCATTTGAACACCCTGGTTGATTGGCATAACTGATATATCCATTACCATATTCATAAACAAAATCTGTTGACTCAGCCTGCTCAAAAGCATAATTTAATTTTTTGCCAAGAACGCCCATTCCTCCCATTAATTTAGATAAACCACCAATATCATGTGATACAGACCAAGTTGCTTGCCAAGAATTTGCTTCAACCCATCCTTCTCCGCTTAAAGGATCGTTATGAAGCCAATTGCCATC
>JADGEA010000097.1 GCA_016744615.1 Flavobacteriaceae bacterium
GGAATAAATTGTAAAAAATAAAATGAAAATACTAAATCAGATTTTCCTCTGATAAGGATAACATCCTCTGAAAAATCAATTAATAGAGGTTGCCTTAATTATCTAGCCTTAAAATAAGCGATTCTAAAGGTTCTAGTTTAACATTTATATTGGCTAGATTATTAACAATTTTTAAAATAGTTGTTACCTTACCATACAGCTGATCTTTAAGATTGTATTTTCCTTCTTTTAAACCCCATTCAGAGATCAAACCTTCAGGAATTTTCAATTCAAATGCATATTCTTTATCCTCATCAAAATTAGAAATGATGATCAATTTTTCTTCAGAATACCACCTAACAAACGAAAATACACGATAGTTATAGTTCTCAGTATGTTCACGATTAAATCTGTGAATATCATAATAATGCCCCATAAAAGCATCACTGTTAGTTGTAAAGTTCAATAACCGTTTATAAAAATCTCTTAATTTTTTTTCTTCATCGGATAACTGACCACCATCAAATTGTTTGTTATTCACCCATCGCTGATGATTTGGCACACCAATATAATCAAATATGGAAGTCCGTGTTGGAGATCCAAACCCTGCCTTTTCAACTGCAGGCTCACCAACTTCTTGTCCGAAATATATTAGAGTTGGTGAAGTATTGATCAATGCCGAAACAACCATTGCAGGCATCCCTTTTTTAGCTGATTCTGCAAAATCATCACAAGGCAACCGTTGTTCATCATGATTCTCTAAAAAGTGAAGCATTTGGTGTTCTATATCAGTCATTTCATCCTGCACAACAGTAATGTGATCTGTCCAGCCATAACCTTTTATAATGTGCTTTAACGAATCATAAAAGGCAACCTTATCATAAAGATAATCCATTTTTCCCAAATGAATAAACGGACGATAAAGATCTGGATTATATACTTCTGCCAACAAAAACGTGTCTGATTTTTTCATTTTAATGGAAGAATTCATATAACTCCAAAACTCCACCGGAACCATTTCTGCCATGTCATATCTAAAGCCATCTACTCCTTTATCTAACCAAAACAGAGCAATATCTCTAAATTTATTCCATGAATCAGGAATTTCTTTATTCTGCCAAAAAGTAAAATGTTCTTTAAACCCTTTTTTATCAAATCCTTCCGGTAATCCATCAAAATCTTTAGACCCATCTGGACAAACTCCATAATTAATCTTAACCGTTTCATACCAGTCATAATAATCTGGTTGTGCCAAACGTGATCCGTTTCCAGTCCATTTAGCAGGAAATTCTTCAAAATCTCCAAAATTAGAAATATCTTCTCCTCCTAAAGGCAAATAACCATCTCTCCATTCCGGAGCCTTAAATTTTTCATCAGTTACATAATAGAAATTATTGTTTTTTGCATAAACTACATCTTTATCATCATTAGATCCAAAATCGCTTACCTCTTCCGGATTGTTCAAACCTTCATATTTACGAGCAACATGATTGGGTACAATATCAATTAAAACTTTCATACCAGCTTTATGAGTTCTCTCTATAAGTTGTTCAAACTCTTCCATCCGCTTTGACGGATCAACAGCAAGATCTGGATCTACTTGGTAATAATCTTTTACTGCATAAGGTGAACCAGCTCTTCCTTTCACAATATCAGGATGATCATTGCTTATACCATATTTTGTATAATCGGTAATCATTGCATGATGCAAAACACCTGTGTACCATATATGTGTAATCCCTAAGTTTTTAATTTCCTTAAGTGCTTTATCTGTAAAATCATTGAATTTTCCTACTCCATTTTCCTCAATCGTTCCCCATGGTTTGTTAGTAGTATTGGTATTACCAAACAATCGAGTAAAAACGTGATAAATAACTGCTTTTCTATTGTTCATGATCATTGTTATTTAATGAGTGTTCGTATTCAAAAATAAATTCTAAATATACTGAAATGACTTTAACTCTTTTTTATAAACAAATAATGCGAGTATAAACTCGCATTATTCTTCACTATTTTATATGGTAAATTATTTGAACATCTTGTTGTAATACTCTGTAGCCATTCTATTACTTGTAAATTCAGGTATTACATCATCCATACCATTGAAAACAATTTTTGACCATTCTTTGGGTTTATCATAATATGTTGGTAAAACCTTATTTTCTAAAATATCGTATAAATTATCAGCATCTATCTTATCCTGCTCCCACACTGGCATTTTATGATCCAGTTCAGGTAAAATAAAGCTATTTTCTCCATCTTTAGCAAATTCGGGAATCCATCCATCATTGATTGAAACATTTACCGAACCGTTCATTGCCGCTGTCATACCACTTGTGCCAGAAGCCTCTCTGGTAATTCTTGGTGTATTCAACCAAATATCAGACCCTTCTTTCATTGCTTTTGAAAGATCAATTTCATATCCAACAAGGACCGCTAAATTAGATTTATATTTTGAAACATTCACCAAATGATTAAAAATATCAATTGCGTAATAATCATAAGGATAAGGTTTACCTGCCCAAATGATCTGTACAGGGTATTTTTCATTTGTAATCAACCTTTCAAAACGCTCTATATCGTGTAACAAAAGATCTGCTCTTTTATAACCTGCAAATCTTCTTGCCCAAACGATAGTAAACACATTAGGATCAAATATTTTCATAGTTTGGTTGGAAACTACTTCAAAAAATTCTTTTTTTAGCTCAATTTTTCTTTCTCTAAATGCTTTTGCATTTCTTTTTTTCCAAATCTTTTTGATTTCATCATCCATCCAGAATTTTTGATTCTGTGCGTTGGTTATTGGAATGATCTTACAAATATTATTGTAATCTTTCCACATATCAATGGATACTTTTGCATGTAATTTTGAAACAGCATTTGCTCTTTTAGCCATTCTTAAAGCTGATACCGTATAGTTAATATTACCATCATTAACAGATTCTTTTGCAAGTTCCTCATCATTCAATCTTCTTCCAAAAAAGCCACAGCGATTCAAATGACGTGCATCTCTTTCTTCATTACCTGCCTTTTCAGGAGTGTGCGTAGTAAATACCATCTGGTTCTTTTTTACTCCCTGATCACGTAAGTAATAAAATGCAGGTAACGCATGACCTTCATTCAAATGATAGATGTCTGCTCCTCCAAGTGCCTCTACAACTTTTGCTCCACCAATACCCAAAATAATGCTCTGAGATATGCGTGTTAACTCATTTGCATCATACAAATAATTGGTAATTGTTTTAGAAAGGAAATCATTCCCTTCAACATCTGTTGATAAAAAATACATTGGAACTGTTCCAAATATTTCAGGTTTTAATACGTAAGCACGAACCTTTACGGAAGGATTATCATGTAATTTTACGTCTACTTCAATACCAGAATATTCTAAAAAGTTATAATTTTTTTCGATAAAATTCACACGAAGTGTTTGATCTTCATTTCTTCCCTGATCGTAATAGCCATATTTCCATAACATCCCTATTCCAATCATATTCTGTTTCAACTCAAACCCAGAACGCATATGTGACCCAGCTAAAAACCCTAAACCACCGGAATAGATCTTTAATGCCTGGTGGATACCAAACTCCATACTAAAATAAGCAGCTCTCTTTTCAAATTCTTTTGCAGGCTTGTACGGATGATACCATTTATTATATTTACTTGTCATGTCTTTCTGTGTTTAAAAATTAATAAGCGGCGAAAATAACACTAATTATTTAATTATAACATTAAGAAATGGTTAATTCCTTAGCAAATACACTAAAAAAAGTATTAATTTTTTCATTTATAAAAATGAGAAAATTCTGTCTTATTGTTAAAAAAAATTACAAATTATTTAAATTCAACAGGCTAACCTGTTGAATTTAAATAATTTATTAATTAGAAATTGCTATAATTTATTCTCCTACAATATGTAACTCCATAAATTCTTTAGGTACAATAATCGTATTGTCTCCATTTACCTTCACATCTTCAAAAGCAATTTCATTATTGTCAATCTGAATTTTATTAATTTTAAACGGAACACCGTGTAACTTTATCTTAAAAGTTTTATAAGTAGTAATAAATTTACCAGATTTATATTGTTGAATGATCAATTCAGAATCTTTTCCTAAAAGGTTAAAATGACGCAAACTGAATCTGCCTTTTTTATAATCATATCCATCATTTGCATCTTCATACAATTCGCTGTTTTCCTTCCCCTTTTTATAATAAACATCTAAGGTTAGCTCTTCTATTTGTTTTTCACCAACATATTGCTGAATAG
Source organism: Flavobacteriaceae bacterium (assembly GCA_016744615.1). Taxonomy (GTDB): domain Bacteria; phylum Bacteroidota; class Bacteroidia; order Flavobacteriales; family Flavobacteriaceae; genus Lutimonas. Next base: position 4,250 of record JADGEA010000097.1, read on the forward strand.
GATATTTAGGAATGATCGCTCCCTCTTTTACAAAAATAGGCATAGAATCAATATCAGCTTCTACACGCATTTCTTTTCCTCCCTTTACATACTCGTCATTCCAGAAATTATACCAGTTCCCAATTGGGAGATACATTCTTCTACCTTGAGCATTTGGCTCCATAACAGGGCAAACCAATATTTTTTCACCAAAGATAAATTCATCATTCCTGTCATAGGTCTGAGGATCATCCTGATCAAATAAGACCAATGATTTAACAATTGGAGTACCTTCTTTGATATACCTCCAGAAAGCAGTATAAATATATGGCAGCAAAGTGTAACGAAGTTCAATAAATTTTCTAACAATATTTATCACATCTTCATCAAATGACCATGGTTCCTGATTACCGTGATCACCAGAAGAATGTGCCCTGCAAAATGGATGAAATACACCTAATTGTATCCATCTTGTATATAATTCTCCTGTTGGTTGTTCGGCAAATCCACCAATATCTGATCCTACAAAAGAATATCCCGAAAGACTCATTCGTTGCGCCTGAATATTAGCAATCCACAAATGATCCCAAGTAGCAATATTATCACCTGTCCATGTAGAAGTATATCTTTGTGTACCCGAATAAGCAGAACGAGTGATAACAAATGGACGTTTTGGATAGGAATATTTCTTCAAACCCTCATAGGTAGCCTTTGCCATTTGCATACCGTAAATATTATGCGCTTTTCTATGGCTACAAGGATTTCCATCATAATCATGACGAACATCATCAGGAAATGTTTTATTAGGAACTTCCATCACTGCGGGTTCATTCATATCATTCCAAACACCTTTCACCCCAATTTCATCAATCAACTCTTTGAATAAACCCGACCACCATTTTCTTACTTTTGGATTTGTATAATCAGGAAAATAACATTCTCCCGGCCATACTTTACCTTTCATATATGGGCCATCAGCTCTTTTACAAAAATAATCGTTTTCAATTCCTTCTTTATAAACGCTATAATCTTCATCAATTTTTATTCCCGGATCTATAATAGCAACTGTTTTAAAACCATCATCCAATAATTCCTGTACCATTTTTTTGGGATTTGGAAAATACTCTTTGTTCCATGTAAAACATCTGAATCCTTCCATATAATCAATATCAAGGTAAATCGCATCACAGGGTATTTGTAATTCTCTAAATTTACGAGCAACCTCTTTTACTTTTGACTCGGGATAATAACTCCATTTACATTGATGAAAACCTAATGTCCAAAGTGGCGGAAGTTCCGGCGTACCGGTTAGATCGGAATAACTTGCAACCACATCAATCATCTTAGGTCCGTAAATAAAATAGTAATTCATTTCACCTCCCTGAGCCCAAAAACTTGTAATCTGGCGTTGCTCATGACAAAAATCAAAATACGATCTAAAAGAATTATCAAAGAAAATTCCATAGGCCTTTTTTTCATGTAAAGCAGTATAAAAAGGTATCGTTTTATAGATTGGATCTGTATGTCTTTCAAATGCATAAGAATCTGTAGCCCAATTCTCAAATCTTTTACCTCTTAAATTTGATTGTACAGGCTTATCTCCCATACCGTAATAACTTTCTCTACTTGGAGCTGCTTTACTCATTTTAACAATATCTCCTCCGCAATCATAATTTTCTTCCCAGTGAAAACCTGATTCATCTTCAGAAATAAGAGATCCATCTATAGCATCAAAAATGGCTACACGCAAATCAATCTTGTGAATCTGACATATTAATTTTGAAGTAATTACCTCATAATAACCATCTGATTCTTTGACGCTTAAATGATTGTACCCCCTACTTACATTTTTATCTATTGCATAAGAAAAATCATTTTCGAAAATTGATTTAGTAGTAAATCTAAATCTTAAAATACTGTCTCTATAAACAGTTAACTGTAAAACAACATTATTATCTGTTGTAAAATAAAATGCATCTACGTCTTTCTTACATGCAACAACCTTTGAAGGGAATTGGTCGCCTTTTCTATCAATTTCTGTATTTATAATCATAAAATCTCATTATTTTGTTTCAACCGGCAAATGAAACAAAATTTAATAAAAGGAAAAAATATTATGCTAGATAATTTTAAAAGCAACCATTGCCAAAGGTGGTATCGTAATTTCTGTAGAATACTCCCTATTATCCCAAGCTTTTTTCTCAATATTTATTTTTTTGGAATTGCTCACTCCACTACCAAAGTACTTTTTATAATCACTATTTAAAACTTGTTTTAAACTGCCATTTCTTGGAAGACCAATTCTATAATTTTTTCTAACAATTGAAGTGAAACTACAAACAACTATAATATCATTTTCCTCATCATGTCCCTTGCGAATATAAGAAATTACTGAATTTTCGCTTTCGCTGAAATTGATCCATTCAAATCCTTCATCACTGAACGCTTTTTCATATAAAGCTGGAGTATTTTTATACAAAGTATTCAAATCCTTTATAAAAATATGTAAACCTTTATGAGATGGATATTGTAACAAATGCCAGTCTAAACTTTGATTAAAATTCCATTCAGAAGACTGCCCAAATTCGCCCCCCATAAACATTAGTTTTGTTCCAGGATGTGTGTACATATAACCAAACATCAATCTCAAATTGGCAAATTTTTGCCATTCATCTCCTGGCATTTTATTCAATAATGACTTTTTACCATATACAACCTCATCATGAGATAATGGCAATACAAAATTTTCAGAAAAAGCATAAGCCAAACTAAAGGTAATATCATTTTGATGATGCTTTCGGTAAATAGGATCTTTTGAGAAATATTCTAATGTATCATTCATCCACCCCATCATCCATTTCATGCCAAAACCTAAACCACCCAAATTTACAGGTTTGGTAACTCCGGGAAAAGCTGTTGATTCTTCTGCAATAGTTTGTACTCCCTCAAAATTCTCAAACACTCCCTGATTAAAATCTTTTACAAAAGAAATTGCATCCAAATTTTCTCTTCCTCCAAACTCATTAGGCTCCCATTCTCCTTCTTCTCTTGAATAATCTAAATAAATCATAGATGCAACCGCATCTACACGCAAAGCATCTACATGATATTTATCTAACCAAAAAAACGCATTACTAATTAAAAATGAACGGACTTCATTTCGGCCATAATTAAAGATTAAACTCTTCCAGTCTGGATGATAACCTTTTTTTCTGTCAGGATGCTCATACAAATGACTTCCATCAAAAAATCCTAGCCCGTGATCATCCGAAGGAAAATGAGATGGCACCCAGTCAAATATAACACCAATGTCATTTTTATGTAATTGATCAATTAAAAACATCAAATCTTTTGGTGATCCAAATCTTGAAGTTGGAGCAAAATAGCCAACAATTTGATATCCCCATGAAGGATCATATGGATATTCCATAACCGGCATAAATTCTACATGCGTAAAATTCATTTCTTTTAAATAATTAACCAGTTTATCAGCTAAATCTGTATATGTCAAAAAATTATCATCCTTATCTCTCATCCACGAACCCATGTGCATCTCATAAACAGCATATGGTTTATCCAAGCCATTTTTATCTTTCCTATATGACATCCAGTCGGTATCTTTCCAATTGTAATTTTCAATATTTTTGACAACCGATGCCGTATTTGGTGGCGTTTCACAAAAAAATGCATATGGATCTGCCTTTTCTGTTTCAATATAATTATCAGATTTGATCTTAAATTTATATCGCATTTCTTCTTCTGCACCTGAAATAAACCCTTCCCATATTCCCGATCCATCCCAGCGAACATTCAATTCATGTTGCTTATCATTCCAGTAATTAAAATCTCCAACAACAGAAACTTTTTTTGCTGAAGGTGCCCAAACGGAAAAATAGACTCCTTTTTCACCATCAATTTCCATAGGGTGTGCTCCAAATTTTTCGTACAATCGATAATGCTTCCCTCCTTTAAAAAGGTTGATATCAAATTCTGTAAACAGGCTAAATGCTTTTACTTTTGTCATAGATTTAATTATTAATTATATTAGAAATTCCTTTCAAAATAAAAATTTCTTGAAACGAACTATCCCCGAAGCAGAGCTATCGAGGTATTTCGCTCGTTTCATTTTGACCTGAAGGTCAAAAATCGAAATTTGTTATTTAGATCCCCTTTTCGGGGATGACATTTCAACGGTTACCCCGAGGTAAAACCTCGAGGAATTCTTTTTGATTAAAGCCCAACGTGGACGAGAATTAAGCTCATAGCCCAATTCATAAACTGCCTTTTCTAACAAACAGTATTTTAAGATAAAATCACCATTATCCAGCAACTCTTCCCTCTTTTCATTAAAGTTAAAAGGAGACCGAAGTACTGATTTTAAATCTTTATTCAACATTCTATTTATTTATCTTAAAAACATGTATAGGTAATTCGGCTTGCAATTCAATATAACACCATTCATCATACCAGTTATAACTTTGCCCCGAAATAAAATCATACACCTGAACCGGTCTGCCAAATTCTATTTCTTTCAGATCAGATAATGGTAATTGCATAAATCCATGTTGTTCATTAAATGGATCTAAATTTATAATTACTAAAACCTCACTACTTTTATCATCATTCCATTTATAAAATGCGATCAAATTATCATTCTCAATATGACAAAATTTTATATTATTGGTTTGTTGTAATGCTTCTTCCTCCTGACGGATCTTATTAATTTTTGTAATAACATTGATCAAATTATTCTTGATACTCCAGTCATAATTCGTTATTTGAAATTTTTCTGAATGTAAATATTCCTCCCTATTTGGAAGCGACTCATCAATCATATATTCAAAAACCGGCCCGTAAATTCCAACATTTGAACTTAAAGTAGCTGCCAGTACATACCGTTGAATATATTTTGATTCATTTGCTCCCTGTAAATGAAACGGGTTAATATCTGGTGTGTTTGGCCAAAAATTAGGGTGCATAAATTCACGTTGTTCTGTTTTGGTCAATTCTTCAACATATTCAATTAAATCATGTTTTGATTCTCGCCAGGTGAAATAAGTGTAAGATTGTGTAAAACCTTGTTTGGCCAATTGCTGCATTATCTTAGGACCCGTAAATGCCTCAGCCAAAAATAGCACATCCGGATGTTCTTTTTTTATTTCAGAAATAACCCAATTCCAAAAGTAAAAAGGCTTGGTATGTGGATTATCAACTCTAAATACATTGATTCCACAATTAATCCAGTACAAGAAAGTATCGAGAGTTTCTTTCCATAGATTTTTATAATCTTCTGTTTCAAAATAAATTGGTAAAATATCTTGGTATTTTTTTGGAGGATTCTCAGCATACTGAACTGTTCCATCTGGGCGCCACTTAAACCACGATGGATGTTCTCTTACCCATGGATGATCAGGTGCTACCTGTAAGGCAAAATCCATGGCAATTTCTATATCCATTTTTTTTGCCTTTTTAATTAATGATTTAAAATCTTTAATTGTTCCTAATTCTGAATGGATATCTTTATGACCACCAAGTTTAGAACCAATTCCCCATGGAGAGCCAACATCACCTTCAAAAGCTTCTGTTGAATTGTTCTTTCCTTTTCGGTTCACTTCCCCTATTGGATGAACCGGAGGAAAGTACAGCGTATCAAATCCCATTTCTGCAACTCTTGGCAACAATCTCTCACAATCTTTAAAAGTACCATGAATCTCTTTCTTTTTGGAAGCAGAACGAGGGAAAAATTCATACCATGTACTAAATCTGGCTTTTAATCTATCTACATATACCTGAAACACTTTAGAAGAGTTAACCAGCTGTTTTACAGGGTAACTATAAAAAATATGATTCAACCTGTCACTTCTTGCTTCAGAAACAGCATTATCATAAAGATCTTTATTCGTAAAAACATTTTGTAAATGTTCTAAATAACCTCGATCAAAATCAGATACTCTTTCAATAATTGCATCAATAAAACCAACGCCTTCAAGTAATTCAGAAGAAACCTGTTGATGGTCTTCAATTTTTCTAATAATTCCGTGTTGCCAGTTTAAGGCATGATCTACCCAACCTGTAACTTTATAATCATAAAATCCCTGTTTTTCAACAGCAAATGAAATATACCATTCATTATCATAACTTGGGTTCATTCTTAACTCTGTCCATTCACTGGCATTTTCATGTTTAAATAAAACCGAAGCACCTATTAAATCATGCCCATCAGCTAAAACATATGCCTTAACATGAACAATTTCATTTATAACTCTTTTAATAGGAAATTCACCATTATTCAATGTTGGCGAAACATAATCAACAACAACTCTTTTTTGATTCTGCATTTATCTGTCTGAATTTTAAAATCTTGGCTCTACTGTTTTTTTAGTGGAGCATAGTTAATGTTTTAATTCTTTTTCTTTTTTGGGATAAAAAAAGAAACAAAAAAATCTTTACTGTCCAAGGCATTTGCTGCGCACCATTCATTAATACTGCAGACAGTACCTCTTTCAATATAATGTTCAGAGTTAAATTATAAATAACTCATTTGGATTCTCATTGTAAATATTAAATTCGTGGTAGTACCATAATTTTAAATAAAGAAACACAAACCATGAAACTTTATCTAAATAAGCATCATAGTTTGGTAAATAGTTAAATTATGTTTTTATTAAATTACAAAACCACGAGGGATTACTGCTCCTTTTTTAATAACAACTATACCATCTTGAACTACATATAGATCTGTTTCAATATCCTCCAGATGACTACCTCCATTAATTCTAACATCATCACCTATCCGGCAATTCTTATCTAGAATCGCATTTTTAATAAAACAGCGCTGTCCGATTCCCATTAAGTTCTCTATTTTGTCATTTTCAATCTCATCAAGAGTTTCGTAATAATCTGATCCCATCATATAGGTTTTGATAACAGTTGATTCATCGCCAATCCTAGATCGGACACCAATCACTGATTTCTCAATCTTTGCAGCACTAACGATACACCCATCTGCGATAACACTACTATTGAGTGTCGTACCAGATATTTTAGTTGTTGGAAGAATTCTTGCATGTGTATAAACACGCTTATTATTATTGAATAAATCAAATTTAGGTATATCATCTGTTAATCCTAAATTTGCCTTAAAAAAAGAATCAATATTTCCTATATCTGTCCAGTAACCTTCAAACTGATAACTTAAGGTTTTGTGTTTATCAATACTTTGTGGAATTATTTCTTTACCAAAATCATTGGTATCCGGATTTTTCATCAATTCAATTAACAGATCTCTATTAAAAATATAGATTCCCATAGATGCCAAATAATGTCTTCCTTCTGATTTCATTTCATCACTGACATCTGAAGTCCACTCAGATAGTAATTCTGTTGCTGGTTTTTCAATAAAAGAAGTTATTCTATTTTTATCATCAGATTTTAAAATACCAAAAGAAGTTGCATCTTTTGCATTAACAGGAATTGTTGCAATAGATATTTTCGCCTTGTTTTTGATATGCTCTTTAAGCATCAAACTATAGTCCATTTGATACAATTGATCACCTGATAAAATAAGAGCGTATTCAAAATCATGTTTTATAAAATGATGCATACTCTGCCTTACAGCATCAGCAGTACCTTGAAACCAGTCTGAGCTTTCCATGGTTTGTTCAGCTGCCAATACATCAACAAATGCTCTACTAAAAAAACTAAAGTGAAACGTATTCTTAATATGTCGGTTTAAAGATGCAGAATTAAATTGCGTAAGCACATACATTCTTTTAATGTCTGAATTTAAACAATTGGAGATAGGAATATCTACTAATCTGTATTTACCAGCAATTGGGACTGCTGGTTTAGATCTTTTTTCGGTTAAAGGATATAATCTTGAACCTTGTCCACCGCCTAAAATGATACTCAATACTTTATTATCCATAATTATTTTTTTAGTGATTTATATAATTCTTTATGTTCTTTTGCGATAGCATTCCAGTCAAAGGTATCTTCTACTCTTTTCCTTCCTTTTTTTGCCATCTTATCCTTTAATTCTTTATTATTAATTAATGTATTAACACCTTTTGCAAGATCTTTTGCAAACTTTTCAGGATCAAGAGGTTCAAATGGTGCTATATCTTGTTGCTCCAAGGGAACTAATATACCTGTCTCTCCATCAATAACAACCTCCTTAATTCCTCCTACCGCACTTGCTACGACTGCTGTTTCACAAGCCATAGCTTCAATATTAATAATTCCAAATGGCTCATAAATAGATGGACAACAAAATACATCGGCATGTGAATATAGTTGTATCACTTCTTTTTTAGGTAGCATTTCATCAATCCAAATAATATTATCTCTTGTCTTTTTTACTTCGTTTACACTGTCTTCCATCTCTTTTGCTATTTCAGGAGTATCTGGTGCACCAGCACATAGAATGATTTGTGTTTCAGGATCAATATATTTTATCGCATTTACCAAATGTATGATACCTTTCTGTCTGGTAATTCTCCCTACAAAAAGAACAAAGGGTTTTGTTTGATTTATCCCAAACTTATCAAGGGTAGAAGTCTCAGTAGTTACTACATATTCTTCAAGATTTATTCCATTATAAATTACTTTTATTTTATCCTCATCAACATTAAAATATTTTAATACATCTTCTTTGGTTTCCTTGGATACTGCAATGATCGCATCCGCCATTTCAATTGCTGTTTTTTCAACCCATGATGAAGTGTCATAACCTCTACCTAATTGTTCCCTTTTCCAAGGTCGCAAAGGCTCTAATGAATGTGTTGTTATTACCAATGGAACTCCATAACTTAACTTTGCAACAATACCTGCAAATTGGGCGTACCAGGTATGACAATGAACAACATCTGCATCTACTGTATCTGCGTTCATATGCAAACAAGTACTTAAACTATTCATTACAGCTTTTAGCTTGCTATCGGTATTTTCAAAAATCGGATTGTCATATGGAAACCCTTGAACTGTAAGATGCTCAGAAACTTCATCCTGATCACCAAAGCAACGCACATCAATATCCATGATTTTTTCTAGCTCAGCAGCGAGGTATTCAACAACCACTCCAGCTCCTCCATATACATATGGTGGAAATTCCTTTGTATAAAATAGTACTTTCATTATAAAGTGTTTTATTTTGAATTTGTATGCAATAAATAAACCTTAAATATATGAATATCTCTGTAGAATCTAGTATTAATTTTATGTAAAATTAATACTCCCAATTCAAGAAAAACATCCATATGGCATAAAATAAAAAACTGCCTGATTTTCACCTGACAGTTTTCTTCTTAGCATTAACAAATGATCAATTAAATCATTTGAGTTAATAATTATTTTGAGTTTTTCCAGTACCTTGGATTGGTATCTTCCGATATTTGATTCCAATAATCCTGGTTTACAATATGTTCTCCATCAATTGTTTTTAATCTTCGTTGAAATACAAAGGTGGTTGGGTTAAAAGTCATATCCGTAACCCCAATTGTATACAACTGAGGATCTTCTTCGCTTTTTCTTTTATCTTCCTGTAAAATCACCTCATATCCATTGGCCTCCATTAGCGTCTTTAAAAATTTCATACGCTCTTCTCCAATCTTTTTTTCAAGAAAAGTTACTCTTTGATCTCCTATGCTACCAAATAAATGTTTTCCTCCTAATCCCATAAATTCTTAATTTAAAAAACTACTACTGATTGAAAAAATATAATTATACAATGGACTATAAACACCTGCTATTAAAATACCTAGTGCAGCAAGAACCAAACCTAATCTCATAACAACCGGACTTTTAAAAAAAGGTATTGCATCAGGGTTTTTTCTTAAGAACATTGCTCTTATTACCAATAAATAATAATATAATGAAATGGTTGCATTTACAACAGCAATAAATACCAAGGCATAATAACCTTTACTGGCTGCCGCTGCGTATAAAAAGAATTTACCAAAAAAACCTGCTAATGGAGGAATACCCGCCAATGAAAACAAAGCAAGCATCATTAATAAACTCAACTTAGGATTTGTTCTGTACAATCCTTCATAATCATCCTTATTTTCTTTACCGGTAGTATTGGAAATAGCCTGAACAACACCAAAAGCACCTAAATTTGAGAAAATATAAACAGCAACAAAATATACAATTGTAGTGTATCCTAATGCATCATCAGATAAAAAGCCTAATAAAATAAATCCTGCCTGTGCAACAGATGAAAATGCCAAAAACCTTTTCATATTTTTCTGTCTCAAAGCAAATAAGTTACCAATAAACATGGTTGCAATTGCCACCATATAAATAATCTTACCCCAAATAGGCATCAAAGGTCTCATTGCAGTAAACAAAATAATCATTAAGATCATCACTGCCGCTCCTTTTGAAATTACCGATAAAAAGGAAGCTACACTAATTGGTGCTCCTTCATAAACATCTGCTGTCCAAAAATGAAATGGTGCAAGAGAAATCTTAAATGCCAATCCTGAAAAGAAAAATATAAAACCTAAAACAGATAAATTAGAAATGGTTAAAACATCTGCCATCACATCAAAATATATGGTACCTGTTGTTGCATATAAAAATGATACACCTAACAATGCTGTACCAGAAGCTAATGCAGAAGATAAAATAAACTTAACTCCAGCTTCAGCAGATTTTCTTTTATACGTTTCATAAGCAACCAAAGCTGTTACAGGTAAAGTTGCTAATTCTAACCCTATATAGAACATCAAAAAATTACCGGAGGAGATCATAAAATACATCCCCAACAAGGAGGAAAATAACAGAATAAAAAATTCTGTAGCTTTATTCTGATCAACAATTTCCTTTTTCAACCAATCGGATGATTGTAATAATAAAATTAAAACTCCAACATTTAAAGTTCCTTTAAAAAAATGTAAAAGAGGTTGTGTTCTAAACATATCTCCAAATATCTTACCATCCGCTAAGGGGAAAAATCCTATCACAGTATGGATCGCAAAAAGTACGATTGCGACAGTGACCAAACTGCCTTTTTGTTTTTTATTTGAAAATATTTCAAAGATGATCAACAATAATATTACTGCCAATAATCCTAATTCGCTACGCATTAATAGTAAACTTTCCAAGTAGTTCATTTCTATTTAAGTTTTAAAGTAATCTTTCTAAAAAAGGTTGAATACTTTCTTTTAACATTTCACCTAAGCCAAAAGGCATTACTCCAATTA
>JADGEA010000312.1 GCA_016744615.1 Flavobacteriaceae bacterium
AAACATGTAACTGGTTTCTTCCGTCATGATCGTAAAATCTGTTAAAGCCGGAGAATAAACAGCACCACCGGCACAAGGTCCTAAAATGGATGAAATTTGAGGAATAACCCCAGATGCCATTATATTTCTTTGAAAGATTTCAGCATAACCCGCTAATGATCTTACACCTTCTTGTATACGCGCTCCACCACTATCGTTTAGACCAATTACGGGTGCGCCCACTTTCATGGCCATATCCATTATTTTGCATATTTTTAGTGCATATGTCTCTGATAAAGAACCTCCAAAAACAGTAAAGTCCTGAGAGAATACATAAACAATTCTTCCATCTATGGTGCCATGTCCTGTAACAACCCCATCAGAAAGGTATAATTGTTTGTCTAGCCCAAAATCAACTGTTCTATGGGTTACAAACATGTCAAACTCTTCAAAACTATCTTCATCTAAAAGTAAGTCAATTCTTTCGCGAGCAGTTAGTTTTCCTTTAGCATGCTGTGAGTCGATTCTTTTTTCACCACCTCCTAGCTTTGCTTTAGCTCTTTTTTCAATAAGCTCATTAATTTTTTCTTGATTTGCCATTGTAATTATATTTGGCCACCGATTTTGATTAAAAATAAATCGGTGAATTGTTATTTATTTAGAACAAAGTTCAGTAAGTACTCCATGAGTTGATTTTGGATGAAGGAAACCTATATCAAGTCCTTCAGCTCCTTTTCTTGAAGTTTTATCGATTAGCCTTACACCTCTTTCTTCTACTGTTTTTAAGGCTTCAGTAGCGTTATCAACAGCAAATGCAATATGATGCATTCCTTGTCCTTTCTTTTCTACAAATTTTCCAATTGGACCATCCGGAGATGTACTTTCCAATAATTCAATTTTTGTTTCACCAACCATAAAAAATGCAGTTTTTACCTTTTGATCTGTTACTTCTTCAACAGAATAACATTTCAAGCCTAAAACACCTTCGTAGTATTTAATGGACTCTTCTAAATTGTTAACTGCAATCCCTATGTGTTCAATGTGTGTAATATTCATAATTATCTATTTTTTTTAAGCGAGGACAAAATTATTGCATAATTAAGCTTTATAATATGATTAAAATCATCTAATGTAACAAAAGTTATAAAGTTAGTCATAATTTTTTCTTAAAAGATTTTTTTTCGTTGTGCTGCGATTTGGATAGATAATTTATATATTTGAATGAAATTATATAATTGTTTAAAAATCATAAACTTATGAAGTTATTAATTGCGTTATTTACAGTCGTTATATTGACGATTAATTTAGCATGGTCTCAAAAAATGGATGAAGGTAGGGTCATAAAAATACTTTCGTTTAATATTTATCACGGGGCAACAACAAAAGGTAATTTTGATCTCGATATAATTGCTAAAATTATTATTGATGCAGATCCTGATCTTGTTGCTTTACAGGAAGTGGATTATAAAACGTATCGCGCAAAAAAATATGATTTGGTAACAGAATTGGGTTGGAGATCTAAGTTGGCTCCCCTTTTTGGAAAAGCAATGGACTTTGACGAGGGAGAATATGGAGAGGGAGTTTTATCAAAGTATTCATTTTTGCATACCAGAAATGTTGTGTTGCCATATTCACTAGGTAATGAGCCAAGAACTGCTTTAGAAGCAACGGTAATATTAAATTCAGGAGATACCATATCTTTTATTGGAACACATCTTGATCATTTAGAGAATGAGGTTGATAGGTTATCTCAAGCTAAAAAGATCAACAGCGTGTTTGCAAAGAATAAATATCCAACTATTTTGGCAGGTGATTTAAATGCCATGCCTGGTAGTAAAACAATTAATATTCTTGAAGAATTATGGAAATCATCTTATGATAAAAAAAATCCCAAAAATACATATCCATCAAATAATCCTTCTCGTAAGATAGATTATGTGATGTTATATCCAAAAAACAGATGGAAAGTGATTGCAACAGAGGTTGTTCAGGATTCTATAGCTTCAGATCATTGTGCTTATTTGGTAACCGTTATGCTGTTGGATGATTGATCAGTTCTTTAGTATTTCTGAACTGGCACTGCCAACACCAATTACTTGATCATATAGTTCTCCGTATTTTTTATAATAAACAATAACGGTATAATTATTTTCGGTTTGATAAAAAGAGCCTTCAATAGCATGCGTATTTATCTCCATATTATTATTATTTGCTGTTACATAGGTGTAGTTATAAAACCCTTGCTTTAGTAACAAAGTAGCCTCAAATAGTCTGGTTTTCGGATTGTAAACCATTCTATGCTCATCTGTTATCTGCCAGTCATTAAGAGCGCTATAAATGTAGATATCCTCATTATTTAGATCTTCTAAATATTGTAAGGCAAAATGAACGAAGGAATAATCACCTTCTAATGAAGTATCATCAGAATCGATCGTGCGCAATACAAAATTGCCATTCACATCAGGGTAAAATGAATATGGTTTTTTCCCTCTGGCCTCTGTATAATATAAATAGGTGTTGAATATATTATCCAGCCTGGTTTTGGCTACATTGTTTGTTGCATTTCTAATTTCTTTAGTGTCAAAATACAAGTATTCATTGCCAGCCCAGTACGAAATATCATCTACATAATTGTAAAGTAATTGAGTTCCTCTAATATATTTTGGTTTGATATTTTTAATCGCTGAATTCCAGTCGCCATTTTGATAAATAGCAATTTTTATTTCTTCATTTGGATTATTTAACAATAAGTTTTGGTGGTTGATCACAAATTCTACACTTTGTTTTTCATTGATCGTACTTACTACTCTGCTCCTATGAACACTTACCCCAACAACAACATTGGACTGGTAAATGATAAAACGACGACTGAAAACAAGGTTTTCATCTTCATCAAATATCGAAATTATATAATTACCTGTTTTTTTAATACGATTATTCTCATTAGGTATTTGCAATTGATAATGTGTATAGCCCTGTAAAGTGTTGAATGAGTTTTCATAATTTCTAATTCTATCAGTTGCATAGCCGGTCATGTATTCTGTTGATGCCATATTTGATTTTTCCCAATTATAATCACAATGTTCAATTTTGTATGTATAAATAATCTCCTGCGCATTGATATCATCAAAACTTAGTATTAATTTCTCTCCAAGCTGTATTATTGGAGCATATGTATTGGGTTTTAAAGGTTGTAAGACAATGGATTTAATGTTGGTAGGAGGTATGACAATATTAGAATTTTGACTAAATAAACCAATTGAAAAAATAAAAAAAAACAATAAAATTAATATATTTTTTTCAATCAGGATTTTTTT
>JADGEA010000313.1 GCA_016744615.1 Flavobacteriaceae bacterium
GATTTTTGTGTAATAAAACATAAAGACCTAACAGATAGGTTTATAAGAACTACAATGACCATTCAAGTTAATGATGCTTGTGAAAATTTAGATTACGGAATTTGGGTTTCTTTGAGCGAAAAAAACTTTAACGAGTATAATGATGAATTTAAAAGTAACGTTGAAGGAAAAACATATTTCGGAATGATTTGTAATGAGATAATATATTATAAAGAAAGTACTTTAGGGATTCACGTAAATGTAACTACGCGATCTGATGGGATGAGACCAGTAATAATTCCTCATCAAACTCAAAATAAGCTAATAACAGACTGGGAAAAAGGAATTACCATTGAAGAAGCCGAAAAACGAATAGAAAGTATGAAAAAACGTGTTATTAACAACTTATAACCAAATTGAGAAATATAAGGCGGATTTAAAAAAAGATACTTATGAATGAAAACAATAGCCCTATTAATGTTGAATATGCAAGATTTGGGAGCAGAGCTGGAGCCTATGTAATTGATGCAATTATTGTTGGTGGATTTACTATAATGGTTAATGCAATAAATATTGCGAATTTTAAAAGTTTTCTGGTATATCTTCCTATTGCAATCATTACAATTTTCTACAAGCCATATATGGAGAGTAAATATGGAGCAACCTTTGGGAAAATGGCATTAAATTTAAAAGTAATTGACCAAAATTTAAAACAAATAAATTTCTCTCAATCTTTTTTACGAAGTCTAATCCTAATTTTTCCAGCAATTCTATTTGTACCAATTTATTATTTAGCATTTCAGAACCCAAATCTTTTAGAAGCAACACAGTTGATGGATTTTGCACAAGGTTTAGCAACTGAATATCCAATTCAAAGTTGGATAAGTAGACTAAGTTTTCTGATTATAATAGTTGATATAATAGTTCTTTTTTCTGACCAAACTAAAACACAAAGGTCATTACATGACCGCATTGCAAACACCTTTGTGGTTTATGAAAACAAACAACTGAATTAAACATGATGAGGAAAATTAAAATGAAAACACTAAACTCTATTATCTCTTTTTGTTTTGGAGTCTTCTTTTTGTTAGCTTTCATATATACAAGTTTTGAATATATAAAAGAGTTTGAAATGTTTCAATGGAAATCAATTGATGTATATTTAATATTTCTATTTGGCATTCTATTTGTTTTATATTCTATTCAGAACATTATAATGGCTTTTAAGAAGAAAAAAACTACTAAAAGAGTAAGATGGTTTATGCTCTGTATGCATATTGTTTTATTACTAGTAAATCTGTTTTTTTCTTCTTCTCAATATCAATACATGAATCCAATCAATATTGTTTTTCATGTGCTAGTTATTAGCTGTTTAGTTTTTTTATCAATCTATCAATACAGAGAATTAAAGTTAAGTAAATCTAGAATATGAAAAAATCTATCAAATTTTTAATTTTATTTTTAATATTCTCTTCTTGTAATGAAAATGTAGATAAAAGTATTCACAAAGAATTTTATTATCCAAACAAATCTGCATTCCTTGAAAGCAATGATTATCAATTGGTAGATGTAAAATCGTTCAATAACTTTGAAAAACTAATTGATAGCATTGAAATTTTAAAAATCAATTCTAAAAAAGCCTATATTAAAATCGAAGAGGACACGACTGAATATAACATTATGACATCAACCTTTTTCGGTCTTGGTCATGCTCATAAAATTAAGATGAGGAATATAATTAGTATTAGTAACGATAGTATTAAAAAGAAAGACACTTATTCTATTGATGATTTGAAAAAAATATTAAAACTTGATTTAGAAAATTTCGGTAAGAATGACAGGTATTCTCAGTCACCTAATCGTTTAACAATATCAGTTACTACGGATATTTATAAACTGGAAAACTTGCTTTTAAAGATTTGTAAAACTTATAATGAAATAGAAGAAGAATCATCTGATACGTTAATGTTGAACATTCAATTGAATCATTTTATGGGATTAGTACCCAAACCTCCACCTCCATTGCCAATTACAGATGAATAAAAAAAACATGAATATCAACTTATTACTACTCATTTTTCTTATTTCTACTCCCACATTATTTGGACAAGAACCAACTATAGTTAAAAAGGGAAAAATAATTATGCCCCTAAAGAAGGAGTTGATTTTAAAGGCACAAATTAAAAAAGAGAAAATAGTAAAATTTGAAATAATAGAAGAGAAGGACTTAACAGAACCTTCAGAATTCATGAATGCTATGAAAGACAAACCTGAAAGTTTTGATGATATTTATATCAAATTCAATACATCAGATTTTGGAATCCTATTAACAGTTGTACATCAACTTAAGAAACCAATTATTTATAAAGCAAAAATCAAAATAAAAGGTCGTCAAGAATTCGTGGAAACAAATATACATCCGTGTTTTCCAAATGTTATATCAGTAGAGCAATGGGGAGATGATATAGAAAAGATTGAATTATATGATTTCAAATATTTTAAGGAATAAATAACTATACATATCAATTTAATAAAAAATAATGGAAAACGAATTTAAAAGTGTAATGTCTGAACATACAGATGAAGATTTAATAAAAATTGTTACCGCAGAAAGAGATAGTTACAACCCAATCGCAATTGAAGCTGCGGAATCCGAAATTAAGAAACGAAATATTAATACTGAAAAATTTGAGGAAATTCGAAAAACTTCTTCAATCGAAAAAGAACAGAAAAATAAAGTTGACTCAAACTTAGCTAGTACCAGTTTGCGTTTTGTAAATTATTTAATTGATACTATCGCTGCGTATATTACAGCCATAATAGTCTTTATTATTGTTGGTTTGATACTACCTCCTAATGACAATGTCTTTGGGTCACTGATTACATTAATACTTGTTTTTGGATCTTTTTTCGGTTATTATTTTATCATGGAATCCAAATACCAAAAATCATTAGGGAAATTTGCCACAAAAACTAAAGTGGTAAAACTTAATGGAGACCTTCCTAATCAAAGTGATATAGCAATAAGAACCTTATGTAGGTTTATACCATTTGACAATATTTCATATTTATTTATGAAAAATGGATTTCATGACACCTTATCCAAAACCAAAGTTATTAAAGACAAAACAGAATAATAGCATAGATTCTTGGCAATAAATAAAAACAATAATCACGAAGAAATAATCGAACCTTTAGAGGTTGATGTACTTGGGCTTCCAAAAAAGAAAGTACAACATATAGCTTATAAACAAGAAATTGAATATTCCAATTACCAAGGAATTATACCTTTTTTGTTTATGTG
>JADGEA010000098.1 GCA_016744615.1 Flavobacteriaceae bacterium
TCACTTTGTATATCATTTGCTGAGAAAAAAAGGTAGTATTTATTATTTGCCCCTATAATTGATGGTGCCCATAAGGAATATGAAGCCCATTTCACATTTTTTATATCAAGAACATGAGAATGTTTTGTCCAGTTCACCATGTCCTTTGAAGAAAAGGCATTAAAAAAAGTTTGCTTTAAGTAATGCGGATTGATGCTGTTTTTTTGAACATCAAGTTGCCATTTAGTAAACTCGGTTGATTTATCTGGTTGTTTGTAGTCGTCGGAATATGTAGGGTATATCCAATATTCATCATCGAAAATAATGCCTTCTGGGTCTGCGTACCATCCTGGAAATACGGGGTTTCCTGAATAGACCGTCTCTTCATGTTCCTTTTTATCCTTCTCGGAAAATTTACAAGAAGAAAAAACTAATAATACTAAAAAAAATAGAATGTTTTTCATTTGTTTTAAATTTTATACTGTTTATATTTTACATATTAATTGTTATTTTCTCTCTACTTTAATACGTAGAACCGTATAAGAATATGGAAGAAAATTATATGTAAAATTTGAAGAATACCCACCATATTCCACTTCTTCAGGAAATATCTTAAAAGGTTCTTCAAATGAATTCTCTTCTTCAGGAGAACTAGCAGATAATACGATGGCTTTGCCTGTTGCATTAATATCACTCCCATTTAGAAGATCTATGGAAGGTTTCCAAGAGGTGTCATCAGCATTTACAACCTTTATAATGACTTCTTGAGTGGTTTCATCATATCCGCTTACCACAAATTGCCTTACTATATCGGTAGGTGTGTAATCAAATTTTTGTTCGCCATCTACCATTAATTTTAACGTATTACCTTTCTTTATAATCTCAATGTCATACCATTTATTGGTTTCAATCTTTTGAGGAACGAACTTTGTTAGCATTTCGCTAACATTTCCGTCCTTAAGACCCTCTAATGCGGTTTGGATATTGTTCCAGCCACCAATGTTTAAAAGATGTCCGTTTTTATTATTATTTGTCATTCCAATATAAATAAGAAAACCTTCACTCCCCCCTGTTTTTCTAGCTTTAACCTTAACGGTATAATCTCCTTTAAGATTTTTTTCTAAAAATAATCCTGTCTGATTTAACATTGAATTTTGAGATACTACGGAATCAGAAATAACCCATTCACCACTTTGAATTATGTTGTTTTTTAGGTCTAAAACTTCTGATTTTCCTTCTTCATATATCACTTTAAAGTCTTTGTATTCAACTTGCGTGCTCCAACTTCCTACCCCAATATTTCCATCAGCATTAAGAGGCATTGCATCAACTGGTTTAGATGTAATTTTTGTACCTAGATTATATGTTGGCATATTTCCAGCAGTCATTTTTTGCACATAATAAGATGACCTCCCTACCACTTGCATATTATCTATCCATATTAAATTTACAGGCCAGGTACGATCATTTTTATTTTCGAAAAGAGGTGCGTAGGATGCCATAGTCACTAGATCACTATTACGCTCCATGCCTGTGATAAACGCAGCCTCGCTAAGAGCAGCTAGCATGTTTCCACTGCCTACGCCTTGATTGCAGGCATATTCTCCTACGTATACTTTATATCCCTCACGGGGTTCGTCATCAAAAATATCAGCATTTTTAAAGAAAAAGTTTGGCGCTACATACCAATGTGGGTCTATCATATCTGTTTTTGCAACATTTTTTACATCATGACCCAAGCCATGATTAGATATTAAGATGAGTTGCGGATATTTTTCTTTGATAGCGGTATAAAAAAGATCAAAACGCTCATTATAAAGCGCTCCAAAATTTTCATTTCCTATCTCAATATATTTTAATGGAAACAGTTTTGAATGACCTGCCTCCGCTCGTTTTGTTCCCCATTTGGTAGATTCATCACCGATGGCATATTCAATAGCATCTAACACATCATCTATATAAAATTGTACATCATGTATAGAACAAGCATCTCCCGAACGAGCTTGACAACCCATACCTACATTACACACATACATACCTTCAGAATTGGTATCTTCACAAAATTGAAGAAATTCATGATAGCCAAAGCCATATGTGTTTCTATAGCCCCACAAATCATATTCACCCTTACGTGCTGCCGGATCTCCTAATGTTTTTTTCCATTCATAGCGGTTGTCAAGTGTAATACCTTCTACTATACATCCTCCAGGCCAACGTACAAAACCAGGGTTTAAATCCATTAAGGTCTTTGCTACATCTTTGCGTAAACCATTAGGCCGGTTTTTAAATGTTTTTTGAGGAAATAACGATACATAATCAAGCCACACCGTACCTTTCCCTTCAAACTTAAAGGAGAGTGTAGCCTTTTTATCTGTTCTATTAGGTGCTAAAACCAATTTATATTCATGCCATTTAGAGGCTTTTTTTAGTTCCACTGCTTTGTTTTCCAATACATCTCCAGTAGATGAAATAAGTTGTATGTTTAATTTACCTGTATATTTGAAATCACGCAGATAAAACCTGAGGTTATATTTTTCATCTTTTTTTACACCCATACCCCAATAGCCATTATTAACCAAGGTGACCTTACTGAATTTAGAAATATCTATTTGTAAAGAATTGGGTGTAGATTTGAACAAAGGATTTTTCTTTGTCAGTTTCATACTCGCTTTTACATCACCTTCTGTTTTAAGTGACCATCCTAAAAATTCTTCTGTAGACCATTTATACCCTGATTTATTAATGTCTCCCGTGAGATGGTTTGGTACAGCCACCGGATATAATTGATTTCCTTCTACGTGATACCCTTCAGGATATTCTTTAGATTCAAAACTACGATTCTGCACCATTTCGGCATACAGTCCTCCATCTCCGGCATGATTAATTTCTTCAAAAAAAACTCCGTACATTGATGGTGAAATATCTGCTCCTTTTTGAGCAAGGTCAATTGTTATAGACCCTTCTGATTCTTGTTTCCCACAAGAAAACACAAGGAATAAACATGCAATACTTATTAAAAATTTGTTTTTCATCTGATGATAATTATAATTTATTTAAAAACTTATACCCGCAATTAAATTAATAATAAAAATATCAATTCACTGAGTAAAAACATCTTAACCAGTGATTTACAAGTAAATATTTTTACTTATTTTAGTAATACGAAACAACGCAATAAGTTGGTAATATTTATGGGTATGAAAATACAAAATTATAAGACATCAGTTAATCCATTTTTAGGAAATTCTTTGGTTAATCATCATTTTAACAAAACTGGCATAAGTCAGCTAATTGATAAAGAATTGGACAATAGAGTTAAATAGTCTCTCTTAGAAAACTACCTGTTTTTCTCAATGGCGTATAAAAAACTTCAAGGTCGAGATAAACGAAGGTTTGGTAATCAGAAGTTCACTTTTGTAAATAACGGATTAATAAATCAAGTTTAGCGAAGAGATTGGTGTTTTCTTATAGCCACTAAATATACAGAATATCAATATAGTTAGGTGTTTAGAAACCTAACCAGTATTTTTCTTAATGGAGACGATGCGTTAGAAGATATCAGTATTATCATAATATATAGCTTCCAAAAGATTGATAAATAATGGTTGTTTTTCACATATACTTTATCCTGTTTTTTAATTGTCTTCCTTCGACATTCAACAAGAAGCAAAAAATATTTATTGATTCTTTTAACATAAAATTACAATAGTTGCATATGCAACTATTTGAAATATTTCAATATATTTGCAGCAATTATATTAAATAATTATGAATAAAATCCATTTTGAAAGTACCGTTTTACCTCATATTGGTAAAACTGCAAAATTTGCAGGATTTTGTTTTAATGATACTTTTCATAAAAATAGCATTGACCTATCAAAAGATCAATGGCTAATTTTAAAGAAACTGCATGACTCAGACGGTTTGGTTCAAAACGAACTTGCCTTTATCACCGAGAGATCAAAAACTGCTTTGACAAGAATGATTACGACCATTGAAAAAAAAGGTTATGTGAATAGAGTCCACTCTAAAAGTGACAAACGATTAAACTATATTTTTTTAACAGATGAGGGAAAATCTGTCTTTAAAAAGTCTTTACCCGTGTTAAAAAATTTAGTAAAAAATCTTCAAATGGGCATAGATCAGGAAGATCTGATCAAAACCATTGAAGTGTTAAATAAAATTCAAAAGAACATAAGTAAACTCCATAACAATCATAATAAATGAGAAAGATAATTAGTATTTCATTAGGGATTTTAGTCATTGTATTAGCTGCATTTTCTTACTATACAATGATCAATAATAATAAAAAGACAAAAAGAAAGGCTCCTAAAATAATTAAGACCGTTTTTGTTGAAACAGTTCAAAACAAAGATGTTCCAATTGTTATTACTGCAAATGGGAATTTGGTTGCAAAAAATAAAATCGAACTTTTTAGCGAGGTTCAGGGTATATTAAAACCCTTATCAAAAGATTTTAAAGCGGGAACTACCTATAGAAAAGGAGAAGTAATTTTAAAGATCAATAGTGAGGAGCATTATGCCAATTTACAGGCACAAAAAAGTAATTTATTTAACTCCATTACTTCTATTATGCCAGATATAAGGCTTGATTATCCTGAAGAATATAATAAGTGGCAAAAATATTTGAAGAGTTTTGATTTCAATAAAACCACACCTATCCTACCCCAAACAAATTCCGAAAAGGAAAAATTCTTTATTTCTGGTAGAAATATCTATACTACTTATTACAATGTAAGAAATATGGAAGTTAGATTAAGTAAATACACTATCAGAGCACCATACAATGGTATTTTAACGGAAACATTTGTAAACCCGGGAACCTTGGTAAGACAAGGTCAAAAACTTGGTGAATTTATTGATCCTAGAGTTTATGAAATGGAAATTGCAATAAGTGCCACTTATAGAGATCTACTTCAAAAAGGAAAAAAAGTTAACCTTCACAATCTTGAAAATACCCAAAACTGGAAAGGAAAAGTTATTCGTGTAAACGGTAAAATTGACCAGGCATCACAAACAATCAAAGTTTTTATACAGATCAACAGCGAAGATTTAAAAGAAGGAATGTACTTAGAAGCAGACCTACTGGCAAAATCTGAAAAAGAGGCTTACGAAATTACTCGTAAGGTATTGGTTAATAATAACAGTGTATATATTGTTAATGATACGGTGTTAAAACTGGTACCTGTTCAACCGGTTTATTTTAAAGATCAAACCGTTATTATCAAAGGATTGGCAGATGGAAGCAAAACGCTTTCAAGAATTGTACCAGGTGCTTACGATGGAATGCTAGTGAAAATTCAAGAAGAAACAGAAAAAAAGAAGAAGTAAAACCAATATAGACAATGAAAAAAATTATTTCATACTTCATAAAGTATCAAGTTGCAACTAACATATTTATTTTGGCATTTTTCATATTCGGATTTATTGGAATCCGATCAATGAAATCTTCCTTTTTCCCTTTAACCGATTCACATAGTATTACAATTTCGATTATTTACCCTGGGGCATCTCCTCAAGAAATGGAAGAAGGAATTGTATTGAAAATTGAAGATAACTTAAAAGGAATCGTTGGTATAGACAGAGTAACTTCCGTTTCACGAGAAAATTCAGCAAGTATTAATGTAGAAGTTGAAACCGATAAAAATATTGATATTGTACTTTCTGATGTTAAAAATGCTGTAGACCGAGTACCTTCATTTCCCACAGGAATGGAACCACCTGTTATCTCAAAAAGAGAGGTAATACGCTCTACTATTGATTTTAACATTAGCGGTGAAAATATGCCCTTAGCTACTTTAAAACAATATTCAAGAGATATTGAAAATGAATTAAGAGCAATGGAAGGAATTTCTCAGGTCAATATTTCAGGTTACCCAGATCAGGAAATTGAAATTGCAGTAAGAGAAATTGATCTTAGGGCATATAACTTAACTTTTGCAGATGTTGCCAACGCAGTAAGACAAACCAATTTATTAATTACGGGTGGAACAATCAAAACCGATGCCGAAGATTTTTTAATAAGAGCCAATAACCGAAATTATTATGGTAATGAACTAAATAATATTATTGTAAGAGCTGATAAATCAGGTAGAATTATTCGTTTACAAGACGTTGCAACTGTAAGAGACACCTGGAATGAAAACCCGGAAAGGAGTTATTTTAATGGCGAAATGACTATCAGAATTCAGGTGAGTAACACAAATAATGAAGATTTGTTGGAATCTGCAGAAAAAATAAGAGCTTATATAACTACATTCAACGAGCAACATAATAATGTACACCTTGACATAGCCAGTGACAGATCTATTACCTTAAATCAACGTACAGAATTACTGTTAAAAAATGGTATAATTGGAGTGCTTCTGGTACTTTTATTTCTATCTATTTTCTTAAATGCACGAATGGCATTTTGGGTTGCTTTAGGCTTACCTATTTCCTTTTTCGGAATGTTTATGATCCTACCTTTAATGGGAATTACGATTAACGTACTTTCCCTTTTCGGAATGATCATTGTAATTGGTATCTTGGTAGATGATGGTATTGTAATTGGCGAAAATATTTTTCAGCATTATGAACGAGGAAAATCTCCTGTAAGAGCTGCAATAGACGGAACCTTAGAAGTAATACCTCCTGTTGTTTCTGCTATTATAACAACACTTCTTGCCTTTTCAACTTTTTATTTTTTGGAAGGTAGAATGGGTGAATTTTTTAGTGATGTTTCTACTGTTGTAATTATAACTCTAGCTGTTTCACTAATTGAAGCTTTAATTATTTTACCTGCTCATATTGCACATTCTAAAGCTTTACAAAGAAAAGATGCCAAGCGAAAAGGTGTTTTTGTTTTCTTTAATAAGGTAAATAAAAAGGCAGATCAGTTTTTAAGTTTTATACGTGATAGATTGTTTGAACCATATATGCGGTTTTTTATTCATCATAAATTTTTTGGATTTATGATTCCAATCGCACTTTTAATATTTTCTATAGGAGGACTAAACAGTGGCTTGGTAAGAACTTCTTTCTTTCCCAGAATGGCAAGTGACAGAATAAATATAACTTTAACAATGCCACAGGGAACTAATGAGAAAATAACCGATTCTATAATTTCACAAATTGAAAAAGCTGCCTGGTTTGTAAGTGATGATTTTACTACAAAACAACATGATGATCAGCCGGTTATTCAAAACATTATCAAAAATATTGGTCCAGGAACAAATAAAGGAAGTTTAACCGTTAACCTACTTCCTGGTGAACACAGAGACTTTCCTGCACAAGATATTACCAATGCCATAAGAGATAAAGCCGGGAAATTTTACGGATATGAAAGTCTTATATATGGCTCCGGCTCTAATTTTGGTGGAAGTCCGATTGCTGTAGCATTATTGGGGAATAATATTACTGAGTTGAAAGCTGCTAAAAAAGATTTAAAAGCCGATCTGGAAAATAACCCAATTTTAAAAGATGTTTCTGATAATGATCCTGCCGGAATCAAGGAAATAAGAATTAAACTAAAAGATAAGGCACAAATCTTAGGTTTATCTCTTCAAACGATTATGAATCAGGTACGTTATGGTTTTTTTGGTTTCCAAGCTCAACGTTTTCAACGAGGACAAGATGAAATAAAAGTATGGGTTCGCTACGATAGAAAAGATCGCTCATCTATCAAGAATTTAGATGATATGTGGATCTCTACACCTACCGGTAATAAAGTTCCTTTTAGTGAAATTGCAAGTTATACCATTGAACGTGGTGAAGTGGCAATTAATCATTTAAACGGGCAAAGAGAAATTCAGGTAACTGCAGATATGAAATCAGCCAAAGAAAGCGCAACAGCTGTTATGGATGATATCAAAACCAGGCTGATGCCTGAAATTATTTCAAAATATCCAACGATTACAGCTAGTTATGAAGGTCAGAACAGAGAGGCAGATAAAACAAAAAACTCTGTAACCACTGTTGGTTTGATTATTATTCTGCTTATTTACATTGTAATTTCATTTACATTTAGATCCTATAGCCAGGCATTGTTGCTTATCATAATGATTCCTTTTAGTTTAATAGGAGTTGTTTGGGGTCATTATTTTCATGATTTTAGTATCAATATTCTATCATGGCTTGGAATTATTGCTTTAGTAGGGATTATGGTAAATGATGGTCTGGTTTTAATTGGTAAGTTCAACAGTAATTTAAAAGAGGGAATGAAATTTGACGAAGCTTTAATCGGTGCTGGAACATCAAGGTTTAGAGCTATCTTTTTAACTACCATTACCACTGTAGCAGGTTTAATGCCTTTACTTTTAGAAAAAAGCAGACAAGCACAATTCTTAAAGCCTATGGCTATTTCTATATCATATGGCATTCTTATTGCCACTTTTTTAACATTATTAATGTTGCCTTTATTATTATCACTTAGCAACAATATTACTGTATTTATGGTATGGTTAAGAACCGGAGAAAAACCTACAAAAGAAGAAGTTACAAGAGCCATTAAAGAAATGAAATCCGAAAGGGAAGAATTATTGGCAGAACAAGAAGAAGAATTATTAAAAAATAAAAATGCAAAATAAATTATTTATTACCATAAGTATCATTCTATCATCAGTGATAGGTACTGCACAGGAAGTATTATCAAAACAAGATGCTGTAAATATTGCCTTAGATCATAATTATGATATCAAGGTTACCAATAATAATGTGGAAGCTGCTAAGAATAGTTCAAGTATTTACAATAGTGGATATCTACCGACCCTTTCTGCTACTGGTGGAGGAATTTATCAAGATAAAGACAGTGAAAATGAATTTCAGGATGGAAGAGTAATTGATCAATCCACAACAAGTAAAACATTAAATGCTTCGGCAAATTTGAATTACTTATTATTTGATGGAATGGGAAGAAAATACAACTATCAAAAATTAAAAGAGTTGTATAATCTAAGTGAAATTCAAGCTACTCAAGTAATTGAAAACACTGTTTTACAATTACTTACATCTTATTACGAATTAGCAAGACTTACACAGAATGAGGTTAATCAAACAACTTCGCTGTCTATTTCAAAAGAGCGTTTACTACGTGAAAAATATAAATATCAATATGGTCAAAACACGCAATTAGACATGTTGAATTCAGAAGTTGATGTAAACAATGACAGTATCACTTTATTAAATATCAATCGGGCATTAGCAAATGCTAAAAGAAATTTAAACTTGATTCTTGGCAGGGAGATTCAGAAAGATTTTAAAGTAGATACAACGGTAACTTATAATATCGGACTTACACGAGAAAGTATCTTTAATGCAGCCAAAGAGAGAAATACTATTTTACAGCAAGCAGAAAAAAACATTGAACTGAGTAAATTTGATCTTAAAATAAACCAATCTAATTGGTATCCAATAATTGGAATTAACGGAGGCTACGGATGGAACAACCTGCACACAGAATCTGATGTGGTAAATCCTTTTGCTTTGGCGACCAATACAACCAAAGGACTTAATGGTGGCCTAAGTTTATCGTGGAATATTTTTGACGGTGGAGCAACCAAAACAAGGGTGCAAAATGCAAAAATTGCAATTGACAACAGTGAAATCATTAAAGAGCAGATAGAACAGGAACTGGAAAGAAATATTGCCAATGCTTGGGAAACCTATCAAAATGCATTGTTTGTTCTGCAAGCTGAAAAGAAGAATCTGGAAACAAACAAACGAAATTTTCAAAGAAGTTCAGAACAATTTAAATTGGGGCAGATCATTTCAGTTGAATTCAGACTGGCACAGATAAACTACTTAAATTCTGTTACAAATTTCAATTTGGCTAAATACACCGCTAAAATTGCTGAGCTGAATTTACTGCAACTAAGCGGTAATTTATTAGGTGCAAATTATTATTAAAATTATTCTAATTATAATTTTCAGTATAACTACCTATTTACCAATTTAAAAACCAATTTAACATCGTTTTTATTAAAATATTGTTAAATGATAAAAATCAGGAATAATAAGATTAAAAATAGTTATTTTTGCACCTTATTTTTTACAAAAAATTAAAATCAAATTTTAAATATGGAAACATCACAAAACAAAATTCAAAGAGTGTACAATTTCGGTAATAAAACTGCCGATGGTGATACTTCAATGAAAAACCTTTTAGGAGGAAAAGGAGCTAATTTGGCAGAAATGAGCAAAATTGGAATTTCTGTACCTCCGGGATTCACAATTACTACAGATACTTGTACCGAATATAACCAATTAGGAAAAGATAAAGTTATTGATTTATTAAAAGGTGAAGTGGAAGCTGCTGTTGCTGAAGTTGAAGATATCATGGGCTCAAAATTTGGTGATAATGAAAACCCTTGTTTACTTTCTGTTCGTTCAGGCGCAAGAGTTTCTATGCCAGGAATGATGGATACCGTATTAAACTTAGGAATGAATGACAATTCTGTTCAAGGCTTAATCGCCAGAACAGGAAATGAGAGATTTGCCTGGGATTCATACAGACGTTTTGTGCAAATGTTTGGAGGTGTTGTTTTAGGAGTTGGAGCACTCTCAAAAGAAGATCATGATCCGTTTGAAGTTATTATTGATAAAGCTAAAGAAGACAGAGGTGTTGATTTAGATACAGATTTGGATGTAGCCGATCTAAAACAAATGGTTGCTAATTTTAAAGCAGCATGTACAGCACAAACAGGTGAACCTTTTCCAGAAGATCCATGGGATCAATTATGGGGAAGTGTAACAGCTGTATTTGATAGTTGGATGAACCCTAGAGCTGTATATTATAGAAATATGCACGGATACCCTGCAGAATGGGGTACTGCTGTAAATGTACAGGCAATGGTTTACGGAAACATGGGAGATAATTCAGGTACTGGTGTTGCTTTTACAAGAGACGCTGCTACAGGAGAAAATATCTTTAATGGTGAATATTTAATCAATGCACAAGGTGAAGATGTGGTTGCAGGAGTTAGAACACCTCAGCAAATTACTTTAGAAGGATCAAAAAGATGGGCTGTTTTAGCTGGTGTTTCAGAAGAAAACAGAAAAGAAAACTTCCCTTCATTAGAAGAATTGATGCCTAAAATCTACAAAGAATTAGATGAAACCCAAGAAATTCTTGAAAGACATTATAACGATATGCAGGATTTAGAGTTCACCATTCAAGATGGTAAACTTTGGATGTTACAAACTCGTAACGGTAAACGTACAGCTGCTGCCATGGTAAGAATAGCAATGGAATTGCTGAATGATGGTAGAGTTGATGAAAAATCTGCATTATTAATGCAAGAGCCTGATAAATTAGATGAACTTTTACACCCGGTATTTGATGGTGATGCTATCAAAGCGGCTCATGTATTAGCGAAAGGTTTACCAGCTTCTCCAGGTGCAGCAACAGGTCAGGTTGTTTTCTTTGCTGATGAGGCAGATAAATATCCAGTATCTATTCTTGTGCGTATTGAAACATCTCCTGAAGATCTAGAAGGAATGAATATTGCTAAAGGTATTTTAACCGCTCGTGGAGGTATGACCTCACATGCTGCTGTTGTTGCCAGAGGAATGGGTAAATGTTGTGTTTCTGGTGCTGGTCCAGTTCAAATCAATTATAAGACCAGAGTAATGACCATTGATGGTAAAGAATTTAAAGAAGGTGATTGGATCTCTTTAAACGGTTCAACCGGTGAAGTTTATGATGGAAAAATCGGGACTACCGATGCTGAATTGAGTGGAGATTTTGGTACGATCATGGAATTGGCAGACAAATACAGAACTCTTGGTGTTAGGACAAATGCTGAAACGGAAAGAGAATGTAAAGTTGCTGTTGATTTTGGTGCAGAAGGTATTGGTCTTTGTCGTACAGAACATATGTTCTTTGAGGGTGAAAGATTGGTGCGTATGCGTGAAATGATTCTTGCAGATGATGAAGCAGGAAGAAGAGAAGCTTTAAATAAATTATTACCTATTCAGCGTAAAGACTTTAAAGATGTATTTAACGCAATGGCAGGCAAGCCAGTAACCGTTCGTTTATTGGATCCACCTTTACATGAATTTGTACCTCATGAGCCAGAAAATCAAAAAGAGATGGCAGAGGAAATGGGTATTCCTGTGGAAGCAATCCAACAAAAAGTTGAAGATTTACATGAATTCAACCCAATGTTAGGTCATAGAGGTTGTCGTTTAGGAAATACTTATCCTGAAATTACAGAAATGCAAGCAAGAGCAATTATTGAAGCTGCTTTGGAATTAAAATCAGAAGGTGTTAAAACTTTCCCTGAAATTATGATTCCATTGATTGGTACTGTTGAAGAACTTAAGCTTCAGAAAAAAATTGTAAATGAAACTATAGAGAAGGTTTTTACTGAAAAAGATGAAAAAATAGATTATATGGTTGGTACGATGATCGAGATACCTCGTGCATGTTTAACTGCTGATGAAATTGCAGAAGTTGCTGAGTTCTTTTCTTTTGGTACAAATGACCTTACACAAATGGGCTTTGGGTATTCTCGTGATGATGCTGGAAAATTCTTACCAATATATATTGAAAAAGGTATCTTAAAAGCTGATCCTTTCCAGGTATTAGATCAAGATGGTATTGGCCAATTGGTAGAAATAGGAATTAACAAAGGACGCTCTACAAATCCTAAACTAAAAGTAGGTATTTGTGGTGAACATGGTGGTGAACCAAGTTCAGTTGAGTTCTGCCACAGAGCTGGTATGGATTATGTAAGTTGTTCTCCTTTTAGAGTTCCTATCGCTCGATTAGCTGCTGCACAAGCTGCAATTAGAGGATAATAGGAAACCTTCTATAACAATAAATTATTTTAAAAGGAGGTGATTCAATTCACCTCTTTTTTTTATGTCAGATCTTTGACTAAAGAAAAACGGATCATATTAAAAATATGGTGAGCAAATACAAAACCCCTCATTTAATATGATATCTAAAAGATAATATAGACTATAAAATTATTCGTCTCATTTTGTTTGTTCCTTTTTTTAGTGATACTTCGACTTTGCTCAGTATAAACGCCAAAACAAACCAACCCTACCGAATGTACCGTTAGGTACGGGCTAAAAGTTATGGCTTACAATAATTTAACAACCTATATTAGGGATGTACAGATTATGTCTTTTTTCTTTTCCCAATTCCACTTACCTTTGCAAAAAATAAACTATGTTAGGATTAAAATCGGATACAGATGTTTCCTGGGTGAAAATTGTAGAAGATAATTTGCAACAACTATTAACCGACCACGCCTTTGCGGAACAAAAAGCTGCTGCTGCAGCCGTTTCTCTAATTATTAACTATTCTGAAGAAACAGAATTTGTACAGGCTTTAAGCGATCATGCCATTGAAGAAATGGGACATTTTAAAATGGTTCATGAATTGATGATTGAACGAGGATATCAACTAGGTCAAGATCAAAAAAGTGAATATGCCAAGCATCTATCCAAATTCTTCCCAAAAACGAAAGACAGACAACAAAGTTTAATCAATAGATTACTTATGGCTTCTATGATTGAAGCAAGAAGTTGTGAGCGGTTTAGTGTTCTTTCCAAAAATTTAAAAGATAAAGAATTAGCAAAATTCTTTGAAGGCCTTTTGGCATCAGAAGCCGGTCATTATTCTTTATTTTTAGGTTTTGCCCGTATTTTTATGGATAGAGAAATAGTAGATAAAAAATGGGATGATTTTTTAACCTACGAAGCAGATTATATGATACAACAAGGGAAATCACCTTTGGTACATGGATAATATTCTATTCAGGAACTGACCCCATTACTTGAATCAATTTTACTCTTTAAAACTTTGAATTAAACTGTCGTATACCTAAATTGCACGACTAAGACTATTTTATTTTACATTCTATATCTAAATTATTATGAAAAAATTAGTTACCTCTTTTCTTTTTATACTCATTTTATCTTCAGGTTTTGCACAATCCGTTACCGGAAAATGGTATACTGTTGATGACAACAATGCCAAAAAATCTATTGTAGAAGTTTATCAAAAAGGTGATCAGGTTTTTGCTAAAATCATTGAGCTTATCAATGATGAAAACAAAGGAAAACTTTGTGAAAAATGTGAAGGGAAAAATCACAACAAACCTATAGAAGGAATGAATATTTTGACCGGACTTAGCAAAGATGGTGACGAATGGAATGGAGGAAAAATACTAGATCCTGAAAATGGCAAAACTTATAAGTGCTATATTACCCTTGAAGATAAGAATAAATTAAAACTAAGAGGTTATATTGGTTTTTCATTGATTGGAAGAACTGAGTACTGGTACAGAGTACAATAAAGGTTTTAAAGTGATAT
Organism: Flavobacteriaceae bacterium; assembly: GCA_016744615.1. Taxonomy (GTDB): domain Bacteria; phylum Bacteroidota; class Bacteroidia; order Flavobacteriales; family Flavobacteriaceae; genus Lutimonas. The sequence continues at coordinate 14,308 of JADGEA010000098.1, forward strand.
TTTGAATACGAAAAACAAATGTGATATTTATTTTAAATGAATCTTTTGAAAAATCACAGTAAATCTAAAATTGAGTTCGTCTAAATTTATTTTATGATCAGAGTTATTTTATTAGGATCTGGAAATGTTGCATTTCACCTCGAAAAGGCTTTTAAGCAAAAAAAAAATATTGAACTTATTCAGCGATACAGAAGAGATGGGAAAAATGACGATCTATTTGACCCTTCAATTCCTAAAACAATATATTTAAATGAACTTAAAAAAGCTGATGTTTATATTATTGCAATAAGTGATGATCATATTTCAAATTTTTCTGAACAATTGAAATTTAAAGAAGGTCTAGTTGTTCATACTTCAGGAAGTGTACCCATTAATCAGTTAAAATGCACAGCCCATAAAGGTGTTTTTTATCCATTACAGACTTTTTCAAAAGATAAAATAATGGATTTTACTTCTATTCCAATTTGTTTGGAAACCGAGTTTTCAAAAGATATGATCCTGCTTAAAACTCTTGCTGATACGATAAGTGATCATGTTTATAAGATTGATTCCTCACAAAGAGAAAAATTGCATATTGCTGCTGTTTTTGCCAATAATTTTAGCAACCATATGTTTAAAATAGCAAAAGACATTTGTGACAATAACCATGTTTCATTTGACCTGTTAGCACCTCTAATTTTTAATACAGTAAATAATTTAAAATTCATAGATCCAACGGATGCCCAAACTGGCCCGGCAAAGAGAAATGATCAAAAAGTAATTCAAAAACATTTACATCAGCTCAAAGGTGACCAAAAAGAACTATATGCTTTAATTTCAAAATCAATTATTAAATACTATCAAAAAGATTAGCATATTTATTAATTTTGAGAATCATTTACAAATCAGATATAAGAACTTATAAAAAATCATCAAAATAGTATGGAAAAAAGTTATAAAGAAATTATGCCTGATATTACAGCATTTATTT
>JADGEA010000314.1 GCA_016744615.1 Flavobacteriaceae bacterium
ATGGAGTTTCATTTGCATAAGAACGCTGACTGATACCTCCAAAATGATACAATCCATCAATTCGAGGCTCATTTTCTAATACTTTTTTTGCAGCAATGGTAATCGATTTTTCATCTGCTAAATCGAATGGAATCACCAATGTTGTACTTCCGTTTTTATCACAAATAGAAGCTACTTTATTTAATTCTTCTTCCTTTCGGCCTGAAAGAATTAAATGGCATTTTTTTGCAGATAACTCAATAGCTACCGCTTTTCCAATACCTGAAGAAGCCCCTGTAATCCATAATGTTTTTCCAGTAAAATTCATTGATAAAATTAAATTCAGAAAGGCACGAAGATAATAGTAAATTTAAAGCAAAAAAAATATTGATTAAATTGTTACAATTAATTAAAAATGCCATTAGCTCTTATTAATGACACCTTTTTATTAGTTTAGTATGATAAAATATATTTGAAAAAAATCTAATCATAAAATATTATGAGCTCAATTATCGAAAATTTTTACAAAGCATTTGATCAATTAGATGCTGAAACTATGGTTAGTTATTATCATAAAGACATAGTTTTTGAAGATCCTGCTTTTGGTGTTTTAAAAGGCGAAAAGGCAAAAAACATGTGGAGAATGCTTTGTGCTAGTCAAAAAAAGAATCGTTTTAAAGTAAGGGCTTCTAATATTACTGTTAACCAATACAATGGTTCAGCACATTGGGAGGCTCATTATATTTTCAGTAAAACAGGAAGAAAAGTAAATAATAAAATAGACGCCTCTTTTGAATTTAAAGATGGCAAAATAATAAAACACACCGACCATTTCAATCTACATAATTGGGCGAAACAAGCATTAGGATTCAAAGGTTATTTAATGGGGGGAACTTCATTTTTTAGAAGAAAACTCAAATCACAAACAAATAACTTATTAAAAAAGTTTGAAAAAAATAAAACTTAAAGCATTTCTATTCCATCTTCCTTAATTACAATCTGCTTTTCTCTATAAAGAGTACCTATTGCTTTTTTAAAGCTTTTTTTACTCAATCCCAAAGTTTCTTTAATGGTCTCTGGTGATGATTTGTCATGCAATGGTAAAAAGCCTCCAGAAGCTTTTAATTCTTCAAGAATAAACTCTGCATTGGGTTCAATACTTCTATAACCTTGTTTTTGAAGAACAATATCTACTTTATTATCATCTCGAATATTTTTTACATATGCCTTCAACCGATCTCCAGTACGGATATCCTCAAAAATATCTTCTAAATAAATAAGTCCTTTATGGAGACCGTTAATAATAACATTAGCACCTTTTTCAGTTAGATGAGTAATTAAAACATTTACTTCATCATAGGCTTTAATCGTTAATTTATCATTTTGCAAAAACTGATTGGTTTTACTGGAACCCGCTAATCTATTGGTTTGCTCATCCAAGTATAAATAAACGATATACCAGTTATCAATTTTCATTGGGCGAGCTTGCTCTTTAAACGAAACAAATAAATGTTTTTCTAATCCCCACTCCATAAAAGCACCATGTTCTGTAACATCTGCACATCGCAAATATCCAAACCCATTTAATTCTACAAATGGCTCTAAAGTAGTGGCTATAATACGTTCATCATAATCCAAATAAATATATACCCTAATTTCATCACCAATCTCAAACTCTTCTGGTTTGTATTTATGCGGAAGTAAAACTACTTCTTCAGCATCTTCTTCTTTTCCTAAATACAATCCAGGATCCGTTTCTCTTAATATGATTAATGTGGTATATTTTCCTATTTCAAACATATTGCAAAGATAAGCCCTTTTTGGTTTCAAAAAATTACACTATTTATTTAATATTTAATATTTTTGCTTTTTGTTATTAATTATTATTAATGTCGGTAATGGAATCTAAATTTAAGGTAGTAATTAAAACAGCAGACATTACTATTCGTCTTTATAATGGAGTTGCTATCATTGAAATTTCTGAAGGAGTAGCACTAAGTTATGAAAATGGTCATAAAATATTCAATAGGTTATTAAGTATTATTGGAGACAAACCATGGGTTTACGTATCTAACCGTGTAAATTCATATTCATTAGACCCTAACGATTACAGACATTTAAACCAAATACCAACCTTAAAAGGTATTGGTGTAATACAATATGAAAAAAGTATACAAACGGCTTTAGACCTTGAAAAAATGTTTATAAAGAAGCCTTTTAAAACCTTTAATGACTTAGATTCAGCTATTGAATGGGCTCTAATAAAAATAAAGGAGTAATTATTTTATAAACTTAAAATAATCTAATAATACTTGATCATTAACTTCCGAAGGAGTAAATATTTCTAATAATTTAGGATGGTCTGAAGATTTAAAAAAGCTTTTCAACTCCCTATTTAGCTCCTTTTCATTGGTAACTTTATGATAATCTAAATGATACATCTCGCATAAATGCTTTGCGGTTAGTTGGTGTTTGGTTTCAAAAAACGTACTAAAATTTTCAGAATTCTTTTCACCTGGTAATATTCTAAAAATACCTCCACCTCCATTATTAATAACTATGATCTTAAAATTAGCAGGAATATAATTATTCCAAAGAGCATTACTATCGTATAAAAAACTTAAATCGCCTGTAATAAAAACGGTTTCTTTATTAGATGCAACTGCTGCACCAATGGCAGTACTTGTACAACCGTCAATACCACTTGTGCCTCTATTACAAAACACCTCCATGCTTTTATCAAACTCGAAGAGTTGTGCATAACGTATCGTAGCACTATTACTTAATTGTAATTGAATTTGCTTAGGCAGATGATTAACAATGGTAGAAAAAGCTTTAAAATCTGAATAAACAGTTTCCTTTAAATAAACTTGATGTCTACTTTTTCTATGTTCTTTTATAGATAACCAATAGGAAAGATAATCGCTCTTTACAACTTTCGTTTTAGGAAGAAATTCCTTTAAAAATAAATTGGGTGTCGCTTTAAAATGGTGAGATAAACAAAAATAAGTGTCGTACACTTTTTTAGAATCTATATGCCAATGCTCCTTCGGAGAATAATTTCTTAAAAGTGCCTTTATCTTTTTAGACACTACCATGCCTCCAAAAGTTATTAGGATTTCTGGTTGAAAATTTATAAAATCCTCTTCATCAAAGGAAGCGATTAATTGGTCAATGGATGGAAAAAAATGATTGTTTTGAAGGTTTGAAGTTGTTTCGGTTAAAACCATCACACTTTCATCTTTCGCAAGTACATCCAATAAATCCTTTTCAATACTATTGGGTTGTAAAAC
>JADGEA010000099.1 GCA_016744615.1 Flavobacteriaceae bacterium
AATTAATTCTATCGGTTTTTGATTCTTTTTGAATATACAAATATATAAACTTATCTCAATTATGAATGACTTCTTTAAAATCTTCATTTAATAATTTTACTTTTTAAAACAGAATTGATTACTACACTACAAAAAACAATAAATGCACCTATATAAAACTGTGTACTCATTCTCTCTTTATCTCCAAAAATGATTAAAGCCAAAATAATTCCATAAACAGGCTCTAAATTATTCGTTAACAGCAAGGTAAATGATCCCATTTTTTTTAAAAGATCTGTAGCAATAACAAAGGGATATGCAGTTGCAACTGTTGATAAAATAATTAAAAACAAAATCTCATAATTGCTCATTTTTATTGCCACACTTGAAAAAGTACCACTAAAAAACAGCAAGACTGTTAAAAATAAAAAAGCCGACAGTAATTCATAAAAAGATATATGAATTGCCTTGTGTTTCATGGTTAACTTGTTATTATAAATTGAAAAAATTGCTAATAAAAATGAAGAAACTAAAGCATATAAAATGCCTTTCACATAGAGTTGTTCAACTTTAAATATTACAATAAATCCAAATATTGCAATACTTGCCAATACCAATTCATAAATTTTTATTTTTTCAATCCCAAAAATAGGCTGAAGCAATACTACAAATATAGCACTAGATGACATGGTTACTAGTGTTATGGATATTGTTGAAACTTTGATGGCATTAAAAAATGTAGCCCAATGCAAAGCAATGATTACTCCTCCAATAAAAAACTTAACAAAGGTAAGTTTATCGATTTTCAAATCAATTTTTTGGAACTTAGCAAAAATAAAAATCGTAAAAGAAGCGATCATCACTCTAAACCAAACCAATGGTATTGCTTCCAATGGAATCAAAGCAACCAAAATTGCTGTAAACCCCCAAATTAGGACAATAAAATGAAGTTGAATTTGATCTTTTATTTTATTTTTTTGCATTCATATATAAAAATAGAGCAAGAATACCAAAAACAAAATTTGGCATCCAAACCATTAAAAAAGGTGAGGATTCTGCAGTTGAACCTAATACTTCAGATACTTTCATAAAAAAGACATAAAGAAACATCAAAGTGATCCCTGCAGCTAAATTAACACCAATGCCTCCCCTCCTTTTCTTTGAAGCCAAAGTAACTGCTATTATTGTTAAAATAAATGAAGATATTGGTAAACTTGTTCGTTTATAATATTCAACTTTATAATTATTAAGATTTTTTACACCTCTATCTTCTGATATTTTAATATGCTCTCTCAAATCCATTGATGACATTTCTCTTGCCAAATAATCAACATATAAAAGATCCTTTGGGCGAAAATTAAAAGCAGTATCTATAAAACTACCCGACATAATACTATCATTTTTAGAGAAAATATATCTCTTTTTATAATTGCTTACTCTAAAAACACTATCCTTCTCCTTCCATTTGATAGTCCTTCCTATAAGTTTATACTTTAATTCATTTCCTTCAAAGTGTTCAAAGGAAAAATTATATCCAATATTTGATTTAAAATTAAAACTTCCAAAGTAAACATAGTCATTATCACTAAGTTGCAGATTTACCTTACTTACAGAATTCTTTGTTTTTTTCTTAAAGGCAGATCTCAAATGTGTCTCTTGAAAATCTTCAAATATTTTATTTGTTTTGGGTACAATAAAATGATTTGAAAAAAGGGAAACAACAGCTATAACCGTTGCCCCAATAAAATAGGGACGTAATAGCCTTTTAAATGAAATTCCTGAACTATGAATAGCGATAATTTCGGTATTGCTTGATAATTTAGATGTAAACATGATAACCGAAATAAATAATGCTAACGGCATAAAAGTATTGCCATAATTTACAATAAAGCTAACATAATATTCACTTATGATTTCATTTAATGTAAGATCTTCAGCCTTTAAAAACTTTCCAACCTTTTCAGATACATCAATTGCAATTGCAATTGGGATCAAAATCAGTAAAGTAAAAAAGAATGATACAAAATACTTTTTTAGTATGTATTTATCAAGAATTTTCATCCAGGCTAATCCCTTCTTAAACTAAAGGATTTTCTAAATATTAGTTATTATTATAGGCGTTTGTCCATTTGTTTTACCATTTTATTTTTCCAAACAGTAAAATCTCCTGCTAATATATGCTTTCTAGCTTCACGAACCAACCATAAATAAAATCCAAGATTATGAATAGTTGCTATTTGCTTTCCTAAATATTCTTTTGCTGCAAATAAATGTCTGAGGTATGCTTTTGAATAGTAGGTGTCAACCTCTGTTATTGCCATTTCGTCAATTGGAGAAAAATCATTCTCCCATTTTTTGTTTTTTATATTGATGGTTCCATGAGCTGTAAACAGCATACCATTTCTAGCATTTCTGGTTGGCATTACACAATCAAACATATCAACACCCAATGCAATGTTTTCAAGAATATTAATCGGAGTTCCAACACCCATCAAATACCGAGGTTTATCATATGGTAAAATATCACAAACAATCTCTGTCATTTCATACATCTCCTCTGCTGGCTCTCCAACTGATAAACCACCAATAGCATTCCCTACTGCACCTGAATTAGCAATATACTCAGCTGATTGCTTTCGCAGATCTTTATAGGTGCTCCCCTGAACAATAGGAAAGAATGCTTGTTTGAAATCATACTTTTCAGGGTTTTCATCCAACCAATTTACACACCTATCTAACCAGCGATGTGTCATATACATGGAATTTTTTGCGTAATTATAATCACATGGATATGGAGTACATTCATCAAATGCCATAATAATATCAGCACCTATACTTCGTTGAATTTCCATTGAAAATTCAGGTGAAAAAAAATGTGTTGAACCGTCAATATGCGATTTAAACTTTACTCCTTCTTCTTTGATTTTTCTATTATCCGATAAAGAATACACCTGATAACCCCCTGAATCTGTTAAAATTGGTCGATCCCAGTTCATGAATTTATGCAATCCTCCAGCTTGTTCTAAAATTGGAGTTTTTGGACGAAGATAAAGATGATAGGTGTTTCCTAAAATAATATCAGCATTGATATCTTTTTTTAGTTCTGTTTGATGAACTCCCTTTACCGATGCAACAGTTCCAACAGGCATAAAAATAGGGGTTTGAATTTTACCGTGACCGGTTGTAATCTCTCCTGCTCTTGCTTTGCTGTTCTGGTCTTTCCCTTTTATTTCGAAGTTCATATTCACATTCTTAATCCTTCCCAGAGGGAAGGAAATATTAAATATTAAATTTTGAATCTTAAATCTTTATACATTAAATCTAAAGTTCATCATGTCACCGTCCTGCACAATATATTCTTTTCCTTCAACTGCTAATTTACCTGCTTCACGAACCTTTGCTTCACTACCATAATGAACAAAATCATCATATTTTATCACTTCAGCACGAATAAAGCCCTTTTCAAAATCAGTATGAATAACTCCAGCTGCCTGCGGAGCAGAATTCCCAATATGGATTGTCCAGGCTCTAACTTCCTTCTCTCCTGCTGTAAAATAGGTTTGTAAATTCAATAATTTGTATGCCGCACGTATTAGTTTTGAAACGCCTGGCTCGGTCAATCCAAGATCTTCTAAAAACATTTGTCTTTCATCGTATTCTTCCAGTTCCATAATGTCAGCTTCTGTGGCAACAGCCAAAACCAATACCAACGCATTTTCATTTTTAACAGATTCTTTTAAGACTTCCACATAAGCATTTCCACTAACCGCCGATGCCTCATCCACATTACAAACATATAAAACAGGCTTATCTGTTAAAAACTGCAAAGGTTTTACAAACTCTTCTCTTTCTTTATCCGTTAACTCAATTGCTCTAACAGAATTTGCATTTTCTAAACCAGTTTTGACTTTTGTAAGAACATTCAGTTCCTTAAGCGCTTGTTTATCGCCTGTACGGGATGCCTTTTTTACTTTATCCAATTTTTTGTCAACAGTTTCTAGATCTTTCAACTGCAATTCAAAATCAATAATTTCTTTATCTCTTACAGGGTCAATAGTTGTTTCAACGTGTATTATATTGTCATTATCAAAACAACGAACTACATGTAAAATAGCATCCGTTTCACGGATATTTGCTAAAAATTTATTTCCTAAACCTTCTCCTTTACTTGCTCCTTTTACCAATCCAGCAATATCAACAATTTCAACCACTGCTGGCATCACTCTTTCTGGATTAACCAGTTCTTCCAGTTTTTCCAATCGGGAATCTGGCACATTTACAACTCCAATATTAGGTTCAATTGTACAAAAAGGAAAATTTGCAGATTGAGCTTTAGCATTTGATAAACAATTAAATAGCGTTGATTTTCCAACATTTGGCAATCCTACAATTCCAGCTTTCATTCTTACGTGTTTTTATTTTTTTAACGAGTGCAAATATAGGGTTATATCTTTAATAATTTTTTATTTTATTTCCATAAAAAAAGCTGCCAAAATTGACAGCTTCATAAATATATTTACCTTATTTTAAATTAACATCCCTGCAGCAACAGTCTCATTGGTATTATCATCAATCAAAATAAAGCTTCCTGTTTTTCTGTTTCTTACATATTCATCCATTAAAATAGGAGAAGTAGTTCTTATTTTTACTTTGCAGATATCATTCATGTTAATTTCTTTATCATCATCCACTCTTTTTAAAGTATTTACATCTACTTTATATTCCACTTCCTTGATCATTGCCGTTAGATGATTTGTAGTGTGTTTTAATGTGTACTTGGCTCTTGGCCTTGCCGAATCATCATTGAACCAACAGATCATAGCAGATAGATCCTGCGTTTTTTTTGGTAAATTATTACGTTTAACAATCATATCACCTCGGCTAAGATCAATATCATCTTCCAATGTCATTGCAATACTCATTCCTGCAAAAGCCTGATCAATATAATTTTCATATTGATTGATCGTTTTTATCTTTGAATTAAATCCGGAAGGCATTAACCTTACCTCATCTCCAACTCTAAAAATACCACCTTCAACCGTTCCGGCATAGCCTCTATAATCTCTATTTTCCTCATCCTGAGGACGCAACACAGTTTGCACAGGGAAACGAGCATCAATCATATTGCTATCACTTGAAATATGAATAGTTTCTAAGGTATGTAATAATGGAGCATTTTGAAACCACGGAGTTTTACCTGACCTGATTACAACATTATCACCCAATAACGCACTAATAGGAATATACCGAACATCTTTAAAACTCATTTTTGAGGATATTTCTTCGTATTGACGAACAATATCATTAAAAATTTCTTCGCTATAATCAACCAGATCCATTTTATTTACGCAAACGATCACATGTGATATTTGGAGTAATGATGCAATAAACGAATGACGTTTTGTTTGTTCAATAACGCCTTTTCTAGCATCAATTAAAACGATGGCAACATTTGCTGTAGAAGCACCAGTTACCATATTCCTGGTATACTGAATATGCCCAGGCGTATCTGCAATTATAAATTTTCTCTTTGGTGTTGTAAAATATCTGTATGCAACATCAATGGTAATTCCCTGCTCACGTTCGTCCTTTAACCCATCTGTAAACAAAGCCAGGTCAATTGTTTCTAATCCCTTTTTTTTACTTGTTTTTTCAACCGATGCGATCTGATCTTCAAAAATAGATTTTGAATCATAGAGCAATCTTCCTATCAGGGTACTCTTACCATCATCAACACTTCCTGCTGTTGTAAAACGTAATAATTGATTATCATCTAAACTCATTGTTATTTTTCTTTTGTATTAAATTTCTAAAATCCTGAAATAAATACAGGATTAAAAATACCCTTGTTTTTTACGGTCCTCCATAGAAGTTTCACTTCTTTTATCATCTGCACGATTTCCACGTTCTGTTTCTCTCATGGCAGAAACCTCTTCTACTATTTTTTCTAAAGTATCTGCTTCACTTTCAACACCTCCGGTAATGGTAATATCACCAAGGGTTCTAAAACGAATTTTCTTTTTATATGATTTTTCTCCTTCCTGCATGATTAAATATTCAGAAACAGGAATCCAACTTTCACTTCTGAAAACTACTTCTCTTTCATGTGCAAAATATAAAGAAGGAATGTCAATATTCTCTTTTAAGATATAATTCCACACATCCATTTCTGTCCAGTTACTTATAGGAAAAGCCCTAAAGTGTTCTCCTTGATGCATTTTACCATTAAATAAATTCCATAATTCAGGTCGTTGATTCTTTGGCGACCATTGTCCAAAATCGTCACGATGAGAAAAAAAACGCTCTTTTGCTCTGGCTTTTTCTTCATCCCGTCTTCCTCCTCCAATGGCACAATCAATTTTATTTTCTTCAATTGCATCCAATAAAGTAGTTATTTGCAATTCATTACGAGTTGCATTTTTTCCTTTCTCTTCCACTACTCTTTTATCATCAATTGCTTTTTGAACCGATCCAACAATCAATTGCGCTCCAAACTTTTCCACCAAATCATCTCTAAACTTCATGGTTTCCGGAAAATTATGTCCGGTATCAATATGCATCAACGGAAAAGGTATTTTTGCCGGATAAAATGCTTTATACGCCAAATGTGCTAATACGATAGAATCTTTACCTCCTGAAAATAAAATAACAGGATTTTCAAATTGAGCATAAACTTCTCGCAATACAAAAATTGCTTCTGATTCCAACTCTTCCAAATAATTTAAAAAATATTTAGCCATTTTTTATTTTGTTTTTAATCTTGTTATAAATTAATTCAACAGATTCTTCCACTGTTTTGTTATCTGTTATAATTTCAATAGTTGGGTGATCTGGTTTTTCATAAGGAGCATTTACCCCAGTAAAATCTTTGATCTCTCCAACCCTAGCTTTTTTGTATAAACCCTTTACATCTCTCTTTTCACATTCTGCTAAAGAGGCATTTACAAAAACTTCGACAAAATTATCTTTTCCCACTATATTTTCAATGTTTTTTCTGTCTTTTTTATATGGAGAAACAAATGCACCAAAAACAATTAAGCCTGCATCTACCATTAGGTTTGCTACTTCAGCAATTCTGCGAATATTCTCTGTACGGTCTTCTGGGCTAAAAGTAAGATCTTTATTAATTCCTTTACGGATATTATCACCATCTAAAGCATAAGTTTTATATCCCTCCTGATACAATTTATGTTCCAATGCATTTGCTATAGTTGATTTACCCGAACCCGACAAGCCAGTAAACCAGATCAAAAAAGAATTTTGTTTATTTAAATCTCTTCTATTTTCTCTGGATACATTATAATTATGTTTGACAATATTTTTATCCATTTTGTTGATTTTTTCTTTGCTCTAATCCATAATCCATCTTATACCAAACCCTTTCATGAAAATAATATAAAGCCATTTTAGTTATGACTTCTGCAAAACCTATTTTCAAACCTGTCATCGGGTTTCCTGATATGATCCATGCCAAAAGCATGGTATCCATAGTCCCAATAAATCTCCATGTAATTGTTTTAGCTATATGACGTTTTTTACTTTCAAGAACTCTTCCATCTTTAGTCAAATTAATTTTGAACCAAGCCCTTTCATGAAAATAGTAAAGCAGCATTTTGGTAATTACCTCTGCTAGTCCAATTTTTAATCCAATAATTGGATTTCCTGAAATAACCCATGATAAAATTATGGTATCAATTGTACCAACAATTCTCCAGGTTATTGTTTTTGCAATATGCCTTTTTTGCGAAGAATCTCTCATTACTTAGAAACCAAAAACCAGGAGTTCAATAAGTTTTCTTTATTGTAAAGTAAAGGTTGATTGGTTTCATTTGAAATCACTTTTAACCCAACTGCTTCACAAATTGCTTGTCCGGCAGCTGTATCCCATTCCATTGTAGGAGCATATCTTGGATAAACATCAGCTTTTCCTTCAGCAACCAAACAAAACTTTAAAGAACTTCCTTTAGAAACAATTTCCACTTTATCAAAGTCATTTTTTAAAGATTCAACAAATTTTTCTGTAGCCTCACTCATATGTGAACGACTACCAACAACTCTAATCAATTTTTTGCTAACAATGCTTGGTTTAATTTCTAGGGATGAACTAACTAAAGTTTCAATATCAACTTTATGCTCAGGTAGAATAGACTTTAATGTTATTTTTTTAGAAACATCAGCAAAATATAACTCTTTTGTTACCGGAACATAAATAACGCCTAATAAAGGTTTTCCGTTTTTTATCAAAGCAATATTTACGGTAAACTCTCCATTTCGTTTTACAAATTCTTTGGTTCCGTCAAGCGGATCAACAATCCAACAAGTTTCCCAGTTTTTTCTTTCTGAAAAAGCCAGTTGTTTGATCTCCTCACTTATAACTGGAAATTCTGTTTTTTCTAAATAAGAAATAATAATATCATTACACTTTTTATCCGCTAAGGTCAGAGGAGAATTATCTTCTTTATATTCAACTCCTAAATCCTCTAACTGGTATATTTTCATGATTTCATCACCACCATGAACAGCAGCTTGTACTGCAGTTATTAGATTTGCATCCATTCCTAAGTATTTAATTCCAGGTATTTATCTACAAAAATCTTAATTCCTTCTTCTATGGTTGTTGATGGTTTAAAATCAATATAATCGAATAAACTTTGTACATCGGCATAGGTAGAAGGGACATCACCGGGTTGTAATTCTTTATATATTATTTTACCTTTTTTACCCAATGCTTTTTCAACTGCATGTACATAATCCATTAATGCTACCGGACTATTATTTCCTACATTGAATAATTGATACGGAGCTGAACTTACCGCAGGGTTTGGATGTTTCGGGTCATAAGCAGGATTATTTGCCTCAGGAGGATTAGGAATCAATCGTTTAACACTTTCAACAATATCATCCACATAAGTGAAATCACGACTCATTTTACCAAAATTAAATACTTCAAACTCCTTATCTTCCACAATAGCTTTAGTAAAAATATGTAACGCCATATCCGGTCGACCCCATGGGCCATAAACCGTAAAGAATCTCAATCCGGTACTAGGGATATTATATAGCTGTGCATAAGAGTGAGCCATCATTTCATTGGCTTTTTTACTTGCAGCATACATAGCCAAAGGATGATCGGTATGATCACTTGTTTTAAACGGAATATTTTGATTTAATCCATAAACCGAACTTGAAGATGCATATACCAGATGTTTCACAGGATAATGTCTGCAACCTTCTAAAATATTTAGAAATCCAGTAATATTACTATCAATATATGCGTGAGGGTTGATCAGAGAATATCGAACTCCTGCCTGAGCAGCAAGGTTAACTACATAATCAAATCTGTACGTTTTAAACAGATTCATCATATTGTCTTTATCAGTAAGATCAAGCTCAATAAAGGTGATATCGCCTTCAACAGGTTTATTATAATGAATATTTTCTTTATTGATATTCATATCCTCTAATCTGGCATATTTAAGGTTTACATCATAATAATCATTGATATTATCAATACCTACAACATTATATCCATTTTTTATTAAAAGTTTTGACAAATGATGACCAATAAAACCAGCGGCACCTGTTACTAAAATTATATCTTTTTTTTCACTCATAAATTAATCATTATTCTATGTAGAAATCTATAATCTACTATCAATACTATTCTTATCAAGAATTGATTTCACGTCAAATTTAACATGTTTTCCGTTAACAAACTGATTCAAATCTAATTCTTTAAACTCTTTATGAGAAACCGCTAAAATTACAGCATCATAATTATTTTTTAAATCTTCTTTTTCTGTTGTGAGGTCAACATCATATTCATTCTTTACCTCCTCAGCAGAAGCCCATGGATCAAAAACATCTACATTTACAGAATATGATTCTAATTCTCTAATAATATCAATTGCACGGGTGTTCCTAATATCCGGACAATCTTCTTTAAAAGTGATTCCTAACACAAGTATATTAGAATTACTAACAGAAATTCCTTTTTTGATCATTAATTTGATTGTTTCCTGAGCAACATAAGGTCCCATACTGTCATTAAGTCTTCTTCCTGCAAGAATTATTTCTGGATTATAACCCAATTCTACCGCTTTATGAGCAAGGTAATATGGATCTACTCCAATGCAATGCCCTCCTACTAATCCCGGACGAAATGGTAAAAAATTCCATTTTGTACCTGCTGCTTCAAGTACATCATTGGTATCTATATCCATCAAACGAAATATCTTTGATAATTCATTTACAAATGCAATATTCACATCACGCTGTGCATTTTCAATTACTTTAGCTGCCTCAGCAACTTTAATAGAGGATGCTTTATGTGTTCCTGCTACAATAATAGACCTGTAAACTTCATCTACATAATCGGCAATCTCAGGTGTTGAACCTGAAGTTACCTTTAATATTTTAGTTACTGTATGTTCTTTATCTCCCGGATTGATCCTCTCTGGAGAATACCCCAGATAAAAATCTTTATTAAATTTTAAACCGGAGTTTTGTTCTAAATAAGGCATACAATCCTCCTCTGTAGCCCCAGGATAAACAGTTGACTCATAAACAACTATATCTCCTTTGCTTAATATTTTACCAATACTCTGACTTGCTTTATATAATGGTGTAAGATCTGGACGGTGATTTTTATCCACCGGAGTTGGAACCGTAACCACATAAAAATTAGCATCTTTTAATTCTTGCAAATCTGTTGTTAACCATAAGCCTGTAGAATTCGTTTTCAGCTCTTTTAATGAAGAAAGATTTACAGATTCAAGATCTTCAGAGGAAGTTTCTAAAGTATGGTCTTTGTTTTGTTTTAATTCATCAACTCTTGCCTGATTAATATCAAATCCTACAACCTGATATTTTTTTGCAAATTCAACAGCTAATGGTAAGCCTACATAGCCTAATCCGATAATGGCAATTTTTGGGGTTTTCATATTATTTTTTTGAAGGTACAAATTTAATTAATTATTGTTTTTATTACATACTTTATATCATTAAATAACGTCCATTCTTCTATATATTGTTTGTTTATTTCTATTTTTTCAGGCCAGATTGTTTTATCATTATACTCTTTTGGATTATTTTGTTTAAATAAAAGATCTTCTTCCTCTTTAAATTTTAATGTAGCTGGCCCGGTAATTCCTGGTTTTACAGTTAAAATAATCTTGTTATTTCCTTTAAGCTCATCGGCATAACCTGGCACATCAGGTCGTGGACCAACCAAACTCATATCACCAATTAAAACATTGAAAAGTTGGGGTAATTCATCTAATTTATATGCCCTTAAAAACTTCCCGAAAGGAGTAATTCTATCATCATTTTTTAAGGTGATAAAATCCTCTTTAGGAATATGGACTTTCATTGTTCTAATTTTATATATTTCAAAAAGCTTCGCATTTTCCCCAACTCTAATTTGACTAAATATTCCAAATTTTTGTGTAGAAAAAGTTGCAAAAATCATTAAAATTAAAATCGGAATTATAAAAAAAACCAATCCCAACAATGAAAAAAATAGGTCAAATATTCTTTTGACAAAATGCTGTCTTTTATTTAAACCTCTTAACTTATTCAAAAATCTATCGATAATTTATTAGGATGTAAATCTCTTTTTCAATTTACTTAAAAATGATTCCTTTTCATTTGAATGATATCCACTCCCATATTTCCCATAGCCGTATCCGTAACCATAGCCATATCCTCTTCCGTAAGAATTTGAAGCTTTAAAATCATTTAGCACATAGGAAATATTTTTTACTTCTCCATTTACATACTTATCATCAATCATTTTAGGCATTCCTTTTTCAGAATAATTATGCCTGATCATATAAATAATTGCATCACTATATTTAAATAACTCTAAGGAATCAGCAACCAAACCTACCGGTGGTGTATCAACAATAATATATTCATACTTTTCTTTTAGCATTTCAAATAACTCATCCGTAGCATCACTCAAAATTATTTCGGATGGGTTTGGTGGCACAGGACCAGATGTTATCAAGTCTAAATTCTTAATTTCAGAACTTACAATAACCTCCTCTAAGCTTTTTTCACCAATCAAATAGTTAACAATTCCATAACCATTTTCAATTCCAAAATCTTCATGCATTTTTGGCTTTCTTAAATCAAAACCAACCAAAATCGTTTTTTTCCCTCCTAATGCGAAAACGGTTGCCATATTAATTGCAGCCATTGTTTTTCCTTCCTTACTTACAGATGATGTAATTACTATAGTTTTAGATTTACTTTCTCGTTTAAATAAGAATTGAATATTTGAACGCAATGCTCTAAACGATTCAGCAATTGTAGAATTTGGTTTATGAAAAACAGCAAGTCTATTTTCATAATTATTTCTTCCCAAAACACCTAAAACCGGAATTTTATACATCCGTTCAATCTCCTCAACAGAACCAATTTTATTATCTAAAACTTCTTTTGTCACGATAAATAACAAGGGTAAAATAGTACCTAGCATCAAACCTATTAAATAGTTAAAACTACCTTTAGGTTTAATTGGTAACTGTCCGATATCTTTTGCTTTATCAAGAATTTTAATATCAGAAACATTTGCCGCAATAGCAGTACCAGCTTCATAACTTTTCTGTTTTAAATAGTTATAATTTGCCTCTGTAATATTGTATTTACGCTGAAAGTTTAATAATTTTTGTTCTTTGGGAGATAAAGTTCTAAGTCTGGAATTATTCCTTGCAATTTGTTTATCCAAACTATTTAAACTGTTTTTGGTAGTACTTTTCATTGTGGTAATATGCTCAAGCAATACATTTCTTTCTAACCCAATTTCATCAATAATTTTCTTTAACGGTGGATAAGAAGGCTTTACAGTTAGTTCCAAAGTTTCTTTAGCTTTTGACAAAGAAATTAATGTACTTACACTTGCTGTAATATTAGGATCTTCAATATTAACTAGAGCTGGAGCGGGAACACTTTCATCATATTTATTTCTTGAACGGATATAATTCTCCAAATTACTATAATAATCCAACCTGTTTTTTAATTCCAATGATTTAGCGTCAAGAGATGTAGCTTCACCTAAAAGTGATGAGCCTTCGGCAGATAAATCATAAATATCATTTTGTTGTTTATATGATCCAAGATCTGATTCAATATCCTTAAGATTTTTTGATTCAACTATAAACAAGGTATCAATATATTCCTTAGTTTTTATAGCATACTGGATCTTTTGCTTTCGCTGATCAGCATCTAAAACTGCAACAGTAGTATTGATATAATCTTCTATTTTCTTTTTATTTGGTCCCTCTAAACTTAATTCAATAAGAGATGTTCCTTTTTTTAAAGTTGCAACACCAATTTCACTATACTTTTTTACAACACCATTAAAGCTATTAAATCTAATGAAATATGTTTTTCCAGAAAGATCTTTTTCAAAATTCACTTTATCAATAATAAAATTGAAAAATTGTGTATCAACAATATCTCCAATTTTAAATTTTTGCTTAAAATTTTCAGAATCAGGCTCAAAATTTTTCGTTTTATTTAAAGAATAATTGACCAATTTATACTCATCTTCTTCAAACTCAACAAAAACAGTAAACTCATTATTATCTAAAAAATCTAGTTGAATTAATAATCCTTGCAATTGAAACTTTGAAATGTCTAAATTTACTATAAAAGGATTTTTACCATAGATATCATTTTTTCTATAATTACCTTCCTTTAAATAATCAATATTAAATTTTAGTCGATCAACAACCTTTTCATTATGAGTCCGTGACTTTAATATAGTCATTATTGTTTCCACCTGATCACTAGGGCCTCCCCAGTTAAATGCTATATTCGTACTACTGGCAAATAAAGGATTTTGCTCATCCTTTACTGTGATTACACTCTTTAAATTGTAAATTTTTTGTGTACGCCTATTAACAATATTAGCTATAATTAGTCCCAATAAAATTGTAACAACAAATAATTTCCAATGATCAAGAATCTTAAAAAAATACTCTTTGATATCAAAAGTATTTAATTCATTTATATCAAATTTTTGATTTTGCTTCATTTATTTTACTTGAATGCTTGTGTTAACAAAATAGTTGTTGTGATTAATGATAAAACTGAAATGATTGTTGTCATTGTTTGGACACCCGTTGTTCCAGTACCCCATGATTTTTGTTTCAAAGGCTCTATATAAATTATATCATTAGATTCTACATAAAACATATCCGATTCAAATGAATTTACATCAAGAAGGTTGATATGATATTTTTTTGTTCCATCTATCCCTTTTCTTATAACTGTAACATTTTTTCTGTTTCCAGTAACTGCAATATCTCCTGCATTTGCAATTGCCTCTACAATGTTCACTTGATTTTGGTAAACCATAACAGTACCTGGATTTTGTACTTCTCCTAACAAAGTTAACCTAATACCTGCTAATTTTACAGTAATAAAAACATCATCTGGGTTTTTAAAATAATTTTCAAATTCTTTTTCAATCTTCTCACGAACTTCACTTGTGGTATAACCCAAAATATTTAATTCTCCAATATAAGGAATTCGAATATTCCCGTGACGGTCTATTGAATAAGATCTGAAATAAATAGCTTCCTGAGAAATGGTTGAGGTATTTGTATTTTGTTGTTCAACATTTTTAAATAATTGAACCAATTCAGAGTCAGCCGATTTAATATCAATATATAACATATCATTGACTTGTAAACGATATGGCTTGTTCTGAATTTGCTTGATAGATTCTTTAGAAACCGGATCCCCTTGAAAATAAACCAACTCCTTATTTGGTATACATGAAGACCCAATCACCAATATCAATAATAGAAGTATAACTTTACGCATTCTTTATTTTTTTCTTAATTCGCAAATATAATTTTTAAATCGTTTATAACAATATTTTTTCTGCTATTTTCGCGTGAACAATCACGTAATGTTCGAACTATTGAAATCTTACATTTCCTTTTTACTTGCTTCTACAAACCAACATGGAGTTCATTCTCCTTTTGTTTATGATTTAGTTTCCAAATGCTTTTATGATGACAACAGTAAACTAAAACCTAAATATGATAAGTTAAAAAACTACCGACATTCATTACTTGACAATAATCGGTTAATAAATATAACAGATTTTGGTGCTGGCTCCAGAATTTTTAAAAGCAATCATCGAAAAATTTCAGCAATAGCTAAAAATGCAGGGATTTCTAATAAAAGAGCTGAATTACTTATTAGAATTGTACAATATTTTA
>JADGEA010000315.1 GCA_016744615.1 Flavobacteriaceae bacterium
TTTTTTTATATCCAAAAATAAATGAAAAATACAGCCTCCTTTTTGTCCACTTGGAAAATATCAACCTAAATCAGCCTCCTTTTTGTCTATTACACCGAAGATGCTAAACTCTGGTATGATCTCACAAAAGATCTTTATGATGAAAGTTTAATTACTGTTTATGGTCGTGGAATTGGAGGGGCTTTTGCAACTTATGTGTCATCTGTCAATAATCCTAAGCAATTGATACTTGAGTCTCCTTTGTATGATATGATCTTCACTTCAAAGATCCATTATCCTTATATTCCTTTTAAAGGGCTCATTTCAAAATATAGGTTCGATACAGCTGCTTATATTAAAAATGTAAAATGCAAAATTTATATTATGCATGGAAAATTAAACATGCTTGTAGATTATCGGAGTAGTTTAAAACTGTACGAGCTGGCCAAAGATAATATTGATTTGTTGATTATTCCAGATGGCAATCATTATAATCTGGTGAGCCACCAAATGTATCTGAATAAAGTGAAAGAAATATTAAAATAAAAAAAGCTGTCAATTGACAGCTTTTTTTATGAATTATAAATTGGAATTACTATTCAGGTTTTTGCTCTAAGATATTAAAGAACTGATCTAATTTAGGTAAAATGACAATTCTTGTTCTTCTGTTGGTTGATCTTCCGTCAGGAGTATCGTTACTTGCCAATGGAACATATTCACTTCTACCGGCAGCAATTAATCTACCAGGAGCAACAGCATAATCATTTTGTAAGACTCTTACAACTGCAGTAGCTCTGGCTACACTTAGATCCCAGTTGTCTTTCATACATTTTGTGCTGATTGATACATTATCTGTATAACCTTCCACCTGTACTTCCATTTCTGGTTTACTGTTTACAACAGTAGCAACTTTTCCAAGAACTTCTTTTGCTCTGTCAGAAACTACAGCGCTACCACTTTTAAATAACATTTTATCAGCAATTGAGATATATACCACAGTTTTCTCAACATCGATAATAATATCTTCATCCTGAATACCAGCAGCTAAATCTCTTTTCAATTGAAAAGCCAAAGCTAAGTTGATAGAATCTTTTTTGGTCATTGCATCACGAATACCGTTGATGTACTTATCTTTTTCACTTAATTGGGTGATAATTTCTTTGATATTGTCAGAAGAAGATTGCGTTAACACTGTTAAGTTTTCAACTTGCTGCAATGATCTTGATTTGTCATCTTTTAAAGAAATGTTCATTTGAGTCAAATGATCTTTTTCAATTAAACATGATTGAAGATCAGCCTTCGCATCAACTAAGTCTTGTTTTGTTTTCCCATACTGACTTTCAAGGTCGGTATACTTTTTTGTAGACACACATGAACTAAGTAAAACAGACATAGTAATGGTGATCAAAAGAATTTTTTTCATAATTGTAATTGTGTTAAAATTTATAGAAACAAAAATATTAAATAAATAATTGCTTACAGCATTTTTTTGCATAAAATATGCCAACACAAAACTAATATATAACTTATATTTGAATGTTAATTAAATTATAATATTTCATGAAAAAAAACTATTTATTTATCCTTTTAATTGTTGCTTTTGGATGTGAAGATCAAAATGTTATAGGCTATAGCAAATTAAAAGGAATTGCTTTAGGAACTTCATTCCATATCACTTATAAAAATTCGAAAAATAATGTCTCTGAAAAGCAAATTGATAGTTTGATCCATTTGGTAAACAAATCCATGTCAACCTATCTTCCAACTTCTGATATATCAAAGATCAATAGGGGAGACACCACCGTTGTTGTTGATAAGATGTTTCAGGAAGTTTTTGTGAAATCTGAAAAGATATTTAAAGAAACAAGTGGTGCTTTTGATCCAACCATTGGAATTTTAGTCAATGCATGGGGTTTTGGACCAGATAATGTTGTTGAAAATTTAGACTCTTTGCATGTAAGTAGTATGTTGGAATTTGTAGGTTTTCAAAAAGTTAAATTACAAAACAATAAAATAGTTAAAGAGTACAGAAATACATATATTGATTTTAACGCCATTGCAAAAGGTTATGCTGTTGATGTTATTGGTAGGTTTTTAGAGTTAAAAAAGATTGATGATTATCTTGTTGAGATCGGAGGAGAAATACGGGCAAGAGGATCAAATCCAGATGGGAAAATTTGGAGGATTGCCATTGAAAAACCAAATTTTGATGGGACTAGGTCATTTCAAACCGTTATAGGATTAGATAATGAATCCATTGCAACCTCAGGCAACTATAGAAAGTTTAAAATTGATGCCCTTTCTGGTAAAAAATTTGCACATACCATTGATACTGAAACAGGTTTCCCCAGTCAAAGTAATTTACTAAGTGCATCTGTTATTGCAAAATCAGATTGTGCAGATGTTGATGCTTATGCAACTGCTTTTATGGCAATGGGATTTAAGAAAAGTAAGTTATTTTTACAAAAATATCCAAAGTTGAAATGTTTTTTTATTTATAGCGACGACAACGGAGATATTAAAATGTTTACAACGGAGAATTTAAATACCTCTAATTGATATTATAAATTCAAAAGGACAGGTTTCTATAATTGTGAAAAAGTATAGAATCTAACAGTTTAGATCCGACACGTGGGAATTGACTCAAAATTAATATTCTGCAACTACTGTTACTTCAATAATCTTTGCAATGTTTGTAGATGGTTTTCCATCTTTAAATGCGATTGCATAATCTGCTAAAGTAAGATTGAATTTAGTATTTAGCTTTATGCTTTCCCCTTTTACTGTTATCGTAGCATTTTCTTTAATATTTTTAGTTTCTCCATGTATTGTTAAAGTACCTTTAATAGTTACATTATAGGTTCCGTCCATATTAAAATGAACATCAGATAAGTTTGTTATTTTACCTTTTAATTTAGATTTAGGAAATAGTTTAGTATCTAAAAACTTTTTACTGTTATAATGCTTTTGCATTAAGGATTTCTCAAATTCATAACTCTGCATGGGTATAGAGAATACTATTTCACCAGTTGCTGTATTGATGGTTCCAATTACTTTGTAATTATTTGCTTCTATATCTTCAGCAGCAGTATGTGAATATATTTTAAAATGTGTTTTTTTAGAAACAAGTTTATTTTCTGATTGTGCATTTACTGAATAAGCAAATATGATTCAATGTCGTTTAGTTAGTAAATCATCATAATCGTTTGTAATTCATGCTATAAGGTTTCTTTTGTCGATGTTTTCGTTCATTTTTTCTATTAGGTCT
>JADGEA010000316.1 GCA_016744615.1 Flavobacteriaceae bacterium
CCAATTCCAAATCTTGGTATCATTACCAACTTTGACCCTGGGATAATCTCTCCATATATTTTTACAGCTCTAACGCTTGCTTTTTTAGGAGCAATTGATTCTTTACTCACATCGGTTGTTGCTGATAATATGACCAAAACAAATCACAATCCGAATAAAGAATTAATAGGGCAAGGAATTGGTAACAGTATCGCAGCTATTTTTGGTGGGTTACCAGGAGCTGGAGCAACTATCAGAACCGTTGTAAATATCAATGCAGGAGGCAAAACAAGACTATCCGGTATGGTTACTGGCTTATTTTTACTGGTAATATTACTTGCTCTTGGTCCGATTGCATCTAAAATTCCTGCTGCTGTTTTAGCTGGAATATTGATTACGGTTGGATTTGGCGTTATGGATTACAAGGGATTAAAAGCAATTCCGAATATACCTAAAGCTGAAGTTACAATTATGATCGTTGTGTTGCTACTTTCTACTTTCTGGAATCTGGTTTATGCTGTTGGAATAGGACTCTTAATCGCATCTTTGGTGTTTATGAAAAAAATGGGAGATGCCACAGCTGAAAAATCAGATGTTAAAAGTTTAGAAGAGGAAAAATCATGGGATGATGAATTGAGTTTCCCTGAAGAGTTTAAAAAGAATGTTTTTATCAAACATATCAAAGGGCCGATCTTTTTTGGATCAACAAGTCATTTTCAGTCACTTGCAAAACAAATTCCAAAAACGGCAAATTATGTTGTAATTAGAATGGAAAAAGTACCCTATATTGACCAATCTGGCTTGTATGCTATGGAAGATGTATTACTTGATCTGGAAAAGAAAAATATAAAACAATTATTGGTTGGTGTTCAAAATCAACCTGCTTATTTAATGCAATCTATTGATATTATTCCTGATCTGATCCCGGAAGAACATATATTTAAAAATTTTAAAGATTGCACAAGTTGGATCAAAAATAATATCTGATTTCTATAAAACATATTGATAAATTTTATAACTTTAAGAGATATAGTCTGCCGTTCATTAATTTATAATTTTCAACTAGGATATGCTTACTTTTAAAAACTTTAATATAGCAGATTGGTTTTCATTTTATCGAATTGCTGCTGCTCCATTTTTACTAATTCTCCTTTGGTTACACAATAGAGAATTTTTTACATGGATGCTGTTAATTAGCTACAGTACAGATATGATAGATGGATATTTGGCTAGAAAATATAAAATAACCAGCCCCAGAGGATCTCAACTGGATTCCATGGGAGATCAAATAACCTTTATCATTGGTTTGATTGGTTTGTTCCTGTTTGAGTTTGATTTTATAAAAGAAAATTATCTTTTAATTTTAATAGCTCTTATCCCATATATTGTTCAAATGCTTATTGCATTTAAAAAATATGGTAAAGCAACTTCTTTTCATACATATCTTGCCAAATTATCTGCATTTGTTCAGGCGTTTTTTATCCTTTATTCATTGTTTTTTGAACCTAATTATTTTTTATTCTATTTTATGATAATTCTTGGGTTTATTGAAACCATTGAAGAAATTATTCTAATAGCCATGTATGATAAATGGATCTCAGATATTAAAGGGATCTATTGGGCTTTAAAAGATAAAAAGAGACTAAATAAAAAGTATTAAACCTCAGGGTTATCCCATGAATCCAATTATAGGAATTGGCCCATAGGTATATCGCATAGATTCCGCTGAGAAAGCGGGATTAGTTCAGCTAGCTAATTTGAAAATACCCTCTGTACTTTTCAAATTAGAGTTTCACTAATAAAATATGTAAAATGAGATCTTATTCCATATACACAATTTTACTACTGTGTTTGGCAATATTATTTATTGATATACTGGCATTTTACTGGCTGCATTCCATCATACAAGGTATATTTACTCCTTATTTGAAAAGCACTCTATATTTTGTCTTTTGGTTTTTTACAATTGGATTGATCACATCCATTATTATTTTAAAGATACGTTTAGATAAGATCCATCCTCAAAGAAAACAATTGATCATATCATCGCTTTACGGATTAACAATTTCTTCATTTATTCCAAAAATCATTTTCGTGATTGTAATCTCGATTTTATACTATACAAATTATGTGATTTCAGATAATGAGTCCTTAATTATTATTCCAATCATTAGTGTTTTATCTGGATTTCTACCCTTTTTTATAATTCTTTATGGAATTTTTAGATCCCTTTACAGATTTAAAATACATCATTCAGAAATCAAGTGTAAAGTATTGCCTCAAAGTTTTGACAAATTACGTATTGTTCATATATCTGACCTTCATCTTGGAAGTTTTAATTTTCGCTATGCCATATTAGAAAGAGCTGTCAATTTGATAAACCATTTAGAACCAGATTTTATATTTTTTACGGGGGATCTTGTAAATAATTTTGCATGGGAATTAAAAGGATGGACCGAAGTCATGAGCAAATTATCAGCCAAACATGGTAAATATGCAGTTTTAGGAAATCATGATTATGGAGATTATAGTGAATGGAAATCTCCAGATAAGAAAAAATCTAATTTTGAATCTATAAAGTATTTCTACAAAAAAATTGGGTTTAAATTACTTCTTAATGAATCGGATATCATCAATATCAAAGGAAAAAATATTGCAATACTAGGAGTTGAAAACTGGGGCAAACCACCATTTAAACAATATGGAGATATAAATGAAACATTAGAAAAAGTAAATGACATCCCTTTTAAAATATTATTATCTCATGATCCAACGCACTGGACTGAGGAAATAGTTCATCAAACAAATATATCTTTAACACTTTCGGGACACACGCACGGCATGCAGGCTGGTATCAATCTTAAGAATAAAAAATGGAGTCCGATCAAATATAAATATGAACATTGGGCTGGTTTACATCAGGAAAAAAATCAGTATTTATATGTTAACCGTGGTCTGGGTTGGCTTGGTTTTCCAGGAAGGCTTGGTATGCGACCGGAGATTACTTTTATAAAAATAGAAGCCATTTCCTAATTTGGATCTTCACTTCATATGATTGGCTGAATTATTAAAACAAAGAAAATCAGTTCAATTAATCCTAAATTGTTTTAAAAAGAGGTAAATAAATTACATTACAAATCATTTTATCTAATAATTAAACCTAAATCTGTTTAAGGCAACCTCTATTAATTGATTTTTCAGAGGATGTTATCCTTATCAGAGGAAAATCTGATTTAGTATTTTCATTTTATTTTTTACAATTTATTCC
>JADGEA010000317.1 GCA_016744615.1 Flavobacteriaceae bacterium
CATACATTTTGATATTTCGGAACGTAAAATACTTTTACGGGTTTTCGATATCATTAGTGTATTGGGCTTACTTTATTTGGTAGGCTTGGTATTTGATTTTGATTATTTTAAAATAAATGAACAACACTGGGTTTGGTCTATTGTATTGGTAGTGTATCTTTCTGTATTTGCCACTATTTTTGAATTGTACGATTTACAAAAAGCAAGCAAGTTTGAAGTCGTAATCCAAAACATCATTTTAACTTCCTCTGTAACGGTACTGTTTTATTTGTTAACTCCGTTTTATACTCCGATGTTACCTGAGAATCGGTTGCAAATCGTTTATTTCTTTATCTCAATTAATCTGTCATTATTTATTTGGCGTTATGCCTATATCACATTGATATCAGCTCCTAGATATTTTAAGAAAGTACTATTAATTAGTAATACACAAGACTTAGACGGTATTGTTGATTCACTTCATAAATCAGATCCCAATTATAAGGTGATTGGTTTTATCAATACGGATACTAAAAATTATACCCTTTATGAAACTGAAGGATTAATTGAATTTCCTTCTAAAAATATTGAAAAAATTATTCAAGAAAACTTAATTTCTGAAGTGGTGATTGCTTCTACGAATGATGATGCGATATCCGTTTTATTATACAATCAGCTTATTGTTTTATTAGAGAACGGAGTGTCGATTAAAGAATACACTCAGGTATATGAAGATCTTACTCATCGAGTTCCTGTACAACATGTAGACAAAGATTTTTACCGTTATTTTCCATTTAGTAGGTCTAATCAGAATAAATTATACTTATTTTTTCACCGCCTTTTAGATTTATTGTTTTCTGTTATAGGCTTGTCTTTTGGATTGCTAATTTCACCTTTTATAATCATTGGAAATCTATTCGCAAATAAAGGCCCGTTGTTTTACACGCAAGAAAGGGTAGGACGTAATGGAGCGAATTTTAAAATTTTCAAGCTTAGAAGTATGGTAACCGATGCAGAGAAGGATGGAGCGGCCTATGCATCTAAAAACGATTATCGAGTTACTAAATTTGGTCGATTTTTAAGAAAATCTCGATTCGATGAAATTCCTCAATTTATCAATGTGATAAAAGGAGATATGAGCGTGATTGGTCCTAGACCCGAACGTCCTGTTTTTGTAAAAGAACTTTCTGAAAAAATCCCATTTTATGAAGTTCGACATATCGTAAAGCCGGGTGTAACAGGTTGGGCACAAGTAAATGCAAGTTATGGTACTACCGAGGATGATGCATTAGAAAAACTACAATACGATCTGTTTTATATTAAACACCGAAGCTTGTTTTTAGACATCAGTATCGTTTTTAAAACTTTAAGTACGATTATTTTCTTTAGAGGACAGTGATATTCAGTTTACAGTTCTCAGTCAACAGTATTTAGTCTTCAGTTTTCAGTATTAAGCTTTTTTGCTTAAAAACTTCATTAAATAAAAATATCTAACAAGAAATGCTAGCAAAATGGGAGTCAAACCTAATGCGAAAATTTGCACAGAAGTCATCCAATGAATACCTATCAATACCAGCATTAGTATTTGGAAAACAACAAATCTTTTAAGCCACGGTTTTGGTGTTTTCTTAGCTATTGCTACCACAAACAATAAAGATAAAGGTGAAGCCCATAATAAGTTATAATTGTTATGTGTAGTAGAATGATCGGTTGCAAACCAAAGGAAAAGTAATAGTACTCCTATAACTCCAGTAATGCTATAAATAGTAACATCCAGCCATCGATTTCTGCTGTTGCTTTTATAATCTTTATAAGTGATTCCTAAAATAATAAACGCCAACAATCCCATAATAAATAGAGGACTTGTAAAAAAATTAGCTATTTTTTCTTTAGGTGAATTTTCAAAAAGAACGATGGTGTTTTTAACTAAAGGAGCATCTTCTTGTCCTCTATTTAAATTTGCTTTATCAGCAGCTTTAAAAACATATTCTGGCAAGAATTGATATTCCCAAGGCGTAGCTTTTCGATCTACTACTGCACCAATAGCGATATCCATTCCAAAACTTCCCCAGCTATTCCAATCAACATTTTTTTGTATAAGCTCTCTAAAAGTATAGGAGGTTTCAACAAAATCATCTTTGTAACTGATCTTATCCTTCAATACAGTTACCAATACATCCCGCATTTTGGTAGCACAATTATCAAAAAAGAAATCGTATTTATAATCTCTGTTTTCAGGTTTATAATTGTTTTGTAGAAAATTAAAAACTTCTTGTTTCTCAGAGGGGCTTAAATTTAAAACTTGTTCTTTAATCCATCGATTCTGTTTAGAATAATAGTTATAAAAAGGAGTGAAATTATTTCTGTCTAATTTATAAAGAAGTTTTCCTTGAGCAAATTTTAAATAGAAATTAGGAGTGTTAAAGTCAAAAACTCCATAATTATATACCACATCAATATTCTGATTTGCATCTATAACTCTAAACGCACTATGTCCAAAACTGTCGTTTAAAACATCTCCAGGTCCCATCGTAAGAATACTAATCTCCGCAGTTTCAGACAGCGTAATTTCTTGAGCGTCTATTGAATAAATCGAAAAAATTAAGAAGAAAAATAATAAACTAAAAGAATGATTTTTCTTCATTTTAAAGAAAGCCATAAAACTCTTATATAAGGTTATAGTATTCATTATCTAAATAAACTCCAATCTAAGGTAATTGAAAATATATTAGAATATAAAGCAGCACTTTGATCCCCTAAATCTGTAAGTGCATAATCTACTTGGATGCCTTTGTATTTAAATCCGACCCCAATATTGGGTTGGAACCCAAGAGATTCGTTTCCATCCAATTGAGTTATGTTTTGAAAATTTCCGATTCCAGCTCTAACAAACACCATATCTATATATCCAAATTCCAATCCAAGAGCAGGAGTGAAGCTAGTAAAAGAAGTTGAAACTAAATCCTTTGTTTCAGCAAAACGAAAGTTTAGATCAATTTCAGTAAGTAAGGCATAATCATAATGA
The DNA here is from genome assembly GCA_016744615.1 of Flavobacteriaceae bacterium. GTDB lineage: Bacteria > Bacteroidota > Bacteroidia > Flavobacteriales > Flavobacteriaceae > Lutimonas. The sequence continues at coordinate 3,005 of JADGEA010000317.1, forward strand.
AAAATAAATTTCCGAGACATTCCCAAGTTTAATTTTGGAATGGTTATTTCTGTTGTTTCTGGTAATTCTTGATTTTGACCCTCTACTGCTCCTTGAATTTCAGCAAATTTCTCTTCATCTATCGCCCAAGCGTTAAAAGTGGTGGTAATATCGCGAACCATTATTCCAAAATGCCAATCATTTTTGTTAAACTGAACTCCCAAGTCCAATCCAAATCCCCAAGAGGAAGCAAAATCACCAATA
>JADGEA010000100.1 GCA_016744615.1 Flavobacteriaceae bacterium
TGGTGAAAATACAGCCTATGATATTTTGCTTACATCTCAGAAGTGGAGAGAGCATATTTGGACACACCAACTTACAGTAATCGTTCCAAAAGAGATCAAATATGAAGGAGCATTACTTTTTATTACAGGAGGCAGTTCAACAGGTGATCTGCCAAACTGGAAGGCAAAAGATGATAAAACAACCAAAAAATTTGCTGCTATAGCAACAAAAAACAAAGCATTAGTTGCCATAGTTCGTCAAACTCCCAAACAACCTTTATATGATGGGCTGGTTGAAGATCAATTGATCTCATTCACCTTACATAATTTTAAAAATGATAAAGATTATAGCTGGCCACTACTTTTCCCTATGGTAAAAAGTGCGGTTAAAGCAATGGATGCCATTCAGGAATTTTCAAAAGAAAAATTAAATAAAGACATCAAGCGGTTTACCGTAAGTGGCGCATCAAAGAGAGGCTGGACAACCTGGCTAACCGGCTCACAAGACAAGAGGGTTGAAGCAATTGCTCCTATGGTGATTGATGTTCTGAACATGCCTGTAAGCCTAGATTACCAAATTACAGCATGGAATGAATACAGTATCCAGATCGAAGATTATACAAAACTGGAAATTCCACAACAAGTGGCGACACCAGAAGGTAATGCGATTACTATGATGATAGATCCTTACTCCTATCGTGAGAAACTGACCATGCCCAAATTAATATTTATTGGGACTAATGATGAATACTGGCCGGTAGATGCTATTAAGAATTATATCAACAAGATTCCCGGAGAGAATTATATTCATTATGTACCAAATGCAGGGCATGATCTTGCAGGTGGTGAACAGGCATTTAGAGCTTTAAGTGGGTTTTGGGAACGTACATTAAATAATAAATCATATAAGGAGTTTTCTTATAAAGCTACTACCGATAAAAATTCAGTAAATATTACTATTAAATCATCTACTGATGAATTATTAAATGTTTATTTATGGAGTACAGATTCTAAAGATCGTGATTTTAGAGATGAAAAATGGATATCAAAAAAATTGAAATTCAATAAAGAAGGTTTAAATCACAAAGTGAAATTTCCGAAAAATGGATATAGGGCATTCTATATTGATATGGAATATTCAGATCCTAATGGAGGGAAATACACAAAGAGTACTCGTATGTATCTTTTAGATGATGATGAATTGCTTTAATAATTGAATAAAACAATGTGTTAATATTCTATCTATTAAACTTATAATGGTACTATTACATGAGTACATTATTTCATAATATCAAAAACACATTTTAGCATTTAAAAATGAACATTAAATATATTCTTTTTTTTATTGGAATATGGATCTTATCTTCCTGTGGCACAACAGAATCATTGCCTGTTTTAAAATATTACGAATATGACAAGGGGTTATCTTTACAGGATTCTGTAAGTCTGATAAAAGACACAGCATCTTTTAAGGAATATGATATTAGTTACTTTAGTGTTAATTACAAAAAAGTTCCAGGAATATTAACAATTCCCAAAAATGTATCAAAACCAGTACCCGTAATTATTTTATTACACGGTGCAGGTGATAACAAAACTGTTGATTATGTTGCATATGGAAATGATTTTTTACTAAAAAATCATTATGCAGTTCTTAGAATAGATATTAGCAAACACGGTGATAGAAAAGAAGATGAATATGATCTATCCTTTACAGGAAAAACCAGATACTGGTCTAGAGAAATAATTACACAAACTGTTTTTGACCTGAGGCGTGCTATTGATTTTATTGAAACAAGATCTGAACTGGATGCCAAAAGAATTGGTTATTATGGCATTAGTTTAGGTGGTATTACAGGTACCATATTTTGTGGAGTAGAGAAAAGAATTAAAGTTCCTGTTATTGTTTTAGCAGGCGGGCAATTTAATTTAATGTATGAGAAAAAAGCATTGAGTTCTGATGCCAAAGATTATACTAGCATTATTGAACCCTTAAATTTTGTTGAACAAATTGCACCAAGACCATTATTAATGATCAATGCTGAGAATGATGATATCATTCCTCCTATGATGAGCAAATTGTTGTACAAAAAGGCTGAAAAACCTAAGAACATTATTTGGTACCCGGCAAAGCACCATACAATACCCTTGGAAAAGGTTTATCAGGATGGTGTAAACTGGTTTGAAGAGTATTTATAAATTATGCGTTAGGAATTGTCATTTTAGAACAACCTAGGGAGAGGGAGTGATAAGAAATTTCAAAGCTTTGATATTGTAAAGATTGTGGTCAATCTGTTTTATTTACAAACAAAACAGATTTCTTTCGAAATAGCAATATTCATTAAAATAACATTAGAACTAAAAAATAATATAAATATAATTGAAATAAAATTATGAAAACGATAAACAAACACTCATTTAAATTTAGCCTTATTCTTTTTAGTTTATCCATTCTGTCCTTTACAGGATGTGAAACAAAAAAAGAAAATGAAAAAGTTGTTATGAATAAACCAGAGCCCAAAAACTGGGCTGAAAGGTTAGGCTATCCTGCCGGGAAAAAAGTAATCATTCTACATGCTGATGATATAGGTATGTGCGAAGAAGCAAATATTGCAGTTAAACCCATGCTAACAAATAAGTATATTCAGTCTGCATCGATCATGATGCCATGTAAAAATGCAGAAGAATTTGTACAATGGGCAAAAGAACATCCAAACATGGATATTGGTTTGCATTTAACGCTAACAAGCGAATGGCAAAATTACCGATGGGGACCGATTGCAGACCCAAAAGAGGTTCCTGGTCTGGTAGATCCTGATGGCAAATTCTGGCATGAAGTTCCCGATGTTGCAAAACATGCTTCCGCAGAAGAAGTGGAAAAAGAAATTAGAGCGCAAATTGAAAAATCAATTGCTTTAGGATACAGACCCAACCATATTGATACACATATGGGAACGCTTTACGGTCGACCGGATTATGTAGAAGTTTTTTATAAAGTTGCCGAGGATTATGGTATTCCGGCAAGTGCAATCGATTTCTCAAACCCACAAGTGGCTGAAGCTGCTAGAACAAAAGGATATCCCATTAACGATGCGGTAATTGAAATCGTTAAAAACTATTCATTACCTAAATTAGATATGATGGTTGGAGCACCAAAAGGAGCCACTTATAAAGAAACAATTGACAATTTTAAACAATTAATAAAATCTATACCTCCGGGTCTTACTGAAATCTATTTCCATCCTTCTGTTAAAACAGACAATTTAAAAACCATTACCAATTCCTGGCAACAACGAGAATGGGAATCAAAAATGTTTGGTGATCCCGATTTGATTAAATTCTTTGAGGAAGAGGGAATAATCTTTACCAACTGGAAAGAAATAATGAAGCGTTTTAAAAAATGATACGCTGTCAATAATACGAAATAAGAAATTATCCGCATAATAGGGTAACTTTTAATGTGTTTCTATCAAAAATATTGAAGATATTAAACTGATTTGCTTGTAACTTTGGGAAATATCTTTTTATAAAATTAAAAGAACATATTATGCGTAAAATAATCATTTTTACTATTGCAGTAATGTCATTAGTATTTACATTGCATGCACAAAAACTGGAAGCAGGTGCTGCCTATAGAATCATTACACCCAATCCTTTAATTCCAATATCTGGAGGTACAGGTGCTCCGGGAGTAGCAACAATTAAAAATGGAGAATTAAATACCAGAGCTCTGGTAATTAAAAAAGGCAAAACAAATATTGCTATTGTTTCCATTGATAATTTAGGAGTTCCAAAAGTTGTAGGAGACAGAATCAGAGCTTTGGTTCCTAAAATTAAACCTGAAAATATTGTTATCGGCGCAACGCATACCCATAGTGCTCCTGATCTTTACGGATTTACTGATGAAAAAGGAAATTCAGCAACCAATCTAAATTATATTGACTGGGTTGTAAAAGAAACAGCTGCAGCCATAAACGAAGCTTATAAAAAAGCAGAACCGGCATATTTAAAAGTTGCAGTAGATGAGGCTAAAGGAAAAATTGCTTATAACTATTATGCACCTAAACTTTACGATCACCGTGTTGGAGTTCTTCAGTTTATTTCCACAAAGGATAATAAACCCATTTCCACATTGATAAATTATGCCACGCACCCTGAGATTATTGGTGCGAATAGAAGTATTTGTACTCCAGACCTTATCGGACCATTATATGACAGAATAGCATCTAAAGGTGGTGGTATGGGTATATTTATGAATAGTGCTCAAGGCGGAATGGTAACTGCGGATAACAGACGGGAAGGAGGAAAAGAGGCTAACGATTGGGGCGAATGTATTAGAATTGGAAACTTATTAGCAGATGAATCTCTAAGAATTATTGCTGGTGCAGAGATTCAAAAAAATCCAAAAATAAATATTATCAGTGAAACGGTAAAATTTCCGGTTGAATCTGATCTAATGAAGTTTATTTTAAAAAATTCAAAACTAAATTATAAAGTAAGTAACAATGATATCGTAACCACACGGATGAATTTACTAAATATTGGTTCTGCTAAGATTATTACGATACCTGGTGAGGCTTTACCAAATATTGGCTTCTATATCAAAAGAAAAATGAACACAAAGGACTCGTTTTTATTCGGTTTAACCAATGATGCTTTTGGTTATATAATTACCAAAGAAGATTTTAATAGCTTTAAAAAGTACGAGTACATATGTAGAACCAGTTTAGGTGAACAAACAGCTGATATAGTTATAGATACTGCTTTAGATCTCATTCATAAAAGTCAATAGACATATTTTATTACTTATGAAAACCAAAATTTTACTCACTCTGCTGTTTTTCTTACCCGTATTTCTTTTTGCATCTGAAATTAAGAAAAATGGTAATCCTGTTATTTATCAAACCGAAAAAGGATTCATTAAATTACAGGTTTATTCTGATGATATTATCAGGGTTACTATTTCTCCTGTAAAAGAATTAAATGAAAAAGAAAGTTTGATCATTATTTCTCAACCAGATCAAAATACCAGTTGGTATATTAAGGAAACAGATCGGTATATTTCTGTTTCAACAAAAAATATTACGGCAAAATTGGATAAGCTAAATAATACCGTTTCATTTTATAATTCTTTAGGAAATTTAATATTACAAGGAGATCGGTATAACTTTGAAGAGAAAAAAGATAATAATGAGACCGTTTATCAGGTCAAACAAAACTTCAAACTTTCACCTGAAGAAGCTATTTATGGCCTGGGGCAATTCCAAAAAGGCATTATGAACTGGAGAGGGTATGATGTTACTCTTTTTCAGCAGAACAGAGAAATTGCTGTACCCATGCTAGTCTCTACAAAAAATTATGGAATCTTATGGGATAACTATTCGCTTACAAAATTCCATGACAACAGAGAAAACACTTCTTTCTGGTCAAATATTGCTGATACTATTGATTATTATTTTATAGCAGGTGCAAATATTGACGAAGTAGTTTCGGGTTATCGTTTCCTTACGGGAAAAGTACCTATGTTTGGTAAATGGGCTTATGGTTACTGGCAATCAAAAGAAAGATACAATACTCAAAAAGAGATAGTTGATGTAGTTAAAGAATATCGCCGTCGAAAACTTCCGCTAGATGTTATTGTTCAGGACTGGATGTACTGGGGAGATCATGGATGGAGTGCACTTGAATTTGATAAAAAGAAATTCCCTAATCCTAAAAAAATGATCGAAGAAATTCATGATAACCATACAAAGATCATGATATCCATCTGGCCTGTTTCTGCATCAAAAACAAAGGTGTTCAAAGAGATGCAGGATAAAGGATTCCTTATCGGAAAAACCAATGATCAGAGTCGTGGATTGTATGATGCTTATAATCCTAAGGCCAGAGATCTTTACTGGGAATGGCTCGATAAAAATATGTTCTCTATTGGGATGGATGCGTGGTGGATGGATGCCACTGAGCCCGAAGTACAAGGAAATACTTTAGAAGATCAGATCGAAAATTTTGAAAATATAGGCAATAATAAACTGGGTTCTATGAAGAGATATATGTTGCCATTTTCATATATGTCAACAAAGGGAGTATATGAAAACCAACGAAAAGTTACCGACAAAAAACGAGTTTGTATTTTAACCCGTTCCGCATTTGCAGGACAACAGCATTACGGAGCAGTAAGCTGGTCAGGAGATATTCATGCACAATGGAGTGTGTTAAGAAATCAAATCTCTGCCGGTATCAATTTTTGTGCGACAGGTATTCCTTATTGGACAACTGATATTGGTGCTTTTATTCCAGATAATCCACTGGGTAATAAAGATAACGCTTATCGCGAAATATATCTGCGTTGGTTCCAGTTTGGAGTTTTTAATCCTATATTCCGATCACATGGATCAGGAACAGCCCGTGAAATATGGAATTTTGGTGGAGAAAATTCATGGACTTATAAGCCTTTGAAAAAATTTGATAATCTTCGTTATCGTTTGTTGCCTTATATTTATTCAATGGCATGGCAGATTACAGAAAATGATTATACCATGATGCGTGCTTTGGCTTTTGATTTTAGTAGTGATCCAAATGTATATAATATTGATAATCAATATATGTTTGGTTCGGCTTTTTTAGTAAGACCAGTTACTGAAAAAATGTATTATGAAAAAAATTATCTGGGTGAACTGATACTAGAAAATGATTTCTTTGATCAAAATGGAAAGCAGGGAGGTCTGACAACTGAATTCTTTAACGGAATTGAATTTGATACCTTAGTAGCAACAGATACCAGAAAAAAAATTGATTTTGATTGGAATGATGGAGTTTCTCGTCCGAAAGGAATCCATCAGCACTATTACAGCATCCGATTCTCGGGAGAAATACAACCAAAAGAATCAGGTAAATTTACTTTTTTAACTACGTCCAATGATGGAATTCGGGTTAAGATTGATGGTAAAATAGTTATTGAGAACTGGACTCCTCATGGAGCAACCGTTGATACTGGTGAAATAGAGCTTAAAGCCAATAAAAAGCATAAGATTCAAGTAGAATACTTTCAAACTCTGGGAGGTGCAGTTATAAAATTGGCATGGATCAAACCAAGTGTTGCTTCAAAATTAAAAGCTCAAAAAGTTCCACCAACAAAATCTGTTCAGGTCTATTTGCCAAAATCTTCCAATTGGGTTGATTTTTGGAGAGGAAATCCCTTTAATGGAGGGCAAACTATTGAGACACCCGCTCCTATAGATGAGATACCTTTGTATGTAAAAGCAGGATCTATAATTCCAATGGGACCATATATACAATATGCTAATGAAAAACCCGCAGATCCAATTGAATTGAGAATTTATACCGGTGCAAATGCCAGTTTTACATTATATGAAGATGAAAATGATAATTACAATTATGAAAATGGCGTATATTCCACCATTCAATTCCATTGGAATGAAAAGGAAAATACTCTGACGATTGAAGACCGAAAAGGAAAATTTCCGGGCATGTTACACAACAGAACTTTTAAAATTGTTTGGGTAGGAAAAAATCATGGAGTTGGATTGGAACCTGCTATAAATCCCGATGAAATCGTAAAGTATTCCGGTAAGAAAATAGTGATAAAGAAAAAAGAAACAAGGAAGATGTAATTTAAAAACATGGAAACTACAATTAACAAAATAATGAAGCTACAGTTCGTAAATTCTAAAACCAAAAGAAGTATAAAGTGCATTTTACTTGTTTTTCTATTTTTTATATCTATCCAAATAGTTGCACAAAATAAATTAATAGTTCAACCTACTGAACCTCATCCTATTATTGAGTTAGATCAGTGGCAAGTTCATATAGGAGATCTTACTGTTGATCAGGTTTTTGAAGCAAATTCAAAAACAAAATGGGAATCAGAAAGTATCGGTAATATCTGGCGAGAAAAAAATCAGGTTAAATGGTATAAAAAAGAAATTACTTTACCAAATTCTTTTAAAAGAAGAGATGTTGTCATGGAGTTTAGAGTAACCTGTGGAGGAAGTGTTTTTGTTGATGGTAAAGAAATATTCAAATCAAATACTTCCAATGGAAGTGGTATACTGATAAATAATGCCAAGTCAGGTACCAAATTCACAATTGCTGTAAAAGTGAAGAATTATAATGGAAACTGTAGTTTTATTCAGGCAGACCTGATAGCTTTACCCCATGGCTACGCACAATTATTTTCATCAAAAGAAAAATTAGTATTTAATTCAAAAGGTATTTCTATAGATCATTGGAAAAGGAAATTATTTGATTCCAATGAAGATATTCCAGATCTATCCTATGATGATAGTGATTGGGAAAATATTTCAGTAAATGACAGCTGGGAAGGAGAAAATAAACATGCCTGGTACAGAACCAGCTTTACAGTTCCAAAAGAAATCAATGGGTTTAGTACTCAAAATCGCGCTTTGCGAATAAGCCTTAGTACAGATGATCGTGGAGATCTTTATGCCAACGGAGTAATAAAAATAAGTGCTCATGATAAGAGATTTGAGACCATTATAACCACTTCTTCTGATATTGAAAAACCTATCTTACTGGCATTAAAAGTATACAACAATAACGGTTCGGGTGGATTGGCTGGAGCCAGTATCATTACAGAAGAAGAATATCAGTTAAAATCTGATCTTAGAGATGTTGTTAGTAGAGTTGACCGAGTGGAGAGATATTTTAAAAGTAATCCGAAACCCAAGATAAAGATTGTTAATTACCTATCAAATCTTATCTGTTTTAAATTAGATAAAAAACCTTTATCTGAAAAATTGGATTTGCTTACAAGTATGTTAAACCAGGTAGAAACAGAATTAGCCAAAGATCCTACCTTTTTAATACTTCCTTATTTGCAATCGGCTGAAAAAACAGGAATGACCATTAAATGGGAAACTATCTATCCAACTTATGGTTATATTGAGTACGGAAAGGATAAGAACTTTGGCGAAAAAACAATTGAAGAAGCAAATCCAAACTTAATTCACCAATTAACCTTAGTGGGACTTGAGCCGGATCAAAAGTATTATTACAGAGTTATTTGTGGAGATATGAGTAGTCCGATCTCAACCTTTACAACAAAACCAAATACCAATAAACCTTTCAAATTTATTGTTTATGGTGATAATAGAACACAGGTCAAAATTCATGAAAGAATTTCCAAACAAATTGCAAAAGAAAATAGTGATTTTGTTATCAATGTGGGAGACGTTGTTTCAAGAGGAGAGGTACTTCCTCAATGGATAGATGAATATTTTCTTCCAATTAGGCATTATAGCAATAATACACCGAGTTATATCTCAATTGGGAATCATGAATATGGAGGATACTGGGATAAGAGAAAAGTACCCCCTTTTGAAAAATATGTCAGCCATCCCATTGGTACAGTAGGAAGTACACAATACTATTTTTCCTTTGATTACGGAAATTCACATTTTATTATTCTGGATCCAAATGAAGGAGAGAATGGTAGTGACGACTCTATTATATCTCCTGATAGTCAGCAATATAAATGGTTTACACAAGATCTAAAAGATGCTCAAAAAACAAGTGACTGGATCTTTGTTATTATGCATGAACCTCCTTACTCTGAATGCTGGTCGGGTGGATATTACAATGGTGAATCTCCTTTACGGAAGTATATCGTTCCTATAATTGAGGCAAATAATGTTTCCATAGTTTTTGCAGGTCATACTCATGATTATGAAAGAGGATTACCTCATGAAGCCTATGATCCAAAAACTGGAAAAGGGAATAATGCTGCTTATATCATTACCGGCGGCGGGGGAGCCAGTTTAGATGATCATAAATATTACGAATGGGATCAAATTGATTTGCCAGATCATCCTGCAAACCCCGATAATGATGATTATGATGGAGGAAAATACTATAAATACCACTATGTTGTTGTGGAAGTAAATGGTGAAAAAATAAAAGTAAAAGCTGTTGAAGTAAATGGTGATGGATCAAACGGCGGAGTTTTTGACTCATTTGAAATGAGATCACCTCTTACAAATAAAAAATAAATTCAATTATGAAAAAATTCACAGCAGTCAAGAATTATCTGCATATTCTTTTACTGATTATTGTATTCTTTACAGGAAATGTAATACAATCTCAGGTAAAAAAAGGAATGCATGATAAAATGAAAGGTGGTGGTATTCCGGATACTCAGTTAAGTCAAAAGGACAATGACTATTTGGATAGACAGGCTACAGTTTTTTTAGACTCGGTACAATCTATTATTTCTGAGTTTCCTCCACAAATAAACGAGGCGAGAGAAAGAGGAATGGCAAAACTATTAATGGATGCTGTTTTTCATGAGCATTTTGCAGCTTTTAGGAAACCTGCTCAACAGTTTTTTCATACGCAAGCGAATAAAGTTATTACAGAACTGGAAAACACAAAAGTTACTAAAGGTGCTAAGATTTGGAAAATATACAATATGGGTTTTATTGTAAAGACAAAAACAGTAACAATAGCTTTCGATCTTGTTACAGGAGAAACTTCAGGATCAGATGATTTTAAATTGAATCAAAAAGAGATTGAATGCCTTGTCGCACAATGTGATGTATTGTTTATAAGTCACTGGCATCCGGACCATGCAGATCCCAGAATAGCTCAGGAATTTTTAGATTTGGGACGTACAGTGGTTGCTCCAGATCAGGTTTGGAAAGGAAAACCTATCCATTCAGAAATACTTCAAATGGAACGTATTGCACATAAAACTCAAAAGCTTTGCCTTCAAAATCAGGAATTAAAAGTAGTTGTTAATCCTGGTCATCAAATGAAATCACATATAAACAATGTTGTTTTGGTTACTACCCCAGAGGGAATAACCATTGCTCATACTGGTGATCAAATTAATGAAGGTGATTTTATGATCGATTTTGAATGGATTGACGAAGTCTATAAACATAATAAAGTGGATATCATGATGCCAAATGCATGGACAATGGATATTTTTAGACAAGTGAAAGGTTTTAAGCCAAAATTAGTAATGCCAGGACATGAACTGGAGTTGGGACATACCGTTTGGGACAGATTACCCTATTGGGGAGATGATAAATATTTAGAGCTTAATTATGCCGAGCTCAAAGCATCCAAATATCCGGTTATAGCGTTGATATGGGGAGAATCGTATCACTATTATAAATAATTATTTATCAACTCCTATAAAAATAAAAAATGAAATATTTCAGCATTTTTATTTTAAGCTTAACAGTATTCTTTTCATCATGTAATAAAAAAATTCTAGATCTAAGCCCACCAGTGGATCTTCAATGTGAATATATAAACGATCCTTTGGGAATTGATGTTGTTTTTCCCAGGCTAAGCTGGAAATTACCCCCAAACAAATCTTATACAAAACAACAAGCTTATCAAATTTTAGTAGCGGATAATCAAAAAAATCTAGATAATAATATTGGAAATCTATGGGATACCAAAAGAGTAGAGTCAGATCAATCCATTCAATTAAAATATAAGGGAAAGAAATTAGGATCAAGACAAAAGATTTATTGGAAAATAAGGGTTTGGAATCAGGATAATAAGGTTTCTGACTGGACCAAAGTTGCCACATGGGAAATGGCTTTATTGCATCCAACAGATTGGAATGCAAAATGGATTGGAACAAAGGCAGTAAAAAAAATAAAGTGGAAACAAAAAAATCCTACCTCCTACTTTCGAAAAGAATTTACCGTAAAAAATGATATTCAAAATGCCCGTGCTTATATAAGTGCTATGGGATATTATGAATTATACATCAATGGGAAAAAAGTTGGAGATCATGTTTTATCTCCAAATCAAAGCAATTATAATAAGCGACAAGGAACTGTTTTTGAAGATGATAGATTTACTAACTCATCTTCTCGAAACCTTTATGAAACCTATGATATTAGTAAATATTTACAGCAAGGCGAAAATGTTGTTTCCGTTATTTTGGGAAATGGATGGTCGTACAGAACAGAAAGAGAAGAATATGTTCCGCTAAGTTATGGTTTACCAAGTTTTATTGCCCAATTTGAAATGATTGATTTCAATGGTGAAAAGCAACAAATTGTGAGTGATGCAACGTGGAATTACAGTAAAGGTCCCATTGTAGAAAACAGTATTTATTATGGGGAAGTTTACGACGCTCGATTAGAACAACAAGGCTGGAACCAAATTGGGTTTGATGAAAAAAGCTGGAGTAACTCTGAAATTTATGATAGTCCTGATGGAAAACTAAAGGCCCAAATGTCCGCTCCAGATAGAGTTACCGGTACAATAAAACCTATTTCTATAAAAACTCTTAAAAAAGGAATTTATGTATATGATTTCGGAACCGTATTCTCTGGTTGGGTAAGATTAAAGGTAAAAGGAGAAAGAGGGAATATATTAAAAATGACCTTCCTAGAAGATAGTGGTAATAACTTTGAACAAAGTGATACTTATATTCTCAAAGGAGAAGGAATAGAAATTTGGGAACCCAGATTTACATGGCATGCATTTCGATATGTGGAAGTTTACAGCCCTGATATTTTATTGACAATTGAGAACTTAGAAGGGAAATTAGTACATACCGATGTGAATTCAGCCGGAATTTTTGAATCCTCTAATAAATTATTCAACAGAATATTAAGAGATTTTAAAAAGACACAATTGGACAATATGCATGGAGGAATTCCAAGTGATTGTCCTCATCGTGAACGACGTGGTTATACAGGCGATGGACAAATTGCAGCACAGGCGGCAATTTATAGTCTGGATATGAAAAATTTTTACACCAAGTGGTTATATGATATTGCTGATTCTCAGAATAAAAAAACAGGATATGTTCCTAACACAGCACCTTACCAAAATGGTGGAGGTGGAACTCCATGGGGTTCAGCATATATTATAATTCCATGGTATATGTATCTTTATTATGGTGATACTTCCGTTTTAGAGGAACATTATAAAGGGATGAAACTCTATATTGATTATTTAAATACACAAATGGATAAAGATGGATTGATTATTGAAAATAATTTAGGTGAATGGGTTCCTCCAACAGCTACTAAAATTCCACCTTCATTTGTGAGTTCTGCATATTATTATTACGATTTAACACTTATGCAAAATATTGCAACTATTTTGAAGAAAGATCAAGATGTAGAGTCATTTTTAAAAACCAAAGAAGGAGTAAAAAATTCTTTTAATAAAAAATATTATAAAACTAAAGAATCTAGTTATTCTATAGGCTGGCAGGGAGCAAATGTATTTCCTTTAGCTTTTGATCTTGTGCCCAAAAAATATAAAGAAGCAATCTTTAATACGTTGGTTAAAAATATAGAAGTTAAAGCAAAAGGACATTTTGATACTGGTATGATGGCAACTCCTTATTTATTGGAAGTGCTTACAAAATACGGGCGAACTGATCTGGCTTACACAATAATGAACCGTAGAGATTTTCCGAGTTTTGGTTATAATATTGAAAGAGGAGCAACAACACTTTGGGAAGACTGGGTTGGTAATGATTCTCACAGTCATCCCATGTTTGGAAGTGTTACAGCATGGTTTTTTCAGTGTTTAGGAGGAATAAATCCAGACCCTAAAAATTCCGGGTTCAAACATACAATTATAAGGCCTAATATTGTGAGTGAAATAGATTTTGTAAACACTACTTATCCTTCTGCATATGGAGATATCATATCTAAATGGAACATAAAAAATGATGAATTTAAACTTCAAGTTACCATTCCTCCAAATACAAGTGCATCCGTTTTTATTCCTGCAGGAAATGAAGATAATACAAGTGTAGATAATTCAAATGCTGAATTTGTGGGTTATGAAAATAATTTCGTGCATTACGAAGTCACTTCTGGCAACTACCAATTCATTTCCAAAAACATAAAGGGATTGACAAAAACTCCAATGCTTTCCATTCCTGTCATTAAACCGGCAGATTCAACACTTTTTTCTCTAGATTCTATTTCTATTAATATCCACCAATATTCAAAAGATGCTGAGATAAGATATACTTTGGATGGTTCTGAACCTAGGGAGGATTCAGAATTATTTACACAGCCTTTTATACTTGATAAAAGTACTATTGTAAAAGCAAGAACATTTAAAAAAGGATCAAATCCCAGTTTTACAAAAATGAACAGAATTTCCTTTATTGATTCACTTAAAAATGGATTACATTATAATTATTATGTAGGCACTTGGGTAAAACTACCTCAATTTTCAAAATTGAAACCGATAAGAACTGGTAAAATATCTCGTGTTTCTTTGGATGAATTTGACGAATTTGACAATGCATTTGGAATTGTTTTTTATGGAGAAATAGATATCCGAAAAGAAAATATTTACACTTTTTATTTGCGATCAAATGATGGTAGCAGATTATTTATTGACAATAAGGAAGTAATTAATTTTGACGGACTACATGGATCCTCTTTTAAATCAGGAAGAATTAAATTAAGCAAAGGAAGACATCCTATTAAACTGGAATACTTCCAAGCAGGAGGAGGAAAAGGTCTTGAATTACATTTTGAAAGTAATGAAATAGAAAAACAATTGATTCCTTCAGATATGATTTTTATGGAATAATTTAAGACCGTTGCAAAACCTCTTTTAACAAAAAAGCACGATGCTATAAAAAATTTAAACCCTCAGCAAACTAATGTTTGTGAGGATTTTAAATTTTTGATAAGGAAGTGGTTTGAAGCTAAAAAGATTTTAAAGTATGTTTTTATTGAATATTGCAACGGTCTTAATTTGATATTGATCAAAACTGCTTTAATTCCTCTTTTTAACTTTGATCTCTTCAATAAGTTGACCATTGATATCAATTGCTTTTAAAGTTGCTTGTTTTTTATCAACATCAATTCGCATAAAATGCTCTATCTTTTTATATTTAACAGTCTCAGGCTGAATAGCATCCGTATTATATAAAGGAGCACCTCCACCAGCAGTAACAATATAATGAACACCCCCATTTATTGCATGATGATAATAATGATCATGACCATTTAAAACAGCAGTAACCTGATGGCGTTCAAAAATATCACCCCAAAACTTTCTTCTCATTTCTGCCTCAGCAACACGTGATTTTTTTATACTGTAATAAGTTGGATGAAAGAAAACAAAAATATATCC
>JADGEA010000101.1 GCA_016744615.1 Flavobacteriaceae bacterium
CCTGTAATACTCTGAAAATAAAGATGTTGTGCCTGATGATTTATACTTACTCATAGTGTCAATTCTTATGACAATATACAACTAATAATCTGATATTCAACTTGTTAATTCAAGAGGTTGCCTTATATTTCCTTAAATTTATTCTCGTTTTTTTATTTCTAATTTTTTAGAATAAAATTATCTAAATTAATTTTTACAAACCAAATTCCAATAATAATATGGAAAATATTTACTTTTTAATGGTTGTTGCTCTGGCTATTTTAGCTATTGCTGATCTCGTTGTTGGCGTTAGTAATGATGCTGTGAATTTTTTAAATTCAGCCATTGGCTCTAAAGCTATTTCGTTTAAGACCATCATGATTGTTGCTAGTTTAGGTATTGCTTTTGGAGCAATTTTTTCAAGTGGAATGATGGAAGTTGCCCGTAAAGGTATTTTTGTACCCAGTGAGTTTTACTTTAATGAAATCATGATTATTTTTATGGCCGTGATGATTACGGATATATTATTACTCGATTTTTTTAATACATTAGGAATGCCAACATCAACAACAGTATCTATTGTATTTGAGTTATTGGGTGCAGCAGTTGCTATGGCCTTGATAAAAATTAGTGCTGATAATGGTTCTTTTTCTGATGTGACCAATTATATCAATACTGCAAAAGCCACGCAAATTATATTAGGAATTTTACTCTCCGTTGTGGTCGCCTTTTCTGTTGGTGCTTTTGTTCAATTTGTTTCCCGGCTGTTATTATCATTTAATTTTGAAAGAAAACCCAGTTGGGTTGGTGCTTTATTTGGTGGAGCTGCTTTAACGGCAATGGTTTATTTTATCCTTATGAAAGGAATTAAAGGTGCAGATATTGCAAAGCAGAGCTTCGATATTATTGGTGGATCAACGATTAAAGATTTTTTAGAAAACAATGTTTTTTCAATTATCGCGGTTAGTTTTGTAATTTGGTCTTTACTTTCCTATTTTTTCATAACCATTCTAAAAACAAATATTTATAAGTTAATTATTTTGGTGGGCACCTTTGCTCTGGCATTGGCATTTGCAGGAAATGATTTGGTAAATTTTATTGGGGTTCCTATTGCAGCCTGGCAATCCTATCAGGCCTGGGCTGACCCTTTAGTTAATGTTAACGGATTGGCAGCGGCTGAATTTTCTATGGATATTTTAGGAAAGAAAGTTGCTACTCCAACATTACTTCTATTATTAGCAGGTTTGATAATGGTATTAACATTATGGTTTTCCAGTAAAGCCAAAAATGTTGTTAAAACTTCACTTGATCTGTCAAGTCAGGGAGAAACACAAGAACGTTTTGATCCAAATTTTATTTCAAGAACATTGGTAAGAGGATCTATGATGATTTCAAAATACACAGAAATCATGATTCCAAGTTCTTTAAATAAAAAAATTGATAAACAATTTGAAAAACCAGTTATTGAATTGGATAAAGGTAAAATACATGAATTACCTGCTTTTGATATGGTACGAGCTGCTGTGAATTTAATGGTGGCAGGTGTTTTGATATCAATTGCTACATCCTATAAATTACCATTATCTACAACTTATGTTACATTTATGGTTGCAATGGGTACTTCATTAGCTGATAAAGCATGGGGTAGTGAAAGTGCTGTTTATAGAGTTGCAGGAGTGTTGAATGTTATTGGTGGATGGTTTGGAACAGCCCTCAGTGCATTTATCGCTGCAGGTATAATAGCCTACTTAATTCATTTAGGTGGTGCAACTATGATTGCAATATTACTATTGTTCGTTGTAATTGTATTGATCAGAAATTATATGAGCCATCATAAAAAATCTTTAAAAATTAAAGCAGAAGACAGCTTAAGTAAATCGGAAAGTAAATCCATACATGGTGTGATTGAAGAAAGTGCCGATAATATTTCAAAAGCACTAAAAAGAGTTGGTAAAATTAATAATACCACTATTAATGGTTTGGTCAATCAAGATCTGGCTACTCTAAAAAAAGCAAAGGAAAATGTTAAAAAATTAGAGACAGAAATTGAGCTTTTACAAAATGATATTTTCTATTTTATTAAAGATTTAGATGATTCTTATTTAGGAGCAAGTAAGTTCTATATAGATATCATAGGAAGTTTACAAGATATAGCTCAGTCTTCCAGCTTAATAGCAAAAGTAAGTCATAAACATGTTAATAATAATCATAAAAAATTAAAGAAAAGACAAATTGAAGAATTGCTGGAAATTAATGATAAGCTAATTGAATTATTTGATAAAATTAGAAAGGTATTTGATTCACGAACTTTTGATAAAATAGTTCCTGATATCATAGAATCAAAACTATCATTACTCACAGAAGTTAAAGATACGATTCATAAACAGGTCGAACGTACAAGACAGAAAGAAACCACAAGCCCTAAAAATACTACCTTGTATTTTATTATTTTATTAGAAACTAAAGATTTGATAAAAGCCTGTATGAATATATTAAATTTATACTATGATGAGCACGATTGGGAAAAGGATAATTTTGGTTGATTTAAAATGAATCCATAATAAATAAAAGCACCTCATTGAGGTGCTTTTATTTATTAAATAGGTTAAACTTTTTTACTTTGTAATTTTTTCAAATAGCGAAATAAGCAACCACAAAAAAGAACAATCCTTGAAAAAAAATTACAATACCTGTTGCAATTATGTCTTGGTCAGCAGCTTCCGATAGTTGACCATCTATTTTACTTATTGCTATATCAATGCTGTCACCAAGATGAAATCTAGACTTTTCAATAGATCTTTGCCAAACTATAGTATCTAATCTCGTTTCATTGTAAATGAATATGCTACGACTGGTTCAAAACTATATGTCCATCTCACTCCCAAACGGAAGTTTTGAGATTTGGTTAAATTTTGATGTTAAGGCTTGTAATTGCGAACAAGTTTTTTGACATCAAGAAAATAAGTTCCATTTTGGTATTAATTCTGCTTGTTTTGGTCCCTTTTGCTTATATGATTACAAACAGAACCCATAGACAGGTAAAATTTATTTAGGTCTTAATACCGTATCGTGTCTAAATGTCGCCATGTTTGATTGGGTGCATGGTCATAGATCGTACAATTCTGTAATGTATCAGGACATTTTGCTTGATTCCCAATATAATATATGTTGATTTTTATCTCTGATAAGTTATAATCTGCATCAACAGATTTTACTTGCCAGGAGTCATCTAAATTTAACAGTAAATCAAAAAACTGAGACAAATTAAAAATAAAAACCCTTGCAACACATAGAATTGCAAGGGTATGAATGGAGACTAAAAAAGTTCCAGTGGAGATGCAGGGATTCGAACCCTGGTCCAAACAAGCACCCAAATTACTTTCTACATGCTTAGTTTTTATTTAATTTTTATCCTAAAGCCGACTAAAAACAACCTACTTTAAGCTTAGCTTCTTTAATTTCGAAATATAACCGAAGCCTTTATATTTCTAGGTTTACTTTTACGATGCCTCTAAACTGACCGCCGTTAACCAAGGCTTTCAAGAGACATTCAGCTTTCCCGCCTGGCGGGACTAGGCTCATCCTACTGTGATTCGGATTAAGCAGCTAAAGCGTAGTTATTCTCGCCGTTTAAAAAAGTGAAATCGATTTTTACGAGTACTATTTCATGACTCGACATGCTTATAATCCGACTGATCTTGCTGTCAAAACCGGTCATCCCCAATAAATAAAGAACTATCCTTTTAAAGGATTATTCTACAAAAATATAAAAATCCTATACAAATCTTGTACAAATCTGTAAAACTAAATACATTTGCACAAATTTTGTACCAAAATTGCTTTTTTAAGCATTGATCTACCTAAAATGTTTTAATATGAAGTTTGCAATCATCAAAGAACAAAAAAATCCACCTGATAAAAGAGTTGTTTTACCTCCAAGTGCTTGTAGATCGCTATTAAAAACCTTTCCGGAAATGGAAATTAAAGTGGAAAGTTCTGAAAACAGAACTTTTACAAATAGTTCATACGAAAACATTGGAATTGAAGTAACCAATAATATTGATGATTGTGATGTGATGCTTGGTGTAAAGGAGGTTCCAAAAGAAGTATTGATTCCAAATAAAAAATATTTTTTCTTTTCACATACCATTAAAGAACAGCCATACAACCGTACTTTGTTAAAAGCTGTATTGGATAAAAACATTGAACTTTATGATCATGAGGTTATTACTGATCAAAAAGGTGTTCGATTGGTTGCTTTTGGTAGATATGCTGGAATAGTAGGTGCGTATAATATCTTTAGAACCTATGGTTTAAAAAACAATTTATTTTTTTTACCTAAAGCACAAACACTGCATGATCAGCAGGAATTGATTACCGAATTAAAAAAGATCAAACTTCCAAATATTAAAATTGTCCTTACCGGAAAAGGAAGGGTTAGTAATGGTGCTAAAGAAATGTTAGATGCAATGGGTCTCAAAGAAGTTGGAGTAGGTGATTATCTTCAAAAAGAATTTGAAAAAGCTGTTTATACGCAGATCGATGTTTTGGATTACAACAAAAGAAAAGATGGAAAAGTAATAGATATGTATGACTTTTTTAATAATCCAACCGATTACAAAAGTGATTTTATGCGTTTTGCAAAAGTTAGTGATGTTTATATAGCATGTCATTTTTATGGAACAGGTGCTCCTTATATATTCACAAGAGAGGAGGCTAAAGACCCATATTTTAGAATAAAAGTTGTAGCGGATGTTAGTTGTGATATTGACGGGCCGGTAGCTTCTACAATTAGATCATCTACTATTGCAGACCCTATATACGGTTATGATGCTAAGGCAGAAAAGGAAATTGATTTTTTAAATGAAAAAGCAATTGCCGTAATGGCGGTTGATAATTTACCAAATGAATTACCTAAAGATGCTTCTTTGGGTTTTGGTGATAATTTTGTGAAACATGTTATTCCTGCATTTTTTAATGGAGATAAAGATGGAATTTTAGAAAGAGCACGTATGACTCAAAACGGAAAATTGACGAAGAACTTTTCCTATTTACAAGATTTTATTGATGGTAAATAATTCTACTAATAAAGTAAAACCAAAGCACCTTGCAACCTGATCCTAATTTTTTAATACAACTTGCAAATACAAAAATGCCTTTTGGCAAGTTTAAAGGAGCCTTTTTGATTGATATTCCTGAATACTATTTAATCTGGTATAGAAATAAAGGTTTTCCAAAAGGGAAATTGGGACTAATGCTGGAAACTGTTTTTGAAATAAAAAGAAACGGTTTAGAAGAGATCATTTACAGGCTAAAAAAGTGACCTTACCTTTATTTTTTTCTATTATTGCTTTTTCAAGATAAATGGAAATCTATTTTTGTTGCATTTTAAAATATATAAATTGTGAATAAAAAACATCCATTTTCCAAAATTTTTTATTTTTCAAAATTTTATTTCCCTTAAACACTTGAAATACTTGGGGTAAATCCAATAAATAAATATTAACTATGATTTGTTAATAATTAATTAGCATTTTAAAAAAAGAACCTTGCTTTTATTATATTTTTATTCCGGTAAAAATAATCATAAAATACATTTTAAAACATGGTGGAAGAAAAAGTCAGAAAGGCAACCTATACTTATGAAGAAGTTTTAACTAGCTCATTATCATACTTTAATAATGATGAATTAGCTGCAACTACATGGATAAACAAATATGCGGTTAAAAATAGTAATGGTGAATTTTTAGAGAATACACCCGACCAAATGCACAAAAGGATGGCAAAAGAATTTGGGAGGATAGAATCTAAATACACATCTGAAGATAGCACTTTTGAAGGATATTCTGACTATGGTAAAAAAAGAAAACAGCTAACAGAAGATAAGATCTATAAATTATTTAAAGATTTTAAATATGTAATTCCTCAGGGAAGTGTGATGTTTGGATTAGGTAATGATGAGATCATTGCATCATTATCTAACTGTATTGTTATTCCACCTGTTTATGATTCATATGGAGGTATTTTTCATACTGACCAACAAATGGCACAACTTTTTAAAAGAAGATGCGGTGTTGGAGTAGATCTTTCAGAATTAAGACCAAGAGACGCAAAAGTTTCTAATGCTGCAGGGAGTACAACAGGAGCGGTATCATTTATGAATCGTTTTTCTGGCACAACTCGTGAGGTTGCTCAAAATGGTCGACGTGGTGCTTTGATGCTTACTATGGATATTGCTCATCCAGATATTGAAGAATTTATTACCATTAAACAAGACCTTACTAAAGTTACCGGTGCAAATATTTCTATTCGCTTATCGGATGAATTTATGCAGGCAGTTGAAAAGAAGGAGAAATATACTTTACGCTGGCCAATTGAATCTAAATCACCAAAATACGCCAAAGATATTGATGCTGTAAAACTGTGGGAAACCATTATTAAAAGTGCTCACAATACAGCTGAGCCAGGATTAATCTTTTGGGATAGACAGCATCATTATTCAACTTCATCTCTTTATCCTGGGTTTAAAAACTCATCTACAAACCCTTGTTCAGAAATTGCAATGCAAGGTGGTGATAGTTGTAGATTAATTGCTGTAAACCTATATGGTTTTGTGGATAAGCCTTTTACAAAAGAAGCAAAATTCAATCATAAAAAGCTTTATGAGGTAGTTTATGAAACCCAAAGGTTGATGGATGATCTTGTTGATCTGGAATTGGAAGCGGTTGATAAAATATTAGCTAAAATAGAAGTAGATCCGGAGCCTGATTATATCAAACAAAATGAAATTAATACCTGGAAACTACTTCAGGAAACTGGAAAAAAAGGACGGAGAACTGGTTTAGGGTTTACTGCTTTAGGAGATACCATTGCAGCTCTTGGGGTTAAATTTGATACTGATGAAGCAATTAGTGTTGTAGATGGAATTATGAAATCAAAAATAACTGCTGAATTTGACAGTAGTGTTGATATGGCAATTGAACGTGGTCAGTTTGAGGTTTTTAATAGAAATATTGAAGATAAATCAGAATTTGTTCAAATGCTTCACAATGAATTTCCTGAACTTTATAAAAGAATGATGGTTCACGGACGTAGAAATATTTCTATTAGCACAGTGGCTCCAACAGGATCATTAAGTATGCTTGCCCAAGTATCTTCAGGAATTGAGCCTGTATTTATGTTGGCATACAAGCGAAGAAGAAAAATTAATCAGGAGGATAAAAAGGCTAAGGTTGATTTTGTAGATGATTTAGGAGATGCTTTTGAAGAATTTACAGTTTATCATAAAAAGCTGGAAACTTGGATGAATATATCCGGAGAAAAAAACATAGAGAAAAGTCCGTATGCCGGAGCTACTGCTCCCGAAATTGATTGGAGAAAAAGAGTTGAAATGCAGGCGTTGGTTCAAAAATATACTACACATTCCATAAGCTCAACAATTAATTTAGCATCAGATGTTGAAGAAGAATTGGTTGGAGATATTTATATGGAATCATGGAAACAAGGTTTGAAAGGAATTACTGTATATCGTGATGGTTCAAGAAGTGGGATTTTAATTGCAGAAGACAAAAAAGAAGAAAATGAAGAAAAAGAAATTGTAAATCCTTATCATGAAGCTACTGTTTTCCCTAAACGACCTAAAACAATTGTAGCTTCAATTGTACGCTTTCACAATGAAAAGGAAAAGTGGCTTGCTGTTGTAGGTTTGATACAAGACAAACCTTATGAGATTTTTACTGGTAAAATGAAGGATGCCTTTAATTTACCACAATGGGTTGAAAAAGGATGGGTAATTAAAAATAGAGATGAAGAAGGAGTTGCCAGATATGACTTCCGTTATGTTGACAGCGATGGTTATAAAACCACTATTGAAGGGTTATCCAGATCATTTGATAAAGAATATTGGAATTATGCTAAATTAATTTCAGGAGTTTTACGTCATGGAATGCCAATGGCATATGTAGTTGATCTGATTCAGAATTTAAACCTTTATGACGATCATATCAATACCTGGAAAAATGGAGTTTCAAGAGCTTTGAAACGTTTTGTTCCGGAGGGATCTGAAGCTGCGGATAAAAAATGTCCTGAATGTGGTGATCCTGAAGGTTTGATCTATTCTGAAGGATGTTTAAAATGTATAAGTTGTGGTCATTCAAAATGCGGATAGACCTCAATAGAAGAATTTGTAATAAATGTAATTGATAAAAGCGCTGATTTAAATTTTTAATCAGCGCTTTTATATTTCTAAATCTTTACTTGAAGTCTGGATCTAAGAAACCTCATGAATCATGGTTGGATTACCATTATTCCATTTCGATAAAATATCTGTGGCAACCTGAGTGCCGCTTCCTGCTGCAATGGCAAACTGACTGATCCATCCTGCTAAAATTCCTGCAACATAAATACCTTTAGTGACTATATGATCTTTATTTTTAAGTTGTATTCTTTCCTTTGCAGGAGGTAAACTTCGATGAGGCTCAACAAATTCCATCAAGCCATCTATACTAAATAAGTTGGATGGTCCAATGGCAACAACAATGGTTTTTGTTTTGTATTGATTTTTATTGGTAAAGACAGTAAAACCGCCTGATACTCCCTCAATTTTAACTACTTTTTCCTTTTCAATTTGATCAATGTGTGCATAAAGATCAGACAAATGTTTCTTTCCAGATTCTAAGATCTCTTTACCTGTTGTACCTGGATGTATTCCTAAAACATTATTAAACAAACCATTGGAAAGCGCTGATGCTTTTTGGTGCATAATAATACCAATCTTTTTATTTGCAGCAAACGGTGCTTTATTTGCAGACCCTAATACCAAAGCACAGGACATTCCTGCAGCTCCTCCCCCAATTATTAAAACATCATAACTCATATATTTATTTCTTTAATTGAACAATCCTCCTATATTAGATGCAAAAAGCTTTATTGCTATTGCTAATAAAATTACACCAAATATTTTTCTAATAACATTGATACCTCCTTGACCTAAAACTTTCTCAATTTTATGCGAAAACTTTAATACCAGATATACAAAGATCATGTTTACAACGATTGCAATAATGATATTTTCAGTATGAAATTCCGCTTTAAGCGATAAAATTGTTGTCATGGTTCCTGCACCTGCAATTAAGGGAAATGCCAAAGGAACAACACTGGCTGTTTCTGGCTCATCATCTTTAAATAATTCAATTCCCAAAACCATTTCCAATGCTAAGAAAAATATAACCAAAGCACCTGCAACCGCGAAAGAATAAACATCAATTCCTATTAATTTTAAAATTTGTGTTCCTAAAAAAAGAAAAATAATCATGATCAGCATAGCAACGATAGAAGCTTTTTCTGATTGGATGTGGCCAACTTTTTGACGCAAACTAATAATGATAGGAATACTACCAATGATGTCAATTACCGCAAACAAAACCATTGATGCAGTTAAAATTTCTTTAAAATCAATTTCCATAATATTATACTTTCTTGGGCACAAATATAAATAATTACTCTAAAAAAAGGATAAAGTGAAAAGAATTAAGTGAAAAGTAAATAGTATTTTTGAAAAAATTATTTCTAAAAAAATGTTTCAATTAGGAAAAACTATCATTTCAGAAGATATTCTTGAAAAAGATTTTATATGTAATTTAGCGGCATGTAAAGGAGCCTGTTGTATTGATGGTGATGCAGGAGCTCCTCTTGAAAAAGCAGAATTAAAAATTCTGGAAGAAATATTTCCGAAAGTAAAACCATTTTTAAGAAAAGAAGGGTTAAAAGCTATTGAAAAAGAAGGCGTTTATACAACAAATGAATTTGAAGAACATGAAACTCCTTTGATAAATGGTGCTGATTGTGCTTATATGATTTTTGGTGAAAATAATGTTGCTATGTGTGCGATAGAGGAAGCTTATAACCAGAGAGAAATAAATTTTAAGAAGCCTATTTCTTGCCATTTATACCCAATTAGAGTTCAGGAATATAATAAATTTTCAGCTGTTAATTATCATAAATGGGAAATATGTGATGATGCCTGTTCTTTAGGAAAAGAATTAAAAGTACCTGTTTATAAATTTGTTAAACAGGCACTTATAAGAAAGTTTGGTGAGGGCTGGTATACAGAATTGGAAGCCGTTGTTGAGGATAATAAAAAATAATCATTTATTATGATTTTCATTGTTATTGTGCTTTTATCAAGTATTTTCTATAAAAAGATTTATTTAATTTGAAAATCTTTAATTTTGGTTTTATGACAAAGAACTATAAGCATAAGTTAATTCTGTTTTTTTTATTCGTTCCTCTATTTATTTTTTCACAAAAAATAAATAGTGAATATGTTAATATTGTTAATTATAAAGCCAGTATACTTAATAGAAATGGTTCTTTTTCAGAGGCTTACTCCATGATCAATAATTTGATTCCTAAATTAAGTAAGCAGAAAGATTTAAGTTTTTTAGATTATTCATACCAAACAAAAGCAAATATTGAACAAAATCTGGGAAAATACAGCGAGTCTGTAAAAACAGCAAAAAAGGCTTTACAAATTAGTTTAGATCTAAAAGACTCTGTTAATATTGCCTTTAACTATAATCTGATTGGGATTGGCTATTATTTTTTATCTAATTATGATAGCACAAAAATGAATTATGAAAGATCGTATGATTTAAAAAAGAGAATATCTTCAGATAATAAGGGTTTAGCTGCATCTGCCTATAATTTAGCTATTCTGTATGAAGACCTGGCTCAAAGGGAAATGGCATTGAAATTATATAAAGAAGCAGAATACTATTTGTTAAAGATCAATGATCCCAGAACCTTTTTATCAGATGTTTATGTAGGGATGGCTCATTTGTATTTTTTTAATAAAGAGATAGATAAAGCAGAAGAATACTCTGAAAAAGCAATGGATGTTGGTCAGAAATCTTATGGAGAGTTCAACCCAAATATGACCTTTGTATATAATTCTTATTCAAATATTTTAAAATCTAAAGAAGATTATAAAGGCGCAATTGATCTGCTAGAAAAAAGTCTTAAAATTAGAGAACAGACCTATGGTAATGCACATAAATGGACCTGTGAGAGTAATTATAAATTAGCAGAAATTTTGACCCTTGATAAACAATATAAAAAAGCAATAGAATATTACAAGCAAGCTATTAAAATTGGTAAAGAAATCAAAAGTTCTCAATATTTAGCAAATGCCGAGCTTTATCTTGCCAAATTATATATAGATCAAGATATGCAATTTAAAAAATCAGAGGAATTGATATTGAGTTCATTAGATAAGAATATTAAAGTTTTTGGGTATGAAAATAATATTATTTCTGAGGATTATTATTGGTTAGCAGAACTTGCTAAAAAAAGAAAAAATAAAGATGAATTCTTCGCTTTTATTACACGTGCGTTAAAATCTTCTAAATATGATAAAAATTCTTTAGAAGAGGTTATCGCCCCTTATCAAGCATTAGGCGCTCTTGCATTAATGGGTGATTGGTATATGGATATCTATGAAAGAACAGAGAATACAAAATATCTTGAAGATAAATTTCAATTAATTGATCAAGAAATAGCATTGATAAAACATATTCAGAAAAACTTCTCAACAGATCAGTCTAAAATTAATCTGGCAAACGAATATAGAAAAGTATTTGAAAAAGGGCTGAATACCTGTTGGATTCTTTACCATAAAAATAAGGATCAAAAATACTTAGAAAAAGCATTTGAATTGTCTGAAACAAATAGAAGCACAACCCTGTTGGAGGGTTTACAAGACACAAAATTCAAACTTTATAGTAGTATTCCTAAAGAATTACTAGAGAAAGAAAAAAAGATTAAACAAACTCTGGAGAGAGTAAAATTGGATTTATACTACGAGGTAAAATCCTCTAATCCAGACAAGGAATATTATAGTAATCTTTTAGACCGAAGGATATTATGGAGTAAAAAATTAGATAGTATACATTTGGTATTTGAAAAAGACTATCCAAGATATGTTGATTTGAAATACAGTAATAAAGTGATTGGTATTTCTGATGTTCAAAAGAATATTGATAGTGATACCCAGTTTATTATTTATTTTTTAGGAGAAAATGATTTGTATTCTTTTGATATTACTAAAGATGCGGTTTTATTTTTGAAGGGAGCTGTTTCTAAAGATTTGATTGAAAAGACCAATTTATTTAAAAGCAATTTAATTGCACAAAATGATATACAAGAAGTTAGTAAAACATTGTACCGATATTTATTAAAGAATCAATTGGAAAAGACAAAAGAGAATTTGGTAATTATACCAGATAATGTATTAAATTATATTCCTTTTGAGATTTTGAAAAGTGATGATAATAAGTATTTAATTGAAGATTATATAATTTGTTATGTAGGATCTGTTCGTATATTTCTAGAACTAAATAATGATTTTTTCAAATATTCTCCTCCTAAATTTTGGGCTGGGTTTTCACCAGAATATACAGATGGAAGTATAATTTCTTCTGCATCTAATGAAATTAAATCTATAAGTGAGATGGTAGATGGAGATGATTTTATTGGAGAAAATTCAAAAAAGCAAAACTTTTTAGATAACAATAAGAATTATTCCATATTGCATTTAGCAATGCATGCTAAGATCAATAACGAATACCCGCAGTTTAATAAACTTGTTTTTGTTGATGGGGATTTGACTGCTTCAGAAATATATTTGAGCAATACAAAAGCAAATTTAGCAGTTTTAAGTGCATGTAGTACAGGTTTTGGTAAATTGGAGAAAGGAGAGGGAATTATGAGTATGGCACGGGCATTTCACTTTTCAGGTGTTCCCTCAGTTTTAATGAGTTTGTGGGAAGTTCCGGATAAGGAAACCAAGAAAATAATGATATCCTTTTATAAAAATCTTGAAAAGGGCAAAAATAAAAGTGAAGCACTAAGGAAGGCAAAAATTGAATATTTAGCATCTACAAATGATAAAAATCTATTACATCCTTTTTACTGGGCAGGGTTTGTATTAAACGGAAACTCTGATCAACTTTACGAAAATTATACAACATACTATTACATCCTTTTGGGATTGATTCTCGCTTCAGTAATTTGGTTTTTCATTAAAAAAAGAATTTAAGTTCAAGTAAGAACTTAACGGAAAAAGGTAACTATTTAATAAATGTAATAATTTTTTTTGCTTCTTCTTTTTTAAAAGTATAATCTGTATGATTTGCTACAATTGAAAACTGGGATAAGGCCTTATCCAGATTATCATTTTTTAAATAAGCTAGCCCTAGGTACCAATTCGCCATTTCAGTAAATTTTTTTGACGAAGATTCAATTTCTTTAGTAGTTGTAATTGGTAAAAGTATTTGGATAGCATCATCCGTTTTATTTAGAGAAAGAAAACACATTGCCTTATAAAACTGAAAAGGTGTTTCATTAGGACTAGCTACCGAATTAAATAAATTAATTGCTTTATGGTAGTTTTTATTTTCATAGGCAACAAATGCACTATGCTCTATGGTCTTCGGATTTTTTCCCCGAACAACTGGTTGTACAATATTGCGGTAAGGCTCAAAATTTTGGACGTATAATTGCTCATTAGAAGGGAAATAACTGTCTTTAACAAACCATAGACCAAATCCAACCAGCAAAGCGATAGAAGCAGCAATTAGCCAGCTATTAAATAAAAATTTGCTTTTTGATTTTCCCTGATATTCCTTTTTAAATTGATCAAGTTCTATTTTCAACTCCTCCCTACGGTTTATTGCAATCACTTTTTTCAGATCTTGTTGAAATAGAAATTCTTTTTTAAATTCTTTATCACTTTGTAATGAATCATTAAAAGATCTCTGTTCCTTTGATGTTAAGGAATTTTCAAAAAATTTATCTATTAATTCATAATTATTCATAATTGAATATAATCTTTTTTAATTGTTTCATACAACGTGATTTTTGACTTTTTAAAACATTTTTATCACTATATTTTAAAATATCTGTTATTTCGTCTAAATCATGTCCACTATAATGTAATTCAAGTACATCTTTACAACGCTTCCCTAATTTTTTAAAACCATTTTTTAATAGCGTCTGTTGGTTAGTTAGTTTTTTATCATCAAAGTCAACATCAAAATCAAAGTTTTTTTCAATTATTTCAATATCATTGGTAATATTAACTTTTGCTTTTTCCCTAAAAGCATGAAATATTTTATATTTCCCTATTGCAAATAAATATGTTGAAATACTACTTTTTAAATCATTTATCTTTCCATTTATAGCATTTTCCTGTAAAACCATAATGGAGTCATGGTAAATGTCATAAGAGTCATATTCTTCAATATGATAACCCTTTGCAAAATTAATAAATGTTTTTAAATTATCATTGTATATTTTTTGAAAAGTAGCAGAGTCTTTTCGTTTTAATAATTCAACAATATTTTTTGATTCAAATGGCTCCATTATTACTATAGCTAAAGTAATGAAAATACTCTGTAATATACAACTATATAAACCTTTAGTCTATATTAGACTGTCAAATTCAAACAAAACAGAGAATTATTTAAGACCTGCTTACCTGAAATCCGGTTAGTGATAAATCCATGTTTACAAATCTAGCATTATCGTTCGGCGGATTTTTATTTAATTTTTTTCTAATTCTTCCTGCTGCTTCTGCATCCTTAGCAATTATATACAAATAACCCCCTCCACCAGCTCCTGGCAACTTATATGCAGATACATAATCTTTTATCATATGAATTATCTTTTGTACTTCGGGAGGATTTGTTCCGCTATCTAAATGTTGTTTTTGTTTCCATGTAAGCTGAATACAATCACTAAACTCATCAAAATTTCCGCCCTGCAAAACATTAAAAGTATCAAATGCATGGATTTTAATATCTCTTAAAATACTTGTGTTTATACTTTCATTCAAAAACATACCCTTCACTATTTCTCCAAGAATGTTTTTTGCAGTACGCGTAATTCCGGTATAATACAACAACATACGAGATTTGTTCTCTGGCTTGGTGAAAATAAAATTTGGAGCCCATTTGATCTCAGGTGTTTGATTACCTCCTTTGGTTGTGGTAAGTAAT
>JADGEA010000102.1 GCA_016744615.1 Flavobacteriaceae bacterium
TCAAATGATCTTCTAAAACCGTCAATTACAATTGGTATAACGATAGGTTTGTTTTGCCGGATAATATGTGCGGTACCTCTTCGTATTGGTTTAAATGGAGTTGTGGTTCCCTGAGGAAAAGTAATTACCCAGCCATCTTCCAAAGCCGTACCGATATTGGATATATCAGATAATTTCACCTGTTTATTTACATCTTTGCCCTTTTCTCTCCAGGTTCTTTGAATGGAGATAGCACCTCCATATGCCATGATCTTTGGAAGTAACCCTGAACGCATTGTTTCTTTAGCAGCAACAAAATAAAGATTCATTTTTGGTTGCCATAAATACCCTACATCTTTGATGTTATCAACTCTTCCACTAAGAGCAGCATTAAAAACATGAAACATTGCCACTACATCAGCAAAATAAGTTTGGTGATTGGCAACAAATAATACATTGCTTTCAGGAAGATCGCGAATGATTTCAGATCCCTCAATATGCAGTTCATTAAAACTACGGTATCTTCTATGAGAAATAAGACCCAACACGCGTATTAAGGTCTTTTTAAGAAATAAACTATTTCCAAAAACATCTTTTTTAAATAAAGCCATTTTAGAGTATTTGCACCGCAAACATAAAAAAAAAATTGATTATATTGATTTTAGAAAGTCTTTTATTTCACTTAAAATCATGGCAGTTGCCCCCCAAACAGTGTAATTGTTTAATATATAACAGGGTACATCAATATTTTTTATATAGCTTGTTGATAAGTTTTTGATTGCTATTGTTTTGTTATTTAATAAATCAGCTAGTTTTACTTCAATTAACTCTTCTACTTCATGGTTAAAGTTAAAAGTTGGTGTTTTGTAATGCACACCAATAAACGGACTCACCAAAAAATTACTTGGAGGTATATACGTATCACTCATTTGTTTAAAAATTTGAATACGATCACCTTGAATTCCAACTTCTTCAAATGTTTCACGTAATGCTGTTTCTTTCAAATCTTTATCCAAATCATCAAATTTCCCTCCCGGAAAACTAATTTGTGATGCATGTGCTCCCCCATAATTTGCCCTTAAAGTTAATAAAAATTTAGTTTTGTTTTCCATATCAGGGTAAAAAAGAGCTAAAACTGCCGCTTTACGAGGGTTTAATTCCTGTATTTTATTTTTTGGAAAACTTATTCTTTCTTTAGGAATCATTTTTTTATGAGAATGAAAGCCGCCAAGTTTTCCTTGATCTATTTTAGAAATTAATGATAAAAACGATTCAAACTCCATTAAATATTATATTTTTACAAATAACAAAAATACAACTTATCTTTAATTTTAACAGGTATTGATAATGAATAAAGCTTTTAAATTAATAGGATTCACATTGATATTTATCTTGGTAATTTATTATTTGGCAACCTTATTTGTTCCAAAAATAATTGATAAATCACATAATAAAATAAGAACCAATGCCCCGTATCAAGTTTCTGAAAAAGCGCAGAACCTCTACAATTCATTGGATTTTATTGCCGATTTGCATTGTGATGCCCTGTTATGGAAACGTAATTTACTTAAAGACAATGATTTTGGGCAAGTAGATATACCAAAATTACTGAAATCAAATGTTGGTATTCAATCTTTTACAATTGTAACTAAATCACCAAAAGGTCAAAATTTTGATAAAAATACTGGCGAATCGGATAATATTACAGCACTATATCTGGTGCAAGGCAGACCAACGAATAGTTTGACAAAAAGAACAATTTATCAATGCGAAAGCTTGTTTGAATTTGGAGAGGATTCTAATGGTAAATTTAGAGTGATTAGCTCAGGTTTAGAATTTAAAAATTATTTATCTGATCGTAAACAAAATAAAAATATTACAGCCGGTTTTTTAGGAGTAGAAGGAGCACATGCTTTGGATGGAAATCTTAAGAATGTTCAGGTTTTATTTGATAATGGAGTAAGAATGATGGCTCCTACTCATTTTTTTGATAATAAACTAGGCGGATCAGTACATGGAATTTCCGGTGCAGGTTTGACTGAATTTGGTAAAGAGGTAATCAAGAAAATGATTAAATTAAATATGATCATTGATATTGCTCATGCCTCACCACAAATTATTGATGATATTTTGAATATAACTGATCGTCCAATCGTTTCATCTCATACCGGTGTAAAAGGAACCTGTGATAATGTTAGAAACTTATCAGATAAACACTTAAAAGCCATTGCAAATTCAGGAGGTTTGGTTGGTATTGCCATGTTTGAGCAAGCAGTTTGTGGAACAGATGCCACAGCTACTGTAAAAGCGATTAAATATACATCTGATCTTATAGGAGTAGATCATGTGGCATTAGGTTCAGATTTTGATGGATCTGTAACCACGCCATTTGATATTACCGGTTTGCCATTGATAGTTGAAGAATTATTAAAATTAGGTTTTTCCGAAAAAGAAATTAAAATGATCATGGGTGAAAATGTAAAATTGTTTTTATTGAATAATTTACCCTAGTGTTAAATCGTGTGTATTGTGATGTATAAGTTGAAGTTGTACCGATTTATAGCTCAAAATAAAATATAAAGAATCAAAAAATATAATAGTAAAGTGAATATAGGAATTGTTTGTTATCCAACATATGGAGGTAGTGGGGTTTTGGCCACGGAACTTGGAATGGCATTATCTCATAAAGGATATAATGTACATTTTATAACATCTCACCAGCCAGTACGGTTAGATTTTTTAAATCCGAATTTACATTTTCATGAAGTGTTTATGGAGGATTATCCTTTGTTTCATTATCAGCCCTACGAGCTTGCTTTATCGAGTAAATTGGTAGAAGTGGTTGAAAAATATGAACTGGATCTTTTGCATGTTCATTATGCCATACCTCATGCTTATGCAGCTTATATGGCCAAGCAAATGCTGGAACAGAAAGGAATTTCAATTCCTATTATTACAACTCTTCACGGAACAGATATTACCCTTGTAGGAAGTCATCCTGTATATAAAACTGCTGTAGAATTTAGTATTAATAATTCAGATGTAGTAACTGCAGTTTCCGAAAGTTTAAGAAGTGATACTTTGCGATTATTTAATATTTATAATAAAATTGAAGTTATTTATAATTTTATTGATTTTGAGATGCAAAAAGACTGGAATGATGATGATTGTATTCGTGAAACACTAGCAAAATCTGAAGAGAAAATTATTGCCCATGTTAGTAATTTTAGACCGGTTAAAAGGATTGAGGATGTAATTAAAATATTTAATAAAATTCAATCTAAAATTTCGGCTAAACTTTTAATGGTAGGAGATGGTCCGGAAAGGGAGAAAGCAGAGCGACTGGCAAAAAAACTAGGAATAAAAGAAAAAATTCTTTTTTTAGGTAAAAGTGATGAAGTTAGAAAGATTTTATGTTTTACAGATCTGTTTTTATTACCTTCAGAAACTGAAAGTTTTGGATTGGCTGCCTTAGAAGCAATGGCAGCAAGAACCCCGGTGATCTCTTCCAATACAGGAGGTTTGCCCGAAGTAAATTTAGATGGGAAAACAGGTTTTTTAAGTGATGTTGGAGATGTGAATGAAATGGCAAAAAATGCTATTTATATTTTGGAAGAAGAAAACAGATTGAATGAGTTTAAGGATAAAGCTCTTGCTTTTTCTAAAAACTTTACCATTGAAAAAATTCTGCCTCAATATGAAGAGTTGTACGATTTTGTTACCAATTAAAGAAAAATAATGACATGATGGATCTCAATAATACACTTAGAAACGGAATTTATTTTGTATTTCTTTTGATGGCAACCTTAGGTTCTGCACAAGATATTTTAGGTGACTGGAATGGTGTTTTAAAAGCACCTTCTCAGGAATTACCCATTGTTTTTCATATCAGCAAACAAAATGGAGTTTACATCACCACTATGGATAGTCCTGCCCAAGGAGTAAAGGGTCTTGCTACAGATAAAACAACTTTTGAAAATAATGAACTGGAGATCGTCATGAGTAAACTTATGATCGTTTATAAAGGTTCTCTTGAAAACGATACGATCAAGGGTACTTTCACTCAGGGAGGTATGCCATTCCCATTGGATTTAGTTAAAGGGAAGTTTAAATTTAAATCCAAATCTCAGGAACCTTCAAAGCCATATCCATATTTGTCAGAAGAAATTGTTTTTTATAATTCTGATGCAGGAAGTATTAAATTGTCAGGTATATTAACTCTTCCAAAAGGAATAAAAAAACCACCAGTTGCTATTTTGATTTCCGGTTCAGGCCCACAAGACAGGAATGAAGAATTATTAGGGCACAAACCTTTTTCGGTACTGTCTGATCATCTTACAAAAAGAGGTATAGCTGTTTTAAGATATGATGATAGGGGAGTTGCAGATTCAGAAGGTGACTTTAGCAAAGCTACCACTTTTGATTTTGTATCAGATGTTGAAGCCGCAGTTGCCTATTTAAAAACAAGAGAAGATGTAGTTGATATAAAAAAAATAGGATTGATTGGTCATAGTGAAGGAGGAATGATTGCACCTGTTGTTGCATCAAAAAATAAGAAAATTGCGTTTTGTGTTTTACTGGCCGGACCTGGAATCAACGGAAAAGAAATTTTATTAACACAAGCCAGAAAAGCCTATGAACTGGCAGCAATACCCGAAAGTGAAATAAATTTGAATGAAAAATATATGGATCAAATTTATGATATCTGTAAAAATTACAATGGAGAAGAGTCTGATAAACAAATAAGTGATCTATTCTATAAAATAAAGGAGGAATCATCGGGTGTCCTAAAAGCACAGTTCACAAACGAAATCATTGAAAATACAATAAAACAACTAACAACACCATGGATGATTACATTTATAAATTTTGATCCTGATGTATATCTCAGCAAAACAACATGTTCTGTACTTGCCATTAATGGTGAAAAAGATTCTCAGGTATTGTCGAAAATAAATCTTGATGGAATTGAAAAAAGCTTAATTAAATCAGAAAATAAAGATGTTACTACAATGGAGTTAAAAGATCTAAATCATTTGTTTCAAACATCAAAAACGGGTAGTTTTAGTGAGTATGCTAAAAATAAAGAGACATTTTCTCCAAAAGCTTTAGAAATAATTTCAGACTGGATCAATAAAAGATATTGACAATTGACCTTCTAGTGTCTATTGACCTTGGGGACTTAAAAAAACTTATTTTAAATAATAATTAATCCCTTCAATTAACAAATCTTTATCTACCTGAACATCAATTTTGCAATTTTCCATTTGATCAAGTAAAACAAAATTAACTTTGCCATTTATGCTCTTCTTATCAAATTGCATCAGGTCAATAATTGGACTAAAATCTGATTCTAAGATATTGTATTTGCCATAAAATTTATGAACAAAACTCTTTAAATCATTAGTGTATTTCATTGGAAAACCAAATAATTTTGATGAGTAATACAATTCAATGATCATCCCTGCTGCAATAGCTTCCCCATGAGTTAAGGCTACTTTATCTTCATTTTCTAAAAAATAAGATTCAATAGCATGCCCAATGGTATGACCAAAATTCAAAGCTTTTCTTAAATTTTCTTCTTTAGGATCCTTTAAAACAACACTATTTTTTATTTCAACCGATCGATAAATAAGATCATCAATAAGCTTATAATTAATGTCTTTTAATTGTTTTATTTTATCCCATATATCTTTGTCAAAAGTAAACCCGTATTTAATGACCTCAGCCAGACCTGATCGAATTTCCCTTTCAGAAACAGTTTTTAAATATTTGGTGTCAATGATGACCATTTCAGGGTTACTAAATAATCCAATCTGGTTTTTTAATGCTCCCAGATCTATTCCGGTTTTACCGCCAACGGATGCATCAACCATGCTCAAAAGTGTAGTAGGAATATTGATGAATTTGATACCTCTTTTAAAGGTAGAAGCAACAAAACCGCCCATATCTGTAATAACACCTCCACCAAGGTTAATTAAAATGCTTTTTCTATCAGCTCCTAATTCTGATAAGGTAGTCCATAAATCAAGACAAGTATCTAAATTTTTATAAATTTCACCGGAAGGCACTTCAATAACCACATAGGATGAAGCATTAGAAACTTCCTTTAGGAAAAGAGGTAAACAATCTTTTTTTGTGTTTGTATCAACAAGAATATACACTTTTGAATGAAAATTTGTTTCTAAATATTTTTCAATGGCGAGGTAGCCATTTTTCTGAAAATGCACATAATAATCTGTTGATAAAATAGACTCCATAAAAAAAAAATTATGATGCAAATAACGGTCAATTTTTTCGAATAAATAAATTAGACTAAGTATCTTTACGAAAAATTAATTATATACTAAAAATTATACATAATGAGTAAATTATTTAATAATACAGAAGTTGCTTTTGCAATAAAATCAGACTCTGAATTAGAAAGAGCATATTTTTTATTTAGGATGATAAAAAGTGAGCCATTGGTAAAAATAGGTACAGCAGTTACCAAATTTGCATTGAATGCATCACTCCCAGTTGAAAGATTAATTCGGGCTACAGTATTTGATCATTTTTGTGGCGGTGTAACCGAAGAGGATTGCATGCCAATTATTGACAAAATGTTCACTAAAAATGTTCATTCCGTTTTAGATTATTCCGTAGAAGGAAAAGAAGAAGAGGCTCAATTTGAGTATGCAAAAGAAAAGACATTAAAAATAATAAATTTTGTAAATGAAAAAGATGCAATTCCATTTGCTGTTTTTAAACCAACAGGATTTGGAAGATTTGGGTTGTATCAAAAAATAACAGAGAATAAAGAACTAAGTCCTGCAGAAAAGGATGAGTGGGAAAGAGTAGTTGCAAGATATGATGCTGTAGCTAAAGCCTCATTTGAAAATAACGTTCCATTACTGATAGATGCTGAAGAAACCTGGATGCAAAAAGCTGCTGATGATTTGATAGAACAAATGATGGAAAAATACAATAAAGAAAAAGTTATTGTTTTTGGAACTTTACAACTTTATCGTCATGATAGACTGGATTATTTGAAGAGGTTACATTCAAGGGCGAACTTGAAAGGTTATAAAATTGGTATGAAACTTGTGAGAGGAGCATATATGGAGAAGGAGAGAGAAAGGGCAACCGAAATGAATTATCAGGACCCGATTTGTAAGGACAAGCCAACTACCGATAAAAATTACAATGAAGTAATGCAATATATGTTTGATAATTTAGAAGATATGGCTATTTTTAACGGTACCCATAATGAAGATAGTTCTAAATTATTAATGGATATGATAGACAAATCAGATTATACAAGAACGGATTCTCGTTTGTGGTTTGGTCAATTGTATGGCATGAGTGATAATATCAGCTTTAGTATTGCAAAAGAAGATTTTAATGTTGCAAAATATTTACCTTTTGGACCAGTAAAAGATGTAATGCCTTATTTGATCAGAAGGGCAGAAGAAAACACATCTGTTGCCGGTCAAACGAACAGAGAGCTTGAATTAATTCGGGCTGAGAGAAAACGTAGAAAGATTTAATGTCAACAAGAAACATTTCTTTAAATAAATATATAGCCATCCTGGTATTTCTTTTGATGGATGTTTATGTTTATTTTGCATTGAGAAAAAGTATAAATAAAAGTAAATATCAAAATATTTATAAATATTTATACTTTTTTTCTGTGTTTTTGTCTTATATAGGGATGTATTTACTATATATCAATTTTACTGAAAAACCATTGGAAGCATCAGTTATTCCAAATTTATTTATAGGGTTTTTCTTCTCTTTTTTTGTATTTAAATTACTTTTTATTGTATTTATTTTATTTGAAGATGTCATACGATTTATAGAGTTGTTATTTTATGCCTTTCGGAAAATTTTTTCAAGTAAACCAAAGAAAATAGTAACTCCTGGAAGGAGAAAATTCATACAGCAATCAGGTTTGATTGTTGCCGGAATTCCATTTGTTTCAATGATTTACGGAGTGCTAAAAGGTCGTTATGATTTTAAAGTACATAATATGAAACTGGCTTTTAAAAACCTACCCAAATCTTTTGATGGGTTTAAAATTGTTCAAATATCAGATATCCATACCGGTAGTTTTGATAGCCGGGAAGCGATCAATAAAGGCATTAATTTGATAAATGAACAAAATGCTGACATAATTCTCTTTACCGGAGATTTGGTGAATAATGACTCCCGAGAATTAATCCCATTTATTGAAGACTTTAAGCGATTAAGAGCAAAACATGGTGTTTATTCTGTGTTAGGAAATCATGATTATGGTGATTATAAAAAGTGGAATTCAAAGGAAGAGAAAAAAGAAAATATGGATCTTCTTTTTGATTATCTAAAACAAATGAATTTTCACTTGTTGAATAATGAGAATGTAACCATCTCAAAAAATGGAGAAAGTATTGGTATTTTAGGTGTGGAAAACTGGGGAAATCCGCCTTTTCCTCGAAGGGGTGATTTGGATAAAGCGTTAAAAGGTGTGGAAAACATTCCGTTTAAAATTTTGATGTCGCATGATCCAACACACTTCACAAAAAGGGTAGTTCCGCATAAAACTCATTTTGATCTTACCTTGGCAGGTCATACCCATGGTATGCAATTTGGTATTGAAATACCTGGTTTTAAATGGAGTCCGATAGAATATATTTATCCTAAATGGGCCGGATTGTATGAAGAATCAAAACAGTATTTATATGTGAACAGAGGTTTTGGCTTTTTAGGTTTCCCTGGCAGAGCTGGAATCCGACCGGAGATTACTGTTATTGAGGTAAATCATATTGCATAAAATATAGATAAAATGTTTCAAAATATTTTTAACAGAAAAGAAGATAATAATTTAGGTATTGACAGGATATTATTAACGGATGAAGATCAGTTGGATGAATTACTGAAAGGATCTCAGTTAAAACCTGTTTTACTTTTTAAGCACAGTACCAGTTGTGGTATTAGTGCAATGGTTTTAAAAAGATTAGAAAATAAGCTGAGTGAAAAAAATGAGGATTATTATTTCTATTTTTTAGATTTGATACGATATAGGAATATTTCCAATTTAATTGTCAGAAAATTTGATATTTCTCACCAGTCACCACAGTTGATTCTTATAGAAAACGGTAAAGTTGTAGGTAGCGCTTCCCATTATGGGATTTTGGATATGAAGTTATAACCGCTAATTACTTGAATAGTTTAGAGGTTATTCATCGGATGGCTATTTTCACTATGGATATAGCCATCCGATGAAGAAAGGTCTTTGGTATTTAGGCACGGATTCACGGGGTGACTTTGAGTCACCCCGTGAATGTTTATTAAGTCCGAAATTATTTTGTCTTTCGAAGTTTGCTTCTACATTCTCCAAAACCAATTCTAACCTTTTTGTTTTTACAATAACCTTTTAATATAACGGTATCTCCATCATTGATAAATTTTCTTTCGGTTCCGTCTTTTAATTTGATAGGTTTTGATCCTCCCA
Organism: Flavobacteriaceae bacterium; assembly: GCA_016744615.1. Classification (GTDB taxonomy): domain Bacteria; phylum Bacteroidota; class Bacteroidia; order Flavobacteriales; family Flavobacteriaceae; genus Lutimonas. The sequence continues at coordinate 9,452 of JADGEA010000102.1, forward strand.
TAGTTAATTCCAACATAGATCCGTAAGTACCTTCTTTTGGACCGGAAATAGTTCCACTTCCATACAAATCACCCGAACGAACATTACAACCATTTACCGTTTGGTGTGCCAACTGCTGGCTCATAGTCCAATAATTATCTTTATAATTGGTTTTAGAAACTACGGTTTGTTTTTGTTTCTTAGGCTTGATAGAAGCTTCTAAATTAATATCATAACTATTTTCACCTTCCTGTTGTAAATAGTCAAATGGTTTCGGATCTTGCTCAGGGCTATCAACTTTAAAAGGTTCCAAGGCATCCATAGTCACAATCCATGGAGAAATAGTGGTAGCAAAGCTTTTTGCCAAAAAAGGTCCAAGTGGTTGGTATTCCCATTTTTGGATATCTCTCGCACTCCAGTCATTTAACAATACCATTCCGAAGATATATTCATCTGTTTCATTAATATCAATAGACTTTCCTAATTTGTTTGCATCGGTAGTAATAAATCCCATTTCTAATTCAAAATCAACCGATTCTGATGGTTTAAACATAGGGTTCTTTGCACCTTTTGGAAAAGTTTGACCTTTGGGTCGTCTGATCTTTGTTCCCGAAACGACAATAGAAGATGATCGTCCATGATAGGCAATAGGCATATGCAGCCAATTTGGTGTTAAAGCATTTTCAGTATCTCTAAACATCTTTCCAACATTCAAAGCGTGATTTTTACTGGAATAAAAGTCTGTAAAATCACCTATGTCAACCGGTAAAAGCATTTCAATTTCATTGATATCAAAGATTACAATATCTCTGTGTTTTGAATTTTCTTTTAGTTTCTTATATTCCTTATCAAAAGTATCAGCAATTCTATTTCTAATCAATCGCCAAGTAGTTCTTCCATCTGAAATAAAGTCATTCAAATTATCCTGCATAAAGATATCATCTGTCAGAGGAATTCCTTCAAAATAACCTAATTGATGTAAAGCCGCCAGATCTATAGCATAATTACCTATACGTGTACCAATAGTAGTAATATTATCTTTGGTTAAAAAAACACCAAAAGGTATGTTTTGTATTGGGAAATCACTATTTTTTTCAACATGTAACCATGTTTTTTTGTCTGGGTCATTAGCTGTTATTTTCATCTTTGAATTGTTAAAAAATATTTATTCAAATATATAAGTTTATGTTTATTTGCAATATGAATTTGTTATTTTTGTATACATTTTAACAAATAAATTAAAATCAAAATTCATGCAAAAAGATCAATTAATTTTTGACTTGATTCAAGAAGAAAAAGAAAGGCAAACTAACGGATTAGAATTAATCGCTTCAGAAAATTATGTTAGTGAGCAGGTAATGGAAGCAGCCGGTTCTGTTTTAACAAATAAATATGCTGAAGGTTATCCGGGTAAGCGTTATTATGGTGGTTGTGAGGTAGTTGATCAGGTAGAGCAAGTTGCAATTGACCGTGCAAAGGCTTTATATGGCGCTACTTATGTTAATGTACAGCCGCATTCTGGCTCTCAGGCAAACGCAGCAGTATATCAGGCTTGTTTAAAACCGGGTGATAAAATTTTAGGTTTTGATCTATCACATGGCGGGCATTTAACACATGGTTCTTCCGTAAATTTTTCAGGAAAATTATATAAGCCATCCTTTTATGGCGTGGAAAAAGAAACAGGTGTATTAAATTATGATAAGATTCAGGAAACTGCTAATGAAGTACAGCCTCAATTGATCATTGCAGGAGCATCTGCCTATTCAAGAGATATCAATTTTAAAAAATTCAGGGAAATTGCCGATAGTGTTGGAGCTATTTTACTAGCAGATATCTCGCATCCTTCAGGTATGATTGCCAAAGGGATATTGAATGATCCAATGCCTCATTGTCATATTGTTACTACCACAACACATAAAACATTGAGAGGTCCAAGAGGAGGAATTATCATGATGGGTGAAGATTTTGAAAATCCGTTTGGGGAGAAAACTCCGAAAGGAAAGACTAAAATGATGAGTGCCTTATTGAATTCTGCTGTTTTCCCAGGAATGCAAGGCGGGCCTTTAGAACATATTATTGCTGCAAAAGCAATAGCATTTGGTGAAGCTCTTACCGATGAATTTTTAAACTATCAAATTCAGGTAAAAAAGAATGCAGCAACAATGGCTGAGGCGCTGGTAGCCAAAGGATATGATATCATTTCTAGAGGAACAGATAATCATATGATGTTGATTGACCTGCGTAATAAAAACATTACCGGAAAAGAGGCAGAAAATGCTTTGGTAAAAGCTGAAATTACAGTGAATAAAAATATGGTTCCTTTTGATGATAAATCTCCTTTTATTACTTCAGGGATCAGAGTTGGAACAGCAGCAATCACGACAAGAGGGTTAAAAGAGGAGGATATGCAAACCATTGTTGATTTGTTAGATGAAGTAATATTGAATTTTGAAAATGAAGAAATTCTTAAAAATGTTGCCCAAAAGGTTAGTGATTTGATGAGTGAAAAACCTCTATTTGTTTGGTAATTCTGTAACAAAAATGATATTAATCATTTGATAATGAAGAGATTTATTGTATATTTATACGGTAAATCTCTTTTTTTATGGGGTCTCAATCAGTTAAAGCAATAGAAAGTCTTAGTGAACGTAAAGATTTTTTATATCATTTATTAAATGATGTAAAAGCTCTAGACATGATGATAGAAAAAGATCTTTTCGAGAAAAAGATATATAGAGTAGGTGCAGAACAGGAATTGTGTTTAGTAGATAGTAGTTTTAGACCTTCAAAAAATGCCTTAAAAATACTTGAAAAGATTAATGATCCTCACTATACAACTGAATTAGCTCTTTTTAATTTGGAGATAAATTTAGATCCAATTAAATTGGGATCAAATTGCTTTTCAAATCTTGAACAACAATTAAATGGACTCTTAAAAAAGGGGAGAACAGCTGCAAAAACGGTTGAAGATAATAAGATTTTGCTTGCAGGAGTTTTACCTACTTTAATGAAAAAGGATCTTGTATTTAAAAATATCACTCCTTTTCAAAGGTATAAAACACTAAATGATGTTTTAAAAAAAATAAGAGGAAAAGATTTTATGCTTCGAATTAAAGGTATTGATGAACTGATTTTAAATCATAAATCAATTCTTTTAGAAGCATGTAATACCAGCTTTCAGGTTCATTTACAAATACCTCTTAAAGAGCTTGTTGATAAGTATAATTGGGCACAGGCAATAGCAGGCCCAATGTTGTCTGTCATGACAAATTCACCACTATTATTTGGAAGAGAGTTATGGAGTGAAACTCGAATTGCATTATTTCAACAAAGTGTTGATCTACGGAATAATTCTTTTTTATTACGAGAACAAAAGCCAAGAGTTTCCTTTGGGCATGACTGGATCAAAGAATCGATTATTGAATTGTATAAAGATGATATTGTTAGATATGCTCCAATACTTACTTCTAATTTTGATGAGGACGCTGTTGCGGAATTAGAAAAAGGTAAAATACCTAAATTAAAAGCATTGAACCTTCATAACGGAACGATTTATAAATGGAACAGATTGTGTTATGGTCAAAATGATGGTTTTCCTCATTTAAGGATTGAAAACAGATATATTCCATCGGGTCCAACTATTAAAGACGAAGTAGCAAATGCTTTGTTTTGGATTGGAGTAATGCAAGGTATTCCAAATAAATACAAAAAATTGTATGATAAAGTTCCCTTCAATGAAATTAAAGGAAATTTTATCAATGCAGCCCGTTCGGGTATTTTTACTTATTTTAATTGGTTTGGTAAAGGGATCTCAGCAAAACGATTGATAAAAGAAGAACTTTTACCATTAGCTAAAAAAGGATTAAAGAGATCAAATATAGATCAAAAGGATATTGATTATTATTTAAATATTATTGAAAAAAGAGTTGATAACCATCAAACCGGTAGTGTTTGGATCACAAATAGCTATAGGAAGTTAAGGAAGAAAATGACAAAAAACATTGCCAATGCAACTTTAACTTCCTGTATGTATAAGAGACAAGTAAAGGGGAAACCGGTACATAATTGGAAACTTGCAAGTGAGAAAAAATATCTATCTATAGATGTTAATATAAGTAAGCTGGAGAAATTTATGACAACAGAAGTGTTTGTAGTTAATGAAAGTGATCTTCTTGATCTGGTTGTCAAAATTATGAAGTGGAAGAATATACATCATATACCGGTTGTAAATAATGAGAATAAAATTACAGGGTTGATTACCAAAAATAATTTGGATAGAAGTGAAAATTCAAAAGACAACTTTTTGATAGCCAAAGATATTATGGTTAAAAATATAATCACCGTTAATTCTGATACATCTATTGAAGAAGCTAACAGCATCATGAAAAATAATAAAATAGGTTGTTTACCAATTCTTGAATTTGGTGAGTTAATTGGTATTCTTACCAAAAATGATCTTAAAAAATTGCTAAATAATTTGGATAAATATGAATAACAGTAGTTCAGTTTTAAGTGGCATCAACACGACTCGTGTTTTAGGAAATATTGATGGATCAAAAAATTCACCAACGGTTGTCATATTTGCAGGAATTCATGGAAATGAAATAGCAGGGATAAAGGCAGCAAAAATTGTTTTGCATAAGATCAAAGAAAATAATATTTCATTTAAAGGAAATTTATTTGTTCTTTTAGGTAATATTAAAGCATTAAAAAATAATATTCGATTTGAGGATGTAGATCTGAACAGAATATGGAATAAAGAAAATATCACGGCAAATTTTAATAATGTTGGTGTCAATTTTTCTGAATTATCTGAACAAAAAGAGATCTATGCAAAAATAAAGTCCATAATGCAAAATAACAATGGACCCTTTTATTTTATAGATCTGCATACTACATCTGCCCATTCTGTACCATTTATAACCATAAGTGATTCATTGAATAATAGAAGATTTTCAAGAAAATTTCCATTACCTGTTGTTTTGGGAATTGAAGAATATTTAGAAGGACCTTTATTGACCTTTATCAATGAATTTGGACATATTGCACTTGGTTTTGAAGGTGGTCAACATTATGATGAAGGATCTGTTGCAAATTGTGAAGCTTTTATTTGGAAGGCTTTGGTGCATTCAAAATGTGTATCAAAAAAAAACATACCAGATTATAAAAAATACAAAAATCATTTAGCAAATCTTTGTTGTAAATATGATTTCTTTGAAATAATTTATCGTTATGCCCTTGAAGATGGAGAGGATTTTATAATGAATCCAGGTTTTAAAAATTTTGAACCTGTTAAAAAACATCAGTTGCTGGCAAAAAATGGTGGTCTGCCAATTATTGCAAATAAAGATAGCAGAATATTTATGCCTTTATATCAGGAACAGGGGGAAGATGGTTATTTTTTACTTTCCAAAATATCAAAATTTTGGTTGAATTCTTCTATTGTTGTTAGAAGATTAAAGATCAATCATTTTTTAAGATTGATTCCCGGGGTAAATAAAGATCCGGATAATAATTACACTTTGATTGTAGATCCAAAAATAGCTAAATACATGGCGAAAGAGATCTTTCACTTATTTGGATATCGAAAACAGATCTTTAA
>JADGEA010000318.1 GCA_016744615.1 Flavobacteriaceae bacterium
ATATTGGTCAGCCCAAATATTATATGCTTTTTCAATGTTCATTTAAGATGCGATTTTTTTTCTCGGTATTATGGGCAACGGTGAGTATAATAGCAGTTGCAGATTAAGTGCACTTTTCTTTTGGATAGCAAGATACTTAATTTAATGCAAAAACGGTTTGAGTATACACCCAAACCGCTATTGCTTTTATACATTGTTGTAAGTAGTTTTCACTTCAATTCTTTCAATAATGTATTGGCTGCAAGTTTCCCCAACTCATTAGAAGCTAAAGGGCTTGCACCTGTGATTAGTTTTCTGTCAACACAAACGGTTTTATCAGATTCTGTATTAATTATAGTAGCACCTAAGCTTTTCAATCTTTCGCTCACACCGTTTTTCATGTGCCCTGGTAAATAACCAATCATTGGTGTCATTTCATCCACAGCGTCAGGGAATACAGCCATCTTGTATCCATCGTAAAGAAATTTTTGATTATCGAGTGTAGTAGATAATAAAGCACCGGGTCCATGACAAAGAGTAATTGTGAATAAATCATTTTTATGGGCCCAATTCAATACTTTTCCAACGTTTCTATCTTCTGGAATACCAATCATTGCCCCATGTCCACCTGGCACAAATACAGCAGCATAAGAACTATCATTCGCAAATGAATTAGTAATAAATTCAGCTAACTTTTTAGGCTGCTCAAAACTCGATTTGTACTCGTTGTAAATCGCTTTTACATGTTCGTCTTCTTCAGGAAAAGCCCACATTTCAAATACAACAGGTTTACCGGTAGGCGTAGCTATTTCAAAATCAAATCCTGCATTTTTAAGGTGTAACATTGGCACAAGAGCTTCTATTGGATGATTACCTGTAGAAAAGGATTTGCCATTTTTCATCTCCAAGTTTTTTTGCTCCGTGAAAATCACCAAAACCTTAGATTTATTGCCTTGGTATTTTGTGTACTTGATGTCCTCAAAATCTGTTTTTGAAACTGTACCTAAAATTAGCGCTAAACTTGAAGGACTATACGAACCATCATCTTCTAAATTTGGTTTGCTAGAAAAGTATAACGTTACAAAAGCCAGTACAATAACACTTACTAATCCAATTAGTATTTTTTTTATCATGATTTTTATTTTTAGTTTAAAACAAAAGTAGAAGATAAGTTTGAGGTAAAAATAAACCTATGGTAAGAAAGCTATTTATTTGCTTTTCCCACTCTTATACGGCTCAAGCTTTGTTGAGTAATTCCTAAATAAGATGCGATGTGATAATTTGGAGCATATTGCTCAATATCGGGATATTGATTCAAAAATAATTCATATCGCTCTGGGGCGGTTAGTTGCAATTGATTTAAAATCCTTTTATGCAAACTAACTATATGTCGCTCTAAGTTTTTTCTTTGAAACGCCTCAAATTCAGGGAAAATTGAATATATCCCATCCAATTTTTTAGTATTAAATTCGATTATATTTGAATCAGTAATACACTCTATTGTTAATGTAGATAGCTCATTATTGTAGATGGCCATAAAATCACTAATCCACCAATTTTTGATAGCAAACTGTAATGTGTGCTCTTTCCCATTTTTATCAATACAATAAGCTCTTATGCAGCCGTCTTTAACAAAATATGTATTCTTCACAGCTTGCCCTTGACGAATCAAAACATCCCCTTTAGAAACCGACTTTTCTTTTGCAATAGAAACAACATATTCTTCGGCTTTTGAGCTAAGAATTGTACTACTTTTTATTATATTGATTAAGTCTTCCAATTTTTGTCTTGATTATAATTACTTACAACGTTTAGTATATGGTAAGTAGGGCAGTAGAATTCGATAAACTTTCGGGTTTGCACTTAGCCATATTTTTATATTTTGTTTTTAATTTATTCATTTTAAAAGCCAAATTAAAAATTTGGCGGTATTGGTTTATAGCACTAAACATTCGTTAATCACTGAACGCCCTATTTGCTATATACATTGTTCTCAGTAGTTTTTTCTTCCTAGTTATTCAATATTTTTCAAGTAATTTATAGACTTTCCATCATAGTTGAATACTCCCTGAAGGGTTCCTACCCAAATTTTGCCTGCTTTATCCTCAATTACTCTAAAAGACATACTATTATTTTTATATATTTCGGTTGAAACTGGTTTTAGATTAACTAAAGAACTCTCATTATATTGTTTCAGAGAACCTTCAGACGAGATAGTCCAAATATTTCCGATTTTATCTTCATAAACACAACTAACAAATTCAGTAGTAAGATTTGTAAATATTAAGCCATCATATCTCGAAAGACCATCTTCTCCACCAATCCAAATATTACCTTTACTATCTTCTATTAATGTCCATACATTTTTGAAAGAATTACCTTCTTTATCTGTTACCTGAGTAAATTTAGATGTTAAGGGGTTATAAAGACAAAGCGTTCCTCTAGTACCAAACCATATTTTTCCTGTTTTATCTTCCATAATCGTATTAACATCATTGTTGGTTAGACCTTCCTTAGTGGTAAAATTATCAAAAATTTTTCCGTTGTAATAGCTTACTCCGCCCATTGTTGCAATCCAAATATTACCTATTTTATCCTGATGGATATCCATTGTTCTATTGTGTATTAACCCATTATCTGTAGTAAAATTTGTGAAATTATTACCATTATATCGAAAGACACCATAGCGAGTGCTTGCTATCCAAATATTTCCTTTTGAATCTTCTAAAGCATCAAATGCATCAAAACTTTCAATTCCTACTGGTTTTGGTATTTTTGAGAATGTTTCTCCGTCAAATTCAATAACATCTGTAAAAGCTGTAATGAGAAGGTTTCCTTTTTTGTTTTTTCTTATTTTACGAACCATCCTTGAAGGAGCATTGATAGTAAACAGTGTGTCAATTTTTTGTATAGTAGATTTTGTAATTCCTAATTTATTATCTAATTGCTTTAGATGATTTGTTGAACTGTTAGTTTGGTTTTGTCCATTACAAGAAGTAAGGAAAATAACTAAAATGGTTACTAAATATATTTTAAATTGATTTTTCATTTTTTTAATTACTGAGAACTTGTTATATCGTGATATTTATGCTCGTTTATCGGCTTATAGTCCTTGATAATTATTGTTTTTATACTTTTTTATCGGTATTAATCTTTTTTAAATAAAAAATCCCCACTCAAATTGCCTAAGAAATTTGATGATGGGGAGTTTATAAAGATACAATAAATAATATAGTGCCCTAATGG
>JADGEA010000103.1 GCA_016744615.1 Flavobacteriaceae bacterium
ATCCGTAATTGATACTACAATTAAAAATCAGATGAATGTCTTGGAATCACTAATCCTTATCGCTAAATTTGAGTTTAAGTTTAACGACTGATTAGTTACTTAATTTAAAACACTAAAAAGTTATTGTTTTTGATGATTTTCCGCATTAAAGCTAACTTATTTATATAAACAATATGATTATATTTCTATAAGATATCCCACTTAATTCCATTCAAAATCACCATTTTCAATACTCCAATCATTACCAAAAAAACCAGCACATTTTACTTTAGATTCTCCATCAAGTAAAACACGATCATCAAAAAGTAACACGTCCGGGAAAGTGGTCCCGTTTACCAAATAATGATTCATATACGCAGCTTTTCTTCCTTTTTCTCCGGTTGCAGTTACTACACCAATACTTGCAAAATCACTATCAGGTCTTGGGACTATAAAATACATGCCCCACTGATCTCCAGAAAGTTTTTTATTTCCAAAACGGACTTCGTTATTAGTTACCTGAATCGGACTGTTTTTCAACAGTTTATCCCAGGCACGGTTATTATTTTTATTACCATAAATAATAATGTTTCTGTTTGGATATTTAGCTGGCTTAAAATCTATATCTTTTACCATTTCAATACTGCCATTTGCTCTGTACCAAAAAGTTTCTGCATCAAATCTTGCCCGGTTATAATACCAATCATTTTCTTCTACTGATCCTTTTGTTGCATAAACAAAAACCATATTATTTCTAAATGCATCTTTAAATCCACCATTTCTATGAGGACCTTTTTCCTTTAAGGATGGACTTGAAGTTACTTCCCAAACACCATTGTTTTTCTTTAAAAATATTTTACTTTTTGGGCTAATCTGTAACACAGTTGTATCGATTTGAATTTTTTGGATCGTATCACTTTGATCTTTCATATCAACTTCTAATAAAGAAATATTTTTAGTTGTAATATTTACTCCTTTTTCTTTATCAAACTTAAACGAACTCACTTCAAAAGGTTTTTCCTGCTGATGGATGGTTATAAAATTAGATGTTGCCGAAACTCCCGGTGAACCAGTAAAAAACTCGAGTTTTTTAATATCCTTTGCATCCTTGATAGTTCGGTATTTAAAAAAATCAAATAATGGTGGATAATCTACAGAGTGATTCCCATACCAATGTTTTCCGTTAGGATATTCGTAATAACTAAAGTCATCATGATAAGTCCCTAATCGTTTTCTCATATCTCTTGCAATATCTGTTGGCACCACATTATCTATTTCTCCATGCAAAACATAAACTCCAAAATGTAAATAATTGCGTATCAATTGAAGCGTTCTACTTGGAGTTCCTGCCCTTTTGATCATATTTTCTACCTGAGTAGGTATATATTCCGTTTTTAATCGCTCCACATCTTTCGCTGTAAAGCCCATTTTTTTTAGTCTCTCAAGAGGCATTTCAAGCATTTTACTTAGAAAGCCATTTCTGTACAACAACAGGTCCGGATATCCGGCACATGGAGCAATTGCTGCAAATTTATCTGGATAAGTTGCTCCCAAATACCAAGTTCCATGTCCTCCCATAGAGTGACCTGTTAGGTAAATTCGTTTCGGATCTGGTTTAAAAATATCTTTCGCATCTGCTAAAACTTCCAAAGCATCTAACCTGCCCCAATCTTCCCATGCAAAACCAAACGGACGCCTGTTGGTTGGGGCTACCAAATTTCCCCAGTCTTTTTGCTCGTATGCATTGGCTTGGTTTACTGCCTCTACAGATGCTCCATGCACTGACAGGAAAAATGATTGCGATTTCGTATTGTGATCTGTGGAAGGTGCAACACTGTAATATTGTACACTTCCATCAATATCACTGATAAATGTTTTTTTATGTTTTTTGAATTTTGATTTAGAATTGATATTAGTTTTCTGTGAAACAATCAATTTTCCCTTATTGTTTTTCAAAGCAAGGTGTAAGTTAAAACTTTTGTCCACTTCCATTCCAGATGTTGTCTTTATCTTAAAAGGAACCTTTCTAACACTCATTGGTGCTATATTTGGAATATCTGAACTAATTTCTGAACCCAAAACTTCAGATAGAATGGCATAATTTTTCAACCAATTATCTGTGTTATTTATGATTCTTATTGCCGCATGGTATTCCCCTGGCTCTTCTGTCAAAAGATCTGGAAAAGTTAGATCTCTAGTTGTAAACTCAATATCTCTATGTGTTTTTAACAATCTTGCTCGGATTCTCGGAAACCTCCCAACTTTCATGATAAATATGTTGGTTCCTTTTTTAAGTTGAACCGGAATCAAATTGTATCCAAAATCATAATGATCTCCTTCATGTGGCAAGCCATTGATCAACAGTAACGAATGTCCGGATGCTTCAAACAAAACCTTTTTTTCTGAACTGGATTTATAGGTTAGATACACATAACTAGATCGTAAATTGGAACCATTAAAACTATTGGTTTTATCAACGTTTATTTCTTTCCATTTTAGTTCTTTTCCTGAATGATTGATATCAAATACATCTCCTCCTTTTACCTTGTGATTTTTATGCATTAAAAATTGGTAAAAAACAGGGTCTTTTGGAAAAGAGCTTGAATTGAAATTAAAATTTGGAACTTTTAAAGTCAGTCCGTTTTTAAAAACATGCACAACATCTCCTTCGGTAATTTTTTCTACTTTTTCCTTGCCAAAATATTCAACAATATTTCCTGTTTTGTTTTGTGCAAATAGAACTATTGGAACAAAAAACAAAGAGATTATTAATTGAAGTCTGAAGCTATTCATTTTTACCATAATATCGGTTTTATTAAAACTCAAATATCCTGAAACTATGTTTTCTAAAAAAATATATTAGACCAATAAACACTCTTTACAGATGAAGGTATAAATAATTATGATTATTTATAAAACTATAACCTGAAAAATTTAATTTAAAACCTAAAAACTTCACTCCCCATACATTCTATCAATAAGCTCTTTATATTTTTTTGAGATGATCTTTCTTTTGAGTTTTAAGGTAGCTGTCAGTTCACCAGCAGCAATAGAAAACTCTTTTGGTAATATGGTGAATTTCTTTATTTTTTCAAATCCTGAAAAACTTTTTTGCAATTCATCAAAACGTTCTTTAAACATTTCAACAATACTGCTATGACTTATTAAATCTTCAAGAGTATCAAAACTAATTTTATTTTTTTCAGCATATTCCTTTAATGCCTCAAAATTTGGCACCATCAATGCCGAAACAAATTTCTTTTGATCTCCAATTATGGCAATTTGATCAATAAAAGCATCATTGATCAATACAGTTTCTAACTTTTGCGGTGCAATATATTTTCCGCCGGAAGTTTTCATCAAATCTTTAATCCTATCTGTAATATACAAATTCCCCTTTTCATCAATTCTTCCTGCATCTCCTGTTTTTAACCATCCTTCCACAAAAGTTTCTTCGGTTTGCTTCGGCTTTTTATAATAACCCTTCATCACACCCTGCCCTCTCACTAGGATTTCATTATTAGCTCCTATTTTGATTTCAGAACCTGCAATGGGTTTTCCCACAGATGCAAACTCAATATCATTATCGCCAAAAAGTGTAACGGTTGCCATGGTTTCCGTTAATCCATAACCTACTTTTACATTTATACCAATCGCATGAAAATAAGCTACTATACTTGCATCCAAAGGTGCTCCGCCACAGGGCATCATTTTAATTTGTCCTCCAAAAATATCTTTTAATTTACCAAGAACAAGTTTGTTGGCAATTTTGTGTTTTAATTTTAAAGATGAAGAAGGTTTTTTACCAAGTCTTATATATTGATTATTGTGTTTTTCACCAACTGCAACCGCCCATTTCATTAACTCCACTTTTATAACAGAAGATGTATTTACAATTTCTTGAATTGCTCCATAAATTTTTTCATAAAACCTCGGAACCGCACACATATAATTTGGTTTCACTTCTTTTAGTGCATTCGCAATCAACTTCGGACTTTCATTAAAATAAACTTCTATTCCATTATGTAAACAACATAACACCCAATTGTGTTCAAACACATGCGAAAGTGGTAAAAAACTTATAGAGGATTCCTTATCGGAAAATTCCAATTCAATTTCATGAGCCTTAACCGTATCCACGAAATTTGCATGATCAAGCATCACCCCTTTTGGCTCGCCGGTTGTACCCGAAGTATAAATAATACATGCCAAATCAGTCAGCTTACCTTCAAAATATCTTTTTTGTAATGCAGTTTCTAATTCTTCATCTGCTTCAATACTAACAAAATCCTTTAAATAAACGGAATGTTCTTTATCGCTAAATTGAATATCATTTTTAAAGGCAACTATCAATTTTAAAAACTTGTTATCTTTAAAAAGTTTTACTGCCTCATCATATTGTTCCTGCTCTCCAACAAATAACACACTGATCTCCGCATCGTTAATAATGTACTCTACTTCCTTAGCGGAACTTGTAGCATAAAGCGGAACCGTTACTGCCCTAATGCTCATAATAGCAAGATCAGCAGTAATCCATTCTGTCATATTTTGAGAATAGATCGCAACATTTTGTTGTACTTCAACTCCAGCATGTATAAGTGCAAGTGAAATTTGTTCTATTTGCTTTCCAAAATCTTTCCATGAAATTCCATGCCATTCTGATTTATCTTTATAGTAAATAGCATTTTTCTCTTGGTATTGCCCTATGATTTTTCTAATATTTGCTCCTAAATTCTGATATTTCATTGTTATGTATTTACATCTTAAATTTGAGATGTGCTTAATTATTGTAATTCAAAAATAATATTTATGGAACTACTTATCTTTGATCTGTTTAAACTCAACATCAATAGATAGCACAGTTGCCATAGTAACTTCACTTTTCATTCTTATCTGATAATCATTTCTAATATAATTTTGAGGGTAACTTTGTACCGAAATAAACACGACTTTCCTAATTTTCTGACCAATACTCTTAAGCGTCTTATACATTTTTCGCTCTAATTGTTCAATTGATATTTTCCCTTTAGTATGGCTTTCGCCGATGTTGATCTACATAAAAATCCGATTAAGAGTCACCAGTGTATCTGCTGTTACCCTAGTCTCAAAATAAAGTTTATCTAAATAATTTTTTGCTTGTAAAAAACCATAGTACCAAAAAAACTACCACTATCAAAATCTTTTAATTTGACTCCAAAAATACAATAAAAAATACAATTTGAAATTTAGTAAAATACTTAATTTTCAGTCTATTCCATCTCAAAAAAAAATTAAAACTAATTTACGAAAAACTCAATAGTAATTCACTAAATTTGCACCCGCTTTCGAGCGAGGAAATATTACTAAATTTCGCAATAAATGTATAGAAGTCATCATAACGGAGAATTAAGATTAGAAAATGTAAATCAGGAAGTTACTTTATCTGGTTGGGTACAAAAAGTACGTGATAAAGGATTTATGATATGGATAGATCTAAGAGACCGATACGGAATTACACAACTGATATTTGATGAAGAACGCACAGATAAGAGCATCATGGAACAGGCAAGGTCATTGGGAAGAGAATTTGTTATTCAGGTAACTGGTACTGTTATTGAACGTGAAGCTAAAAATTCAAATATAAAAACTGGCGATATTGAAATTCTGGTTTCTAAATTAACTGTTTTGAATGCAGCAAAAGTTCCTCCATTTACCATTGAAGATAACACAGATGGTGGTGATGAATTACGAATGAAATACCGTTATTTGGATATTCGAAGAAATCCGGTTCGTGAGAATTTAATTTTCAGATCTAAAGTGAGTATGGAGGTAAGAAATTACCTTACCAAAGAAGGCTTTATTGATGTAGAAACACCTTATTTGATCAAGTCAACACCCGAAGGCGCAAGAGATTTTGTGGTTCCATCACGCATGAATGAAGGTCAGTTTTATGCTTTGCCACAATCACCACAAACTTTTAAGCAGTTGTTAATGATTGGTGGAATGGATAAATATTTTCAGATTGTAAAATGTTTTAGAGACGAAGATCTTCGTGCCGATCGTCAACCTGAATTCACGCAAATTGACTGTGAAATGGCCTTTGTGGATCAGGAAGATATTTTAAACGTATTTGAAGGTTTGACACGTCATTTATTAAAAGAGATCAAAGGAGTAGAAGTTGGTGATTTCCCAAGAATGACCTATGAAGAAGCAATGAAAACTTATGGAAATGACAAGCCCGATATTCGTTTTGATATGAAATTTGGTGAGTTAAATGACCTTGCAAAAAACAAAGGTTTTGGCGTTTTTGATTCACAGGAATTAGTGGTTGGAATTGCAGCTCCAGGCTGTGCAAACTATTCCCGTAAACAAACCGATAAACTAATCGATTTTGTAAAAAGACCACAAGTGGGTGCTAACGGATTGATATGGGCAAAATATAATGAAGATGGCAGTTTTAAATCATCCGTTGATAAATTTTTTAGTCAGGAAGATCTGGCTGCTTGGGCAGATAGACTACATGCTAAAAAAGGGGATCTGATGCTGATCATGGCTGGTAATACAGATAAAACACGAACACAATTAAGTGTTTTACGAATGGAAATGGCAGAAAGATTAAACCTGAGAAATCCTAAGGAATTTGCTCCTCTTTGGGTGGTAGATTTCCCTCTTTTAGAGTGGGATGAAGAAACAGGAAGATATCATGCCATGCACCATCCTTTTACTTCACCAAAACCAGAAGACATGAACATGTTGGAAAGTGATCCGGGAAAAGTAAGAGCAAATGCCTATGATATGGTATTGAATGGTAATGAAATTGGTGGTGGATCTATACGTATTTTTGATAAGGAAATACAATCAAGGATGTTTGATTTATTAGGTTTTACCAAAGAAGAAGCACAAAATCAATTTGGGTTCTTAATGAATGCTTTTGAATATGGTGCACCTCCTCATGGTGGGTTGGCTTTTGGATTAGACAGGCTGGTTGCTATTTTAGGCGGACAAGAAACTATTCGTGATTTTATTGCTTTTCCTAAAAATAATTCGGGTAGAGATGTAATGATTGATGCGCCGTCTGCCATTGATAATGAGCAACTAAAAGAGTTGAATTTAAAACTTAATCTATAGATTTTATACTAAATTTTGTATTTATCAGAGAGAAAGTCTAATTTTTATTTAAATTAGTGTTCCCCAAGCCAAATTCTTTATAAATGGAACCGAAAACAAAAATTCATAAAAAACTTAATGAATTAGAAACAGCAATAAGTGGAAATGAGCATACAAAAGATGGAATATCCCAATTAATTTTATGTTTATAGGCTCACCTACAGAAAAATTTCCATATAAAATTGAGAAGTTAGGTGGTGTTAGATTAATAATTTAAAAAATGATTAAGTTTTTTACACAACTATTTCATATAATACACTGTACATCATTTAAATATCAATGCCAAATTCAAGAGTACTAATAAGGAAGTTTTATAAATGGAGATATAAACATATCTCTAACAGTCAATTCATTGCTATTGCAAGTGCAATCATTGGTTTTTTGGCTGGACTTGGTGCGGTGGTATTAAAAAACTTAACCCATCTAATTCAAAAATTATTGGAAGGTGAGTTTATAAGAGATATTCACCAGGTTTTTTATTTTATTTTCCCAATCATTGGCTTATTATTAGTGCTTCTGGTCATAAAATATATCATAAAAAAACCTGTTGGTCATGGTATTCCTTCTACGCTTTTTGCTATTTCTAAATTAAAAGGCCTAATGCCCAGTTACCAAATGTGGGGCTCTATAATTACAGCTCCGTTAACTGTTGGCTTTGGAGGATCAGTAGGTTTAGAAGGTCCTACGGTTGCAACCGGAGCTGCTTTAGGTTCTAATTTTTCAAGATTATTTCACTTAAACCAAACAACAAGAACATTATTAATAGGCGCAGCAGCAGCCGGAGCAATGTCTTCTATTTTTAAAGCTCCAATTGCCGCCATTGTATTTGCTGTTGAGATCTTTAGTTTGGAATTAACTTTAGCATCTATGATTCCGCTACTACTGGCATCTATCACCGCAGTATTAACATCGTATTTCTTTTTTGGTGATGATGTTTTACTTCACTTTCAAATACAAGATAAATTTGCATTGAATGATGTAACTTTTTATGTTTTATTAGGTGTTACTTCATCTATGTTTTCCATTTATTTTAGCAAGGTTTATTTTGCTATTGGAGAATTTTTTAAAAAGTTTGATAGTCCATACAAACGCTTATTAATTGGTGGAGTTTTATTAGGAACCATTGTTTACCTTGTTCCTCCTCTTTTTGGTGAAGGTTTTGTAACCATAAATAACATCCTAAAAGGAAATACTGCTGATGTTGTTACTAATAATATTTTTCATACAGTTACGGATAATATCTGGTCTGTAATAGCATTACTTTTTGGTTTGGTAATGTTCAAAGTAGTGGCAATGTCTCTCACTTTTGGAGCTGGTGGTGTAGGTGGTGTTTTTGCTCCTACCCTATTTACAGGAAGTCTATCAGGATATATATTTGCCTCCATTGTCAATCACAGTAACTTATTTAATCATCAATTATCATCCACAAATTTTGCTATGGTTGGTATGGCAGGGTTGATGGCAGGAGTATTACAGGCACCTTTAACTGCCATATTTTTAATTGCTGAAATTACAGGTGGTTATGAGCTTTTTGTTCCCTTAATGATCGTTTCTTCTATCTCCTTTGTAATTACAAAGAAATATATTCCTCATAATATTTATGCTGCCGAACTGGCAAAAAAAGGTCAGCTTATTACGCATGATAAAGATAAAAATGTATTAATGATGTTAGATCTAGACAAAGTTATTGAAACTAACTTTGTCAATCTTTCTCCTGATATGAATTTAGGAGAAATTGTTAACAATGCCGTAGCAAAATCTACACGAAATCATTTTCCTGTAGTGAATAACGAAAATGAATTCTTAGGTATACTTTCTCTCAATGATATAAGAAGTATAATGTTCAATAAAGATCTTTATGACACAGTTGATGTTAGAAGTTTAATGCATGCTGCTACTGATATTATTTACTACGAAAAAGATACCGCTGAAGCAATTTTGAATAAATTTAAAAGAACCGGCTCCTGGAATTTAGTAGTTGTAAAAAATGGTAAATATCATGGTTTTATCTCAAAATCAAGATTACTTACTGCTTACAGACGAAAATTAATACAGGTTACATCTTAGTCAAATTAATTAATAGAATTATTTTTATTAACCACTAAACGAGTTAATTATCCTTTTTTTCACCCTCAAATTCTTGTTGTTGCCTTTCTACTTCTTTCAGTTTACGCTTATTTAGTTCTTTTTCCAATTCACTAATTCTTCGCTTTAAGGATTCTTTGGTATTATTTTCTGATCTATCATTTAAATTTGTTCCTCGTAAAGGTTGAGCAATTATTTTAGGATTTTCATTAAATAAGAGAGTTGTGGTGGGTAAAATACTTATAAAAGTAATTTCACCATAACTTGGAGTATGGATACCTTCATCTAAAATAGAGGCTCTTATAGTAATTTTTCCAGGTTTTGTTGTAGATCTTACTAAAACTGGTGCTGTTCCCCATTCTACTTTAATGGGATTTGCCATTATTTTAGAATCACCTATTATTTTACCTTCACCTTCTATATTAAATTTTAAAACATCATTACTTAAACGCTTAACTGTACCATTTTCATCAACAATTGACGCAATTATGGTTATTATATCGGATCCGTTAGCAACAAGAGGAATATTTTTATTCTCTAGATTTAATTTTATGTAAGATGTTCTGAGTGCTGCCATTTTTTTGGAACTTACAACCACTTTTCCATCAATTAGACCTTCGGCAACTATATTGGCATATTGCTTTTTATTTTGTCGATGCAGAGTTTTTATATCAATAAAGTCAAAAACATCTCTAAAGACAATCTTTGGGCTTGGCATTTTATTAATTTTTCTATTCGGCTTAAATCTAAGTGTATCTTTTTCATACACAATTAAACGAACTTCATCGCAATTGGTATAAACCGTTACATCTGGTGGAGAAAAGGGTGTCATTTCATGAGCAATAAAAATCATTGGTTTACTTTCTTTTGGGCTACGTTGACTTTTGAATAATTGATAAGAGTATTTTGGTTGACGAAAAACATCAGTAATACCTCCATAAAATGGATCCGGATGATAGCCTCTTTGATGATCAAAAGCATGCCATAAAGCTCCCCCAACATGCTGTTTAGGAGTATTGTATAATGACTCCCAAGAAGTGTAAACAAATGATGGTTTTTCGTAATGATTTGCTTGAATAAGTTGAGGATATTCTCCCCAACTACGAGCAGCTCTACTTGGTGAATTATGAGAATTCCAGTCATCAACACAATCCCCCCATTCGCGGGTAAACACCGAACGTTTTTCTTTATTATATTCCAATTGGAGTTTGGCTTGATTCTCTGGTGTGTTTTTTACAGAATTTTTATAGAAATCACCTTTATAAGGGTGCGAATAAATGACATCAAAATATTGTTGACCTTTTGCCTGTGAATCACATGCTGTATAAACTCCTGAAAATGGATTTTCTTCATGTACAATTTTGTGTACTTTTTCAGCAAAATAGTCAGGGTAATGTGTTTCATTTAAAACGGGTTCCCATAGAAGTACAGAGGGATGATTTCTATCTCGCCTTACCATATTTCTTATATCCTCATAAACAAGTTTCTCAAATGAAGCATCTTTGTTGTTCCAAAACTGCCACCCCGGAGTTGCAACAATAAAAAAAAGTCCAAGCTCATCACATGCATTCATGAATGCAGGATCAGCAGGATAATGTGCAGCACGAATAATTTCACAGCCGGCTTCTTTCAATATCATAGCATCTCTCCATTGACCTGAATTTGGGAGTGCATTTCCTACATAAGCAAAATCCTGATGTCGGTTAGCACCTATCAATTTTCCTTTGTAAGCCACGTTGTTTAAGTAGAATCCATCTTTTCCTCTAAACTCAATTTTTCTAATTCCTATTTTTTGTTTTACGCCGTCAATAACTTCATTACTTTCCCCAAGAACAAATACTTCTAGATTATATAGATTAGGTTTTTTGGGAGACCATAATTTAGGATTATTAACCTTAATGGTATAGTTGATTTGCTTTGAAGAATTAGCAAAAAGAACTGCTTTGGTTTTATTCTTTGAAACAACAGTACCATCAGCATTTTTTAGAATATATTTGATGGAAATTTGTTGGTCAAAAGCATAATTATTTGCAATATCTGTTTGCACAACTACGTTAACTTTCTCTTCAGATAAATCTTCATAATGTATGAAAATGCCACCACCTGCAATTTTGTTTACCCGATTTTGGTCAGTTATATAGATATTGTTGGTTGCCACTAACCAAACATCACGGTAAATTCCACCAAAATAAGAAAAATCCAATTGTTTTTGAGATTTACCCGGAGGGTAAGTAGGGTCGTCGCTATTGTCTGCCCATACAGCAATAATATTTTCCTTCCCTACTTTTATTTTATTGGAAATATCAACACTAAAAGGAAGATAACCACCATAATGAGTAGTTAGCAATTCTCCATTTAACCAGACTTTACATTTACCCATTATAGCCTCAAAATGAATAATGAGTCTCTTATGTTCAATATCATCTGGCACGGTGAAATGCTTTCGATACCAAGCTTCTCCTTGATAATTATTAGAACCACTTGACATAGTTGAAATTATTTCCAAACCATGAGGAATACTTACTATATCCCAATTTGAATCATCACAATTAATTTGCTCTGCTTCTTTTACAGCACCTTTATAGAAACGCCAGCCTACATTAAAATCAAAAACTCTACGACCACTATTTGGAATTTCATAAAATCCTGCCTTTGAGAACTCAGGAACAATTCCTTTTACTTGGGCATTCACCAATCCTTTAAAAATGATAAGCATTAGTAAAAAGAGAAATATTTTTTTCATGGTAATTAGCCTTATGTTAATTTATAACCAATATAAGGTCTAAATACCATATTATCGTTCAAAAGAATCTGTTTTATCAGTAAATCATCTAAACTAAACAGTTTAAACATTTATGAAGCAACTCCCAAAGCGTTCTATTTACTTGATTATAATTATATTGTCTACATCTTTCTGTGAAAATCCGCTCTTTGATTTCTCTATTTTTGCATACAATATTCTAGCCTTTATCAGGTAAGATAGAGTAGGTTTTTTTGCTCTCACCTGTTTTCCTGTTCCCCTTTCTGCTGTTGGAGCAATAGCAGTGCTATTTATTACCGGTTTATTTAAAAAATAATTCAAGTATTAAAATAAGAAAGTAGCAAAAGCCACTTTCTTATTTTTCTAAAAATTCTACTACCTTATCAGGGAAATCTGTAAAAGCTCCATCAATATTTGCTCCATAAAATCCCATTTCCAATAATTTTTCAAAAGAAGGTGCTTTTCCCAACTGATCGGCTCTAAAGGTAAAAGCATGGACTTTTAAATTACGGGCATGTGCATTCTTTACCAAATCAGAATAAATTACATTTCCATTTTTATCAAATCCATTTACAATACTTCGGATTGAAGGACCAATTCCATCTGCATAGGTTTTAAAATCATCCAGATCTTTTTCATTAACTATTCTGCCAACAAGCTGAACTAAAAATAAATTGCTTTTTAATTCAGTCCTGATTCGTTTTAATTCAATTTCATCAAAACATTGTAAAATACATAAATCTGATTTAGTTTTATAACCATATTCTATCAAAATACCCAAAACGATCTTTGAAATATCCTTACCTAATTTTCGATGAAATCCGGGATTCTTTATTTCGGGATAAATTCCAATCGTGTTGCCAGTGCTTTTATTTAGTCCCTGAATCAATTCAATTTCATCCTGAAAGGAATGTAATTTAAAATGGGACTTCCCGTAAGGGAACCTTTTAAGAAATACAGCTTTTTTGGTCTTTGGATCAAATCGTTCAAAAACATTTAATTGTTGTAATTCTTTATAAGTAAAATCAATAACATAAAAATGACCATCCTTTCTAACTCTTGACGGAAACTTTGAATCTACATCGGTAATATCATCCAAATGAATATCATGAATAACAATGGGCACATTATCTTTGCTCAAAACCAGATCCTGTTCAATAAAATCAGGATGCATTGCATAAGCCATTGCCTTTGATTCTAGCGTATGTTCAGGTAAATACCCCGATGCTCCTCTATGAGCAATAACAATCTTTCTTGCTTTTGAATTTATTTTGGTTTGAGATCTTAAATTAACACTCCCAGCCATAAATAGAATGATGATTAGTGCAATAGTTTTATACATTTTTTGATAAATTAATTAAATATAAAGATAGTATTTTTTGTAAACATATGGATTACCTTTCAAAATAAGACTTGCATAGCTATTGCATAAAGTTCAACAATAGAGTTTCACCAAAAATATTTAGACAGGTTAAACGAAATATGTACTTTTGCCACTTCTTTAAAACAAAATTTCATGTCAAGAATACTTACAGGTGTACAAAGTACCGGAACTCCACATTTAGGAAATTTACTAGGAGCTATCATTCCAGCTATTGAAATGTCAAAAAAATCAGATGGGGAATCTTTTTTGTTTATTGCTGATATGCATTCGCTTACCCAAATAAAAGATGCAAACACCTTAAAGCAAAACACTTACAGTACTGCTGCAACATGGCTAGCTTGCGGATTAGATGTTAAAAATACTGTTTTTTATCGCCAAAGTGATATTCCACAGGTAACGGAACTATCCTGGTATTTAAGTTGTTTTTATCCTTACCAAAGATTGACTCTTGCGCATAGTTTTAAAGACAAAGCAGATCGATTGGAAGATATAAATTCGGGTTTATTTACTTACCCCATGTTGATGGCTGCTGATATTTTATTGTATGATGCTGATGTGGTTCCTGTTGGAAAAGATCAGTTACAACATCTAGAAATAAGTCGTGATGTTGCCAACCGATTTAACCATCAAATGGGAGATACTTTGATTCCGCCTCAGGCAGAAATTCAGGAAGGCACGATGTATGTTCCCGGAACGGATGGTGCAAAAATGAGTAAATCTAAAAATAATATCATTGATATTTTCTTGCCGGATAAGCAATTGCGTAAGCAGATCATGAAAATAAAAACAGATTCCACTCCTTTGGAAGATCCTAAAAACCCAGATACCTGTAATTTATTTGCTTTGTATAAATTGGTTGCCACCGAAGAACAAATAATCCAATTACGAGTAAAATACTTAGCTGGAAATTTTGGTTATGGTCATGCAAAACAAGAATTTTTCGAGTTACTTATAGACAAATACGCAAAAGAGCGAGAGCTGTACAATTACTATATCAATAATTTACCGGAAATTGATAAAGCACTTACCGTTGGCGCAAAAAAAGCACACCTAGTTGCAGATGGTGTTCTTACTAGAGTGAGAGCTAAGTTGGGATATTAATTTTAATGTTTAAATTAAAAAAACAACTCAAAACTCATGGAAAACCATGATTTTCATACCTCACCATAAACCATGATAAAACTAGTGGTTTATGGGTATTTTTATAAAAAAAGGTATAATATTTTGCAGATTCCTTTTTTTTTTTTTATTTTTATTCAAAATAAATAATGGTATCCAAAAATTATTTATTTTTTACTTATCCAAAATATTCTAAAATAAAATTTTCTTTTATAAGAAATAGACAACTAATGTCTAAAAGGAAGAGGTGCGCCTATAAGTAAATTAAAAACCTCTGGTTTCTATAAATAAAATAAAAATACGCTTAATATATTTAATTTAAAACCAATGCCTATGAAATAAACATTTAGCCAATAACCAGAGGAATGTATTGCAAAAGTAATACACCTCGTAGTTTTTACAAAATTATAATGAGCTTTATCAGGGCAAACGCACACTTTTTTTAAGTTAATTTCTTTGAATTTAAGTTGTTTTATTATTAATTATTCGTATATTATATTGATAATCAGATAAATAAA
>JADGEA010000319.1 GCA_016744615.1 Flavobacteriaceae bacterium
AGCTGATCTTGAAATTATAGAAGCCTATAATGGACAAGAAGCAATAGATTTAGTGAAGGAAAATAATTTTGATGTTATCTTAATGGATGTGCAAATGCCTGTAATGAATGGTTTTGATGCAACACAATATATTCGGAATAATTTTGAAAGCCCTAAAAAAGAAATTCCAATTATTGCTTTAACAGCAAGTGTTCTTAGAACAGACCTAGACAAATGTATTGATGCAGGAATGAATTCATACATTCCAAAACCTTTTAAAGCTTACCAACTTATTGGAGAGATAGCAGAAGTTTTAAATATAACAATGCGGAAAGTTAAGAGGGTTCAGAAAATAAAAGAAATTCCTAAAAGTGATGAAATAACCAATTTAGCATACTTAAAAAATTTCTGTGAAAGAGATAAAGATCGCATTAAAAAGTATATAGATATGTTTATTAAATCTGCTCCACAAGTAGTTGAAAAAATTAATTTAGCTATAAATGACAATGATTTTGAAGATGTTGCAAATCATGTTCACGGTTTTAAAACTAAATGTATGATGATGGGAATGGCAGAAACCAAAGATTTGGCTAATTCAATTGAAATTTTATGTAGAGAACAATCCGATGAAGAAATCATAAAGGATAAAGTTATAAAATTGATTGCTAATATTGAATTGGCACTTAACGAATTAAGAAATTATATTAAAAAAGAGTATATATAACAAACTAAACCAAAAAAAACAAAAAGATGAAACTTGGGGAGCCTAAAAAAATATTTATAGTTGATGATGATGAAATGTTAACTGTAGCATTATCCGACTATTTAACTAGAGAAGTGAATCATAACATTAGTGTTTTCCATACTGGAGAGGAATTATTAAAACATGTTTTTGAAAAGCCAGATGTAATAATTTTAGATTTTTATTTAAATACGGTAAATAAAGATGCAGCAAACGGATTAGAGATTTTAGATGCAATACAAGGTCATCTAGATAATACGAGGGTTATTATGCTTTCAAGTCAAGAAAGCTATGTAACAGCTACTAAAACGATTCAAAAAGGAGCATTACAATACATTATCAAAGATGAGGATGCTTTTCAAAAAATAGCTGATTCTATTTAGAAAATAAATTCTTAATTAAATATATCAAATCGAAGAAAGGCTTCTGTTTATGTCTTCCATTAAATCTTCAGCAGATTCAAGTCCGATTGATATTCTCATATCGCCTAATTGAATGCCCATTTCATCAAATTGCTCTTTGCTTAGTTCCTTTAAATAACTAATGGCAGGAGCATAAATTAAGCTTTCATGACCTCCCCAACTTACTCCAATCTGAAATAATGATAATCCATTAAAAAACTGTTTTATTTTTTCAAGATCATCAGTTTTTAATTGAAAACTCATCAAACTACTAAAGCCTGTCATTTGTTTTTTTCCCAATTCGTATTGAGGGAAACTTTTTAAGCCAGGATAATTAACCTTTTCAATTTTTGGATGCTTCTCTAAAAATTTAGCTATGATCAAAGCATTTTTCTGATGTTGCTCCATTCTAATTTTTAAAGTCCTTAAACTCCTCAATAATAACCAAGCTTCAAATGGTGCAATTTTGGCTCCTAATAATTCAAATTCTTTTGTAAAAATATTGGTAATAATTTCTTCAGAACCAATAACGACACCTGCAACCACATCGCTATGACCACAAATATATTTGGAGCAAGAATGTACTTCTAGATCCACACCCATCGCTAATGGTTTTTGATAAATAGGAGTCGCCCACGTATTGTCTATGATTGTTTTTATACCTTTATTTTTAGCAAGTTTTGAAATAGACTTAATATCTTGTAAACTGAAAATTACAGAAGAGGGGCTTTCTAAAAATATGAGAGAAGTGTTGTCTTGTATGGCATTTTCAAACTCTGAAATTTCGGTACCAGAAATATAAGTGATGTCTATACCGAACTTGGGTTTAAAATAGCTTTGCAATAAATTGTTGGTAGGGCCATATATGTTTTTAATGGTAATTACATGGCTACCTTTTTCAATGCAAGATAAAATAGAAGCACTAATAGCTCCCATTCCAGATGCAAAAAGTTTTGCGGATTCTCCTCCAGCAATTTGTGCAATTTTATCTTCAACAATTCTAACCGAAGGATTATTACCTCTAGAGTAAATATAGTTATTTACCCGATCGTCAAAAGCTTGATCAATATCTTCCCAGCTTTCCATGGTAAATAAAGAATTCTGGTAAATAGGAGGAACTACAGCACCTTTACTGTGTGCTTTTTTTCCATCGTGTGCTAATAGGGTTTCAATTTTTATTTTTTTCATTATAAAAAATAGTCTTAAGAATCAATGTTTTTTTTCTTTTTATAGAAGCATCCAATACCTGTAATAGCAAGTAATGGAGCTACAAAAATATTTATAATCGAGAGCAATTGCCAATGCCAATAATCGGCATAACTAACTCCTAGAGTTCCCACTACAAATAGGGTAGAAGCAGTCCAAGGGATTAAGGTCTCTATCATTGTACCATAATCCTCAATAGATCTGGATAATACTTTTCTGGGTATTTTTAATTTATCGTAAGCAGGTTTAAAAGCGTCTCCAATAATAAAACTGGTAGCAAACTGATTGGAAGTAAAAGCATTGGTAAAAGCCGTTGCAAATAATGAAGCAATAATTAATGCCCATTTCTTTTTAATTCCTTTAAACAAAATGGTTACAAGGGTTGGCATTGCTTTTACCATATCTAGAATACCTATAAAAATAAATACCATAAATGTAAAAAAGATAGCTTCGTTTAAAGCATACAGGCCTCCTCTGTTAAAGAGAATAGCTACACTTTCTGGTATGGTTGTTTCCCAAACGGCCATATTTACATCATATCCTTTTAGCAAGGTTTGTATGATGTTTTGTAAGGTATAATCTTGAAAAATTAAAGCCAAAAAACAAGCGGTAATTGCCGATACTAACATAACAGGAACCGTTGGTTTTTTGGTAATAGAACCTATTAAAACAATGGCTGGAGGTAGTATTAATAAAATATTAAAATTGAATAAATGATGTATTGCTTGTAACGTTTCTTGAGATATAGTGGTGTCATTTACACTTGCAATCGGCGGATAATAAAAGGACAATATAAAAAAGATAATAGCGGCTATTAATGCTGAAGGCAAAGTAGTATACATCATAGAGTGAATATGATCGTATAGTTTTACATCGGTTGCT
>JADGEA010000104.1 GCA_016744615.1 Flavobacteriaceae bacterium
ATAGATATCCAGTCAAAAAAACCTATCGATCAACGGTTGATTACGAAAACCTGACAAGATTAAATTTAGTGTAAATCACTCAATAATTAGAATAGAGCCAATATTGATATAGTTCATTTATTCAAATAGGTCAGAAGATAAATATCTGTCACCCCGATCACAAATTACAGCAACAATTACTCCTTTTTTGATCTTATCTGTTAATTTAAGAGCAACTGCAACTGCACCTCCACTACTCATACCTGCAAAAATTCCTTCTTTTTTGGCAAGTGTTTTCGTCATAGAACGAGCTTCTGATTCACTTACTTCAATTACTTGATCAACTTTTTTAGCATCAAATATTTTTGGTAAGTATGCTTTAGGCCATTTTCGAATGCCCGGTATTTTTGAATTGTCGGTGGGTTGTGCCCCAATGATCTGTATAGCATTGTTTTGCTCTTTTAAAAAAGAAGAAACTCCCATGATAGTTCCTGTAGTTCCCATTGCCGATATAAAATGAGTTATTTCACCATCTGTGTCTTTCCATATTTCAGGGCCGGTTGTATCATAATGTGCTTTCCAGTTATCTTCATTTGCAAACTGATTTAACATAAAACATCCTTCATTTTCAACCTTACTCTCTGCATAGTCTCTTGATCCTTCAATCCCTTTGTCTGCAGAGGTTAATGTAACTTTAGCTCCGTAAGCACGCATGGTTTGAATACGTTCTTTGGTCGAATTTTCAGGCATTACCAATTCTATATCCAAATCAAAAAGGCTTGAGATCATTGCCAAAGCAATTCCGGTATTTCCACTGGTAGCCTCGATCAGCTTGTCTGTTTTTTTTATATCTCCTCTGTCCAAAGCAGATTTGATCATATTATATGCAGCTCGGTCCTTTACGCTTCCCCCAGGATTATTACCTTCTAATTTTAACAAAAGTGTAATATCTTTATTGTCAATTAAGTTTTTAACCTTGACCAAAGGCGTATTTCCGATAAGGTCTAAAATGTTTTGTGTTTTCATGATTGAGTAAGTTAAAATAGTTGAGATATACTTAAGTCTTTGCTTAAATGTATGTTAATCTAACTCTTGTAGGTGTTACACACTCTCCAAGGTCAGGTATTTATAATGAGAAAGTTTTAGCCTATTACCACTGTTTGTCGTGTCAAGGAATTTGTAAAGTTTAGTTTTAATTATCTACAACTCTGTTTTTAGTACCGCTCCTAAACTGGCATTACTTGCTAAAATAGCATACATTTTAAGCCATTTACCAGGAGTCTCTTTTTTGGGTATTTTCCATTCTGAACGGCGTTTTTCTATTTCTTCATCACTTAAATTGACTTCAATTTTATATTGATCTACATCGATAAAAATTTCATCTCCATCTTTTAAAAGACCGATCATACCGCCCTCAGCAGCTTCCGGAGAAATATGTCCGATAGATAACCCCCGTGTAGCACCAGAGAAACGACCGTCAGTAATAAGTGCCACATCAGCGCCAAGTCCCATTCCCATGATCATACTGGTAGGGGAAAGCATTTCTTGCATACCGGGACCTCCTTTCGGACCTTCATAACGGATAACTGCTACATTTCCTTTTTTAACTTTTCCTTTTCGGATTCCTTCAATAGCTTCCGGTTGGGAATTAAAACAAACAGCTTTGCCTTTAAAACTACGTTCTCCAACAATTCCAGCGGTTTTGATCACACAACCTTCTTCAGCCAGATTACCAAATAAAATAGCCAATCCTCCTACTTTTGAATATGCTTTTTCCAGAGAATGAATAACGGTTTCATCTTTAATATCTGCATCAGCAATACGTTCGCCAATTGTTGAACCCTCAATAGTTGGATTGTTAATATGAAGTACTCCTCCACGTTTGTTGATCTCTTTCATCACCGCACTAACCCCTCCTGCATTGTTGATATCTTCCATATGGATGTGAGATAATGAAGGAGAAATTTTTGCAATATGACTTACGTTTTTACTGATTTCATTTATCTTTTGAATATCAAAATCAACACCTGCCTCTATCGCTATTGCAAGCATATGAAGAACAGTGTTAGAACTTCCCCCCATGGCCATATCTACTACAAAAGCATTATGAATAGCTTGTTGATTTAATATATTTTTGATCCTGTATTTTTCAGATTGTTTTTCATCCTTTGCAATTTCACAAATTCTACGAGCGGCTTGTCTAAGTAGTTGTTCTCGTTCTTTTGTTAAAGCAAGGATTGTTCCGTTTCCTTTTAAAGCAATTCCCATAGCCTCGATCAATGTGTTCATGGAATTTGCCGTAAACATTCCGGAGCAACTACCTCCACTTGGGCAGGCTTTACATTCCAGTTCTTCTAACTGAGCAGAAGTTATTTCACCATTTTCATATTTTCCTATTCCTTCAAAAACAGTTGCCAGATCCACAGGAGTTCCATCATCCAGAACGCCTTTTTTCATCGGTCCACCGGTAACAAAAATAGTTGGAACATTAACCCTTAAGGCTCCCATTACCATTCCTGGAGTAATTTTATCACAGTTTGGAATTGCGATCATTGCATCGAGTTTATGCGCATTCATTACGGTTTCAATACTGTTTGCTATCAATTCACGTGAAGGTAAGCTATACAACATTCCATCATGTCCCATGGCGATACCATCATCAACGCCAATAGTGTTGAATTCAAAAGGGATACATCCGTTTGCACGAATTTCTTCTTTGATGATCTCGGCATATTTATTTAAAAAAAAGTGACCTGGAATAATTTCAATAAAACTGTTTGCCACCCCAATAAAAGGTTTTTTGAAATCTTCGGTTTTTAAACCGGTTGCCCTTAATAAACTTCGGTGGGGAGCTTTATCAAATCCTTTTTTTATTTCATCACTTCTCATTATGGTCAATTTTATAGTTTAATTTGTTTTTAAGAGATGCAAATGTATCATTTTTTAGTTTTTATAGGAAAACCAAAACAATTGATTTGCTAATTTTAATCCTTTGATTTAAGTTTTGTTTCTGATAAATTATAAATAATTGAATTATCTGGAACCGACTTGGTTAACCAGACATTACCGCCAATAGTACAATTTTCACCAATGATTGTATCTCCTCCTAGAATAGTTGCTCCTGCATAAATAGTTACATTTTTTTTAACGGTTGGATGACGCTTTTTATTCTTCATTTCTTTTGAAACCTGTAGAGCTCCAAGGGTTACACCCTGATATATTTTAACATGATCTTTGATAATTGTAGTTTCTCCAATTACAATTCCTGTTCCATGATCCATAAAAAAAGGAGATCCGATTGTTGCTCCGGGATGGATATCAATTCCGGTTAACCGATGTGCATATTCACTCATAATCCTTGGAATCAAAGGCATGTCTTGTTTGTAGAACTCATGACTTAAGCGAAAAACTGCAATAGCAAAAAAGCCTGGGTAAGAAAAGATAACTTCCTCAATACTATTGGAAGCAGGATCGTGTTTATACAAGCATTCTGCATCAAAATTCAATTGATTTAAAATATCGGGTAAACGGGTTAAGAAATTCTCCCACACTTTTTTTGAATCAAAAATTTTATGTTTACATGAAATATCCGTAATGTCCTGAAAAGATTTTGTTAAATGTCCAATATTATTTTTCATCGTAATATTACTATCAAACAAAGTATAGAAAAGATCATTTGTAAAGGTTTCTGTCTTGGTTTTTAGGTTTAAATCCAAATAATATTTCTTTTTATTGGAGTGTATGCTTTGGATAATATTTTCAATATTCATATTTTGAAATTTACTTAAAGGAGTAATCTTTTACTAATATCAAACACATTATATGCCAGATATTTATTTTCAAATTGTATCTTGTTTTTTGAAAAGAGTACACTCGGTTTGTCGAAATAAACAAGTGAATTTTACATTTCTAAACGGATTTATAAACTTCATCAAAAGGAATTCGAAATCTTTCTCCAAAAATTCCTTCTGGCACACGGATTCCACAAGAAACTACCATATTAATTTCTGCACCCATTGGTAAACGTAACAGTTTTTTAATTCTCAGAGTGTCAACACCTTCCATTGGGCAGGTATCATAGCCCACATTATCCATGCTTAGCATAAAAGTTTGTGCTGCTAAAGCAATGCTTTTATGCGCTACGATTCTCATATCACTTCTTCTACCTTGTCGGTAAATAGGTCTGAATAAACCAATGATCCAGTAGATAATATATTTAAACCATCCAAAAAGTCCGAGAAAATCAAAATAGGTTATCGGGATTAATTTTTTGTAATAGGTATTTGCAAATTTTTCTCTTCTGTTGTAGTCCTTAGGATTTTTACCTCCTGCAATTTTGTTGATATGATCTAAGTTGTCTTTTGCTCTTTTTCTCCAAAGATCTTTTCTGGTAACGAAAACAACCATTTGCTGTGCTGTTTTTGCCGCACTCTGGTCAAAACAATAACTGGATAATTTTTTTAATTTATCTGCGGAAGTTACATGATAAAACTCCCATAATTGCATATTGCTGCTATTTGGTGCTAGTGTTGCTTGCTCAATACATTGCTGTACAATGTTTACATCAATTGGTTTTTTAGGATTATAGATTCGGATAGATCTTCTGTGTTGAACTACTTCTTTAAATAGTTTACCTTGTTGATTTGAAATGTTGGGAATGTCCATAATTAAAATTGCATATCTTAATTCAAAGATATGCAATTAATGAGATATGATTTGTAAATCCCTCTAATAAAAGGGCTTGTTTTATGATGCAATTCTGTTAGAATATATTTTACTAAAATTGATAATCTTTTGAATATCTGAATCACCAACTTCTTTTTTCTTATCGGCACATCTTAAAAATTCAGGATAAACCTCATCCAATTCCATTTTGGTAAGATCAATTCCTATGTTTTTGGCTCGATAAGCCAAGGCAGCTCTTCCGCTTCGAGCGGTTAAAATAATTGAGGTTTTATCAACACCAACATCTTCAGGATTCATAATTTCATATGTTTCTCTGTTTTTGATAACACCGTCCTGATGAATTCCGGAACTGTGTGCAAATGCATTTTCACCAACTACTGCTTTGTTAGGTTGTACATTTATACCCATATGTTGTTGAACCATTTGACTGGTACTATACAATAATTGTGTATTTATATTGGTGTCTAAATTTAAATAAGGATGTTGTTTCATGATCATAACAACCTCTTCTAAAGCCGTATTACCGGCTCTTTCGCCAATGCCATTAATGGTACATTCTATTTGGCGTGCACCATTTTTAATTCCGGCAATTGAATTTGCTGTAGCCATACCTAAATCGTTATGGCAATGGCAAGAAATAGTTACATTCTCAATTCCTTTGACATGATCTTTTAAGTATTTTATTTTTGCTCCGTATTCTTCGGGTAAACAATAACCTGTAGTATCAGGAATATTTAATACAGTTGCACCTGATTTGATTACTTCTTCACAAATTTGAGCTAAAAACTTATTATCAGTTCTCCCAGCATCTTCAGCGTAGAATTCAACATCATCTACAAAAGTTTTTGCATAACTAACAGCCTCTTTTGCTCTTTCAATTATTTTTTTTGGGGTAGATTTGAATTTGAATTTGATATGTGACTCTGATGTACCAATACCAGTATGAATTCTTGGTTTAACAGCATACTTTAAAGCTTCCGCAGCAGCCTGAATATCATGTTTATTTGCTCTTGTAAGTGCACAAACTGTAGCGTTTTTCACAATTTTTGAAATTTCAACTACTGAAATAAAGTCACCCGGACTTGAAGCAGGAAAACCGGCTTCAATCACATCAACTCCCAGTAAATCTAATTGTTCAGCTATTATTAATTTTTCTTTGGTATTTAGCTTACAGCCTGGTACTTGCTCTCCATCTCTCAAGGTGGTGTCAAATATTTGAACTTTATTTGTGCTCATAATTAAATAATTTTTATGACTTTTGATGGTTCAAAAGTAGTTTTATTGTGAGATGTTTTTTTAGAAAACAATGGATGTTTACTATATTCAACTATTTTAAAAAGACGTAATAATCATTCAAACAATTAGTTATATATTTATTTTTACGATGTCTATAGAAAAAAATGATACTCTTTTTTTGTTGGTAAAGTCATTATCAAAGTCAGAAAAAAGACAATTTAAATTGTATGCAGGAAGGCTGGGAGGTAATTCTGAAAAAAACTTCATGGCTTTATTTACTATTTTGGATAAAATAGATGAGTTTAATGAAACATTAATTCTTCAAAAAACAAATATCAAGAAGCAACAATTATCCAATTCAAAAGCACATTTATACAAACAAATATTGGTTAGCTTAAAGCTTAATCCCTCTCATAGAAATATAAAAATGCAAATTCGAGAACAACTTGATTTTGCAACTATTTTATACAGCAAAGGTTTACATAAGCAAAGTTTAAAAATACTAGATAAAGCTAAGAATACTGCAGTACTATACAATGAGAATAATTTGGCTTTTGAAATTGTTGAGTTTGAAAAAATAATTGAATCACAATTCATTACACGTAGTATGAATACTCGTGCCAGTGATTTGATTTTTCAGTCAATGAAATTAAGTAAAAGGACGGTTATATTAAGTAAATTATCCAATTTATCATTACAATTATATAGCACATTATTGAACAAAGGGTATGTAAAAACGGATAAAGATTATGATGAAATTAAAACATATTTCAAGTTAAATCTTCCTGATTATAAGATCGCTGATTTAGGTTTAAAGGAAAAACTTTTTTTGTATAAAGCTTATTTGTGGTATAGTTTGATCATACAAAATTTTGTATTGAGTTATAAACATGCCCAAAAATGGGTTGATCTTTTTTATGATAATCCTAAAATGAAAAAGAATAATCCGGTATTTTATTTAAAAGGGATTAATTATTTATTAGAATCCTTGTTCTTGATACAGCATGTGTCAAAATTCAGATCAACGCTTTTTTATTTGGAGGAAGAGATCAATCAGCATAATTTTTTAATGAATGAGAATACGGAATCTTTGGCTTTTTTATACCTGTATTCCAATAAAATCAATCTGTTTTTTTTAGAAGGCAAATTCAATAAAGGAATTGATCTGATCCCGGAAGTTTTAGTGGAAATTGATAGTTATAAGAATAGGGTTGATGCTCATCATATCATGGTGTTTTATTATAAATTCGCAAGTTTATATTTTGGAGCTGAACAATATGAGAATAGCATATTTTATTTAGAGAAAATAATCCATAATAAAGATTCAAAAATGCGTGAGGATTTGGTATGTTTTTCGAGAATCTTAAACCTTGTAGCACATTATGAAGCTGGATTAGATCAGAATCTAGATGTATTGATTAAATCAACCTATAAGTTTTTAATAAAAATGGATGAGTTGCAAATGGTGCAGCAAAAATTTATTACTTTTTTGCGTAGTTTAGGAGATATTTATCCGCATGAGTTGAAAAAGGCATTTATTCAATTGCATAAAGAATTAAAGGTTTATGAAAATCATCCATATGAAAAAAGAGCATTCATCTATTTAGATCTGATATCATGGTTAGAAAGTAAAATAGAAAATATTTCTGTAGAAACAATTATTAAAAGAAAATCAGCATCGAAGTATAAATAATTTTATACATTTGTGCTGTGATAATAAAAAAATAAATGCAATATACTTCATCAATTAATTCAATAATTATAATTCGTGTCATTTCAGTTCAGAGAGGATAGGAAGTATATTGTGATATAATATGTATAAGCCTTCCTAATTTAGGGAGGTTTTTTTATTGGTTTAAACTTTGTAAATTGAAAGGTGTAAGATAATTATAATCAATAAGATACCTGAATATGTGAACTATTGAATATTGTAAATGAATAAATAAAATTGAATATAAAAAGAAAGCAGCTTTTTATTTTTGAAAATTAATAAAAGTCTGGTTTATTTTCTTAATAAGTGAAGTAAAATTAAATAAATGAGTGGATTGCTAAAACAAATTCAAATCAGAACCATAAATAGAAAATTATGGAAACAATGACAAAAGAGAAACAAAAAGTGGAAAACAAGAAATCTGTTAAAATGACTGGAGCAAAGGCAATTGTAGAATGTTTGATTGCTGAAGGTGTTGACTTGTTATATGGTTACCCTGGTGGTACAATTATGCCGGTTTATGATGAATTTTATAAATATCAAGATAAATTACATCATGTCTTAACTCGCCATGAACAAGGTGCTATTCATGCTGCCCAGGGGTATGCGCGAGTATCAGGCAAGGTAGGTGTTGCTATTGCAACATCTGGTCCTGGAGCTACAAATTTAATTACAGGTATTACAGATGCTCAAATTGATTCAACACCAATTGTTTGTATTACTGGTCAGGTTGGTTCCCATTTACTGGGAAGTGATGCTTTTCAGGAAACAGATATTGTGAGTATTTCAACACCTGTTACCAAATGGAATTATCAAATAACCAAAGTTTCTGAAATTCCTGAAGTTTTAGCCAAGGCTTTTTATATTGCAAGATCTGGAAGACCGGGACCTGTTTTGATAGACGTTACGAAAGATGCTCAGTTTGATGAACTTGACTTTGAATATATTAAGTGTGAGAAAATTAGAAGCTATACACCTATTCCTCAAATGGATATAGCTCAGGTAAAAGCTGCTGCTGAATTGATAAATAAAGCAAAAAAACCTTTTATTATTTTCGGACAAGGGGTGGTTTTAGCAAATGCAGAAGAGGAATTAAAAAGTTTAATTGAAAAGGCAGATATACCAGCTGCATCAACTTTATTAGGTTTGTCTGCATTACCAACTGATCATGATTTCAATATGGGAATGGTAGGAATGCATGGGCATTATGCTCCTAATGTTTTAACGAATGATTGTGATGTATTGATTGCCATCGGAATGCGTTTTGATGACCGTGTTACGGGTAATTTAGAAACCTATGCCAAACAGGCAAAAGTCATTCATTTTGATATTGATCCTTCTGAAATTGATAAAAATGTAAAAACAGACGTTGCTGTTTTAGGAACGGTAAAAGAAACTTTATTAGAATTGCTTCCATTGATTCATTCAAATACAAATAAAGAATGGCATCATAAATTTATAGATTTACATAAAATTGAATATGAAAAAATTATTCATCCACAAACAAATCCTACTAGTGATAAATTAACCATGGCAGAGGTTATTAATCTGATTAATAAAGAAACAAAAGGAGATGCGATTATTGCATCTGATGTTGGTCAAAATCAGATGTTTGCAAGTAGATATGCTAATTTTAACAGGTCGAGAAGTGTTGTAACTTCAGGTGGTTTAGGAACTATGGGCTTTTGTTTGCCTGCTTCTATTGGAGCAAAAATGGGGGCTCCGGAAAGAGAAGTTGTTGCCATTATTGGAGATGGAGGTTTTCAAATGACAATTCAGGAATTAGGTACTATTCTACAAACAAAAGTACCGGTAAAGATAGTTGTTTTAAACAATGAATTCTTAGGTATGGTGCGTCAATGGCAGGAAATGTTCTTTGATAAAAGGTACGCTTCCACTGTGATGACTAACCCTGATTTTATTAAAATTGTGGAGGGATATGGAATCGAAGCAAAAAAAGTTGATAAACGAGAAGATCTGAAAGATGCAGTAGCAAAGATGATTGCTTCAAAAGATTCTTATTTTTTAGAAGTTATTGTTGAAAAAGAAGGTAATGTTTTTCCAATGATACCAACAGGAGCAACAGTTTCTGATATTAGATTAAAATAGACTCAAGATGAAAGAAATATATACTATATCGATTTATACCGAAAACAACATTGGTTTGTTAAACAGAATAGCAACCATATTTTTAAAAAGACATATCAATATTGAAAGCTTAACTGTATCAAGTACTGAAATTGAAAATGTTTCCAGATTTATTATTGTTTCCGATTTAAGTGAAGAAAAAGTTAAAAAGATCATAGGTCAGTTAGAGAAACAGGTAGAAGTAATCAAAGCTTATTATCATACCAATGAGCAGTCCATTTATGTACAAACAGCGTTATTTAAAATTAAATCAAATCTACTATTTGATGAACGTCAAATACAAAATATTATAAAAAATAGTAATGCACAGATTGTAACTGTTTCACCTGAATTTTTTGTAATTGAAAAATCAGGTAGAAAAGAAGAAATAGAAACTCTTTATGATGAATTACTCCCTTTTGGAATTATGCAATTTGTTAGATCAGGTAGAATATCTGTTACAAAAGAAGAAATGAGAATTTCTGAATTATTGCAAAAACAACTAAATTAATAAAATAGAATTAATAATGACAAATTATTTTAATACCCTGCCACTAAGAGAGCAATTAGAGCAGTTAGGAAAATGCAGGTTCATGGATCCATCAGAGTTTTCTGAGGGAGTTGATGCTTTAAAAGGAAAGAAAATTGTAATCGTTGGTAGTGGAGCCCAGGGATTAAATCAGGGATTGAATATGAGAGATTCCGGATTGGATATTTCTTATACATTGCGTGATAGTGCGATAACTGAAAAAAGACAATCCTATAAAAATGCAGTTGAAAATGATTTTGCTGTTGGAACTTATAAAGAAATGATTCCATCAGCTGATCTGGTATGTAACTTAACTCCGGATAAACAGCACACATCTGTTGTGAATGCAATAATGCCTTTGATGAAAAAAGGCTCTACTTTATCCTATTCTCATGGTTTTAATATCGTTGAAGAAGGAATGCAGGTTCGAAAGGATATTACAGTAATCATGGTAGCTCCAAAGTCACCTGGATCTGAAGTAAGAGAAGAATATAAACGAGGATTTGGTGTTCCAACCTTAATAGCTGTGCACCCTGAAAATGATCCGGAAGGAAAAGGATTAGAACAGGCAAAGGCATATGCAGTAGCAACTGGAGGTGATAAAGCAGGTGTTTTAGAATCTTCTTTCGTTGCCGAAGTAAAATCAGATCTAATGGGAGAACAAACCATTTTATGTGGTGTGCTACAAACTGGTTCGATTTTGAGTTTTGACAAGATGATCGAAAAAGGAATTGAACCTACTTATGCTGCAAAATTAATTCAATATGGATGGGAAACCATTACAGAAGCCTTAAAGCACGGTGGTGTTACTAACATGATGGATCGTTTG
Organism: Flavobacteriaceae bacterium; assembly: GCA_016744615.1. Taxonomy (GTDB): domain Bacteria; phylum Bacteroidota; class Bacteroidia; order Flavobacteriales; family Flavobacteriaceae; genus Lutimonas. Next base: position 11,098 of record JADGEA010000104.1, read on the forward strand.
TCAAATCCGGCAAAAATTAAAGCAAATAGCTTGGCTGAAGAATTAAAAGGTATCATGCGCCCTTTATTTCACAAACATATGGATGATATTATTTCAGGTGAATTTTCAAAAAATATGATGAAAGACTGGGGCAATGATGATGAGAATCTACTGACATGGAGAGCTGCAACTGGAGAAACAGCATTTGAAAAAACAATGGCAACTGATGAGGAGATTTCTGAACAAGAGTATTTTGACAATGGAGTGTTAATGGTGGCTTTTGTAAAATCAGGTGTTGAGCTGGCATTTGAAACAATGACAGAAGCCGGTATTATTGAAGAATCTGCTTATTATGAATCTTTACATGAAACACCTTTAATTGCAAATACAATTGCGCGTAAAAAATTATATGAAATGAATGCAACAATTTCTGATACAGCAGAATATGGTTGTTATTTATTTGATCACGCATGCAAACCATTATTGGCGGATTTTATGAAGAAAATAGACACAGATGTAATTGGGAAAAAATATGGTGAAGCAAAAGATAATGGTGTAGATAACCAGGAATTAATTGCGATTAATGAACAAATTCGTTTCCATCCGGTTGAGATTGTTGGATATGAGCTAAGAGAAGCAATGACCGCGATGATAAAGGTTGTGTAATTTAGAACAATAGTTCTATTTAAATTCTACCATCGATTTCTTTTAAAGAATCCGGTGGTTTTTTTATTATATTTATAAAATCGATTTAAAGGTCTATGAACACATCAAATAATAAAATTTCATTAGGTGAAATTGAAAGAGCACAACAAAATATCAAGGAACTGGTAAAGCACACTCCTTTGATAAAAATGTTGAATTTTTCTGAAAATTATCAGGCTAATATTTTTTTTAAGAGAGAAGATCTGCAAAGAGTTCGTTCTTATAAAATAAGGGGAGCATTTAATAAAATTAAGAGTCTGGTTGATGATGATCATGTTAAAAGTGTAGTTTGTGCGAGTGCCGGAAATCATGCCCAGGGTGTTGCTCAGGCCTGTCATTTTTTAAATATTTCTGGAGTGATTTTCATGCCTATTACTACACCAATGCAAAAAATAAGGCAGGTAGAAATGTTTGGTAAAGACAATGTGGAGGTTAAATTGTTTGGCGATACTTTTGATGAGAGTTTTTATATTGCCAAAATTTTTTCAGAAAAGAATAATATTGCATTTGTACATCCATTTAATGATAAAAAAATTATTGCAGGTCAAGGAACTTTAGCTTTGGAACTACTGGAAGATGCCAAAGAAACAATTGACTATATTTTTGTTCCCGTTGGCGGTGGAGGTTTAGCTTCTGGTATTATAAGCGTTTTTAAAGAAATAAGCCCGAAAACTAAAATTATTGGGGTTGAACCCGAAGGCGCTCCTTCCTTAAAAACTTCAATTAAAAATGGAGCCAATACAGAGCTAGAGACCATTGATAAATTTGTAGATGGAGCAGCAGTAAAAAAAATGGGAGATCTTACGTTTGATATTTGTGAGAATTATATTGATGATGTGATTACAGTTCCGGAAGGAAAAGTTTGTTCTACTTTGTTGAAATTATACAATGAAAAAGCTATAGTGGTAGAGCCTGCTGGAGCTTTATCCGTTTCAGCTTTAGACTATTATAAAGAGAAAATCAAGGGTAAGAATGTTGTTTGCGTTATTAGTGGAGGAAATAATGATATAACTCGTATGGAAGAGATCAAAGAAAGGTCATTACTTTTTGAAGGATTAAAGCACTATTTTATAGTTCCGTTTCCGCAAAGGGCAGGAGCATTAAAGGAGTTTGTTGTTGATGTTTTAGGTAAAAATGATGATATTGCTTTTTTTGAATACACTAAAAAAAGCAGTCGTACACAAGGTTCTGCAATAGTAGGGATTGAGTTAAAAAATAAAGAAGATTTTAAGCCCATGGTAGATCGAATGAAAAGGTTAGGTTTTCTTGGTGAATATTTGAATGACAATCCACAGTTGTTTCAATTTCTAATTTAGATTTGTTTGAGGTGCTCAGAAAATGTAATTTATTACCTTAAGAATGTTAGGGAATCTTTTTGAAAATGATATATTTACCCAACTAATTAAGAACTATTATAGAATTACCTCAAATGAAATATATTTTTCACTTATTGCTGATTTTAGTTACTTTCAATACCTTTTCTCAAGATCAAAATTCCGCTCTTTCACCTACGGATAAGCTGCATATTGAATGGTGGAAAGAACGTCATGAAGAAAAAATAAAAACTCCACAGATCAACCCTCAATTAGTTTTATTGGGTAATTCTATTTTACATACGCTGGAATATTCTGACAGAAACGAAGTTTTGAGAAAGTATCTTCATAAATATAGAGCATTGAATTTAGGGTTTAGTGGAGACAGGACTGAAAATTTGATCTGGCGGATAGAAAATGGAGAGTTGGATCAATCAAAACCAAAAGTTGTCTTATTGTTAATTGGAACCAATAATACCGATGGCAATCATTTTTTATCCATAACTCAACCTAAACAATTACAAGATGCTGTCTGGAAAATTACACGAATTATCAGAAAGAAACTACCGGATACAAAAATACTGCTACTCGGAATTTTCCCATATGGCTATAAACCAAATAACCGTGATAAGATTAATAAAGAAACCAATAAATTTTTATCTGAATTTCCTGCAAAAGATAAGAGCATATCCTATAAAGATATTGGTGAAATATTTTTAGATAGTACAGGTAAAATTGATAAAAACCTAATGCCAGACTATTTACATCCTAATGCAAAAGGTCATTTATTAATGTTTAAAACACTTGATCCGTTTATAGAAAAATTGATGTTAGATTGAGCATAATTATTCAGATAACCATAATTTTTACTTTTAAAATCAATTGGTAGTTGTCTGTTTCCGTTGTTAGTTTATTGTAAATCTGTAGCTTTTTTGTATTTTTGATTAACATCCAACAAACCAAGCATGAACTTTCAATTCCATTCTTTAAGATATAAGGTAATTCTATTTTTATCCTTTTTGTTATTTCTTTCTTCTATAAATGCACAAATATCCTATCAAAATGTGAGCAATAAAAATGTATCTCTGGGCTCTTATGGAAGGGTAGGAGTGGATTGGTCCTATGAAAATGGAGGATCCATAGGAAGGAGATTGAATCTCAATAATATGGGTAGTATTGGAGGTAGGTTGGAAGAGCAAGATTATCTAGAGTTAGCTCCGGCTTTTCATTTCCATCCAAAAAAAGGAGATAGTACAGAGATATTTGCACAGGCAAGGTTTGCTTTCTATTCCAATAGTTTGGCGAGTATTGGAAACAGTACATCTACCAGTTTGGGAGGTTTAACTTTTGCTGTTCCGGAACTTTTTGTAGAAGCTCGTAATATTATGGGAAAGGACTTGAGTATCTGGATAGGTGCCAGATTATATAGAGGTCCAGATGTTCATATTGCCGATCATTTTTTCTTTAATGACCACAGTGGGCAGGGTTTTGGAATTGAATTTAAAAAAACACGTCTGGCAGCTATTTTTGTTGCATCCACAGATACTACGGCAACCGTACCACCCTATTTTTACTTAAATATTAAAACAGGAACACCTAGTACAGCAATGCGACAAAGAACTGTATTGCTTGCAGAGCAGGATTTCAAAATTAATAAAAAAGGCTCTATTATATAATATGGTTGTTATTTAAAAAACACGTATTTTTATAAAAACGGAAATTTTATGCATTGCAAACAAGAACAGATCTTAATTCTATTC